>DATNOD010000083.1:0-1602 GCA_035601515.1 Candidatus Eiseniibacteriota bacterium | reverse complement strand
TTGTCGAGCAGACCGCGAAGCCTGTCCTCTGTCAGCCCACAAATTGCATGCAACAGGGTGAATGGGACGTCGTGTCCTATCACCGCCGCCTCCTCCAGCAGGCGTTTCTCGGCGGCGGGCAGGGCATCGATACGCGCGGCGAGCACCGCCCGCACTGTGGGCGGGACCTCGATGCTCGGGAATGGCCTCGCCAGGCAGTAGCTGCCGCGCGTGCCTTCGAGCACGCCAGTATCGACCAGGGCACGCGCGATCTCTTCGACGAAGAACGGATTTCCGCTGGCACGTTCCACCAGAAAGCTCTTCAGGACCGGGAGGCTCGGGTCGGAGCCCAACAGAGCCAGAAGGAGTTCCGCAAGGCTCTCACTGGCCAGAGGATTTAGACGCAGTTGGTGGTAATTTGGCCGGTTCCCCGATTCGTCCCGATACTCGGGGCGGTAATTAACCACGAGGAGCAAGCGAGCATTCTGCGCGGCGACAACCAGCTCGTTCAGCAGACCGAGAGTAAGAGCGTCGTTCCAGTGAAGGTCCTCGACGACCGCGATGACCGGCTGCACGCGGCTCTCCCGCACCAACAGGCGGGTGACCGCCTGATACGTGTACTGCCGATGCTGAGGCGGGTCGAGGGACCGGAACGGATGGTCGCCATCCAGCGCATCGAGGAGATCCAGCAACGGCGGAAGCGAGTCCTGCAACGCAGGGTCGAGCGTTAAGATCCTGTCCGATATTTTCGCGCCTATCGATTGTGTGCTGTCATGGACGTTGATCTTGAAATAACGCCTGAGCAGTTCGATGACCGGCAGGTAAGGCGTCGCACGACCATAAGAAGCAGTGTTGGATTCCAGAACCAGCCAGTCCGCTGTGTGGTGCGAATGGAGAAACTCGTGCACCAGTCGCGACTTGCCCACCCCGGCTTCGCCGACGATCGCCACCATCTGACCGCGACCGTGGCCGGCAAGCCGCTGCGCGCGGAGAAGTTGCTCCAGCTCGATGTCGCGGCCGACGAAGCGCGTCAAGCCGCGCCCGGCAGCGGCCTGAAGGCGAGTTCGCGCGGCCCCGGCGCCCGTCACCTCATAGATTGGTACCGGATCGGCGAGTCCCTTAACCGGCACAGAACCGAGGGGCTGCGCGGCGACGTAGCCCTCCGCCAATCGGAGCGTGTCCGCTGTCGTAAGCACGGAACCCGGCTTGGCCATCTGTTCCATGCGACTGGCCAAATGCGCCGTCTGGCCCACGACGGTATAGTCCATCTGCAGATCGTTGCCGATCGCGCGGACGACGATTTCACCCGAGTTGAGTCCCACCCGGATCGCCACCTGCACCCCGTCAGACCGCTGAACCTCGTCTGCATATCGGGTAACGGTCTCTTGCATCCGCAGTCCCGCTAAGCATGCGCGCACGGCATGATCCTCGACGGCGAGCGGCGCGCCAAAGAGGGCCATGATCCCGTCGCCCATAACCCTATGCACGGTGCCCTCGTAGCGGTGCACGGCCTCGATCATGCGGTCGAGCACAGGGTCGAACAGGAGCTTCTGCGCGGCCTCGGCGTCGCGGTCGGCAAGCAATTCCATCGAACCCTTGATATCGGCGAACAGCACGGTGATC
>DATNOD010000082.1:0-10332 GCA_035601515.1 Candidatus Eiseniibacteriota bacterium | reverse complement strand
TTCGGTCAGCTCGCGCAGGCGCGCGTACGTGAGCGAGACGCGGTCGGGGATGACGAGCGCGGGGTGATCGTTCGCGCCGCGGTCGAGCAACCCCGCAACGTTCGAAGGCGCCACCACCTCCAGTCTCGCACACGAGAGTTGGCACACTTTGCGAGTGCCCGCGTCTGAGACCGCCGCCCGCTTGAACCTCACGGGCAACGCGCTCACGCCTGGGCGGCAGCGGAGCTGGTGGCTGCGGGAAGCGCTGGCGGCAGGGCCCGTAGTCGCTTGCCCGGCCCTGGACAAAGACCTCAACGCGGATGTAGTCATCGTCGGCGGCGGGTTCACCGGCCTGTGGACTGCTTACTTCCTGACCGAGACGCATCCGAATCTGGGAATCGTGGTCCTGGAACAGGACATTTGCGGCGGCGGGCCGAGCGGGCGCAACGGCGGGTTTGCGAGCGGTTGGTGGGACGAGCTCGACAGCCTCATCGCGCTGTACGGCGCAGAGCCGGCAGCGCGCGCCTGCCGAGCCATCTCCAGAGGCATCGATTCGATTGGTGAGTTCTGCACCGCCAACCACGTGGACGCCTGGTACAGAAAGGCCGGCTACCTGTACGCCGCCACCGCGGAGCCGCACCTGGCCGCGCGCGATGACATGGTTCGTCTCGCGCAAGCGGTGGGCGCCGAGGATGAGCTGCGACCGCTCACCGGCGACGAGGTCCGAGCGAAGTGCGATTCACCGGCTTTCATCGGCGGCGCTTTCATGCCGGACGGCGCCTCGATCCAGCCCGCTCGACTGGCGCGAGGTCTTCGTCGCGTCCTTCTCGAGCGCGGCGTGACCATCCACGAAGGGACCCGGGTGAGCCGGCTGATCCCGGGGTCGCAAACGGCCGCCGTCACGCCACGCGGAATTGTTCGCGCGCCGCACGCGGTGATCGCCATCAACGCGTGGGCGATGGAGTGGCCCGAGCTTCGGCGGCGCCTCGTTGCCTGGAGCAGCTACATCGTCCTCACCGCGCCCGCGCCCGATCGCCTCGAAGCTGTTCACTGGACAGCGGGCGAGCTCGTGAGCGACCTGCGCACCTCTGTGCGCTACTTCAGAACCACGCCCGACGGACGCATCGCGTTCGGCGGCGGCGGCGGGCGCGCGGGCACGGCGACGAGCGATGTGTTCACCCGCGATGCACGCGCTGTCGTGCAAGCGGCCGAAGGCTTGAGGCGGCTGTTTCCGAGCTTCGCCGGCGTTCCCATCGTCGACGCTTGGGGCGGGCCCATCGACGTCTCGGCGACGCACTTGCCCGTCTTCGGAAGCCTCCACACGAACATCCATTACGCACTCGGTTACACGGGCAACGGGGTTGCACCCTCACACCTCGCCGGTCGAGTGCTGGCCGACCTGGTCACCGGCGCGGACAGCGATGAGGTTCGGCTGCCCATGGTCAATACGCGCGCGCGGGAGTTTCCGCCTCAGCCCTGGCGCGCCCTGGGAGCGGCCGTAATCCGCCGGGCGATCATCGCCAAGGACGCGGCCGAAGAGCAGGGCCGCAAGCCGAACCCTCTGGCCGGCGCAATCGCGCGACTGCCGCGCCGATTCGGATACCTGCTCGGCCCCTAAGGGCTACCTTAGGAAACGGATGGCAAAGACCGCCAAGGAAATGCTCGCGGAGGCCGCGGCCGCGGGTGAGGACCTGGAGACGGTCGCCAGGGGACTGCTCGAGCGCTTGGCCCAGCTGACAGGCTTGAGCTCCACCTACCTGGCCGAGACCAGGCTGAGGGAAGACGAGCAGTACATCCTCTTCTCGTACAACTCGAGCCAGATCTTTCACATCCCCGAAGGGGTGACCCTGCCGTGGTCCGAAGCCGTGTGCCGTTTCGTCGTCGAAGGCGCGCCCAACTATTCCAAGGACGTGCCCAAAGCGTTTCCCAGAAGCAGCGTGGCGCGTCTGCTCGAGATTCGAACCTTCGTCTCGTATCCCGTCTTTGCCTCTGACGGCAAGTTCTTCGGCACCCTCTGCGGCGCCAGCAAAGGGGAGGTCGATATCGAGAACGAAATCCTGGAGCTGATGCGGGAGTGCGCCCGGTTGCTCGGCCAGCGGGTGCGCCGAACGCCGCCGGGCAAGCCACCCTTGCGTTGACCGACAACAGCGCCGACGTCGCGGTCATCGGACTCGGAGCGATGGGCGCGATGTCCGCGTGGAGGCTGGCCGCCCGCGGCGCGAAGGTGATCGGCTTCGAACGTTTCCGACCCGGCCACGACCGCGGCTCGTCGCACGGAGACACGCGCATCTTCCGAACCGCGTACTTCGAGAGCCCGGACTACGTTCCCCTCCTGCAGCGCGCATACCGGCTGTGGCGCCAGCTCGAAACCGAAAGCGACGCCGAGCTCCTCACCATCACCGGTGGACTGGCAATCGGACCGCCACATGGAGAGCTCGTGGCCGGAGTGCTCGCCAGCGCGCGTGAGAACGACCTCGCCTATCGCCTCCTCGACGTCGACGAGATGACGAGCCTCTATCCGCAGCACCGGCTGGAGGGCGGCGAGGTCGGTGTGCGGGAGGAGGACGCAGGCTATCTGCGCCCTGAGCGCTCGGTGGCCGCGGCGGCCGCAAGGGCCGAAGCGCTCGGAGCGCGGCTACTGGTCGAGACCGAGGTCGAGTCCGTCAACGTTTCCGGCGCGAGCGTCGTCATCGAGACTTCACGCGGCCGGTTTGCCGCCCAGCGCGCGGTGGTCGCGGCCGGAGCCTGGACGCCAACCCTGATGGCCACGCTTGGCCTGCCGTTGAGGGTGGAGCGCCAGGTGATCGCATGGCTCTCGGTCGACGACCCGGCTTCATTTGCCCCTGAGCGCTTTCCGGTCTTCATCCGCGAGACAGCGGACGGCCGTTTTCGATACGGCTTTCCAACCACCGACGGGCGCAGCGTCAAGCTCGGCAGGCACCACGAAGGAGATGACGTCGATCCGGACTCCATCGACCGTGAAGTTGGCGAGCCCGACCTGCAACCGATCCGCGATTTCGCGCGCGCCAGCCTTCGCGGCGTGACCGACAACGTCGTCGAGGCTTGCGTATGCATGTACACCAACACCCCCGACGAACGGTTCCTCGTCACCTCACCTCGCGAGCTGCCCGGCTTGACGGTGATCAGCGCCTGCTCCGGACACGGGTTCAAATTCGCGCCGGTGCTTGGCGACCTGATGGCCGATTCGATCCTCGAAGGCGGGTCGCTGCCCGCCATCATCCGCACCGCCTAATCTCTTGGAATGCTCAGCGTGATTTCGAAGGCATCAATTGCTGCCGCGTTCGTGCTTACGGTTGCGTGGTCGCCGGTTCCGAGCACGATCCGAGCCGACGCCCAGCCCGCCGACTATTTCCAATTTCCCCTGCCCTCATGGGAACCGCACTGTCTCGGGTTCGGCAGCGAATGGCGTTACTGCAATGGCACTGTGCTCCGTCGGTGCAGCGGCTCGGGCGCGGTCTGGGTGCACACGGGTGTCGACATCAAAACGGAGATCCAGCCCGTGATGGCCGCGGCGAACGGCGTGATCATCGGCTACATCGTCGACCCCACGTTTCGCGGCGGAGTCCTCATCCGCCATGAAACACCTGATGGCGTCGTGATCACGCAGTACTGGCATGTCTGGCCGCGAGCCGGCTATTCGGTCGGAACCGTCGTCACCAGGGGAGAAGTCTTCGCCGACATCGCCGACATGGGCTCCCGCACGCACTTTCACTTCGCGGTGTTCAACGGCGAGTACGACTCGCACACGTGGAACGGCGCCCTACCACCAGCGCGCTGCGACGGGTTCCCCGCTTTTCCGTACAACTTCGTGGACCCGACCGCTTTCGTCCAGGCTCACCTCGAGCCAGCGCCGCCAAAGGTCGTGCACCACGGCGGCCACGGCCTCCAGGAAGTGGACACATAGGTCGCCACACGCCGGCGCCGAGCCCTGCACTCGTCCTCGCCGGCATCGCGACCTCGATCGCGATCAGCTTCAATGTTCTGCTGCCCGTCGTGCCGGTCCTCGTCGAGCGAACGGGACCCCATGGCGCGGCGGGCGCGGCCACCGCGGCGCTCTTCATCGGTGCCGTCGTTGGGGAGCTTTTCACACCGTGGCTCATGTCGCACTGGTCGTCATCGCGATTGCTGGTCGGTGGTCAGCTGATGACCGCCGTGCCTAGCCTGGTCTACGTGGTGCCGGATGCCAGTGCGGCGCTCATGCTCGCGGCCGCTTCCGCCCGCGGACTTGGAATGGGCGTGGCCATCGTCGTCTCGGTCGTACTGGTAGGCGAGGTCGCGGCACCCGAGCGGCGCGGTCGTTCCATCGGCTATTTCGGGCTGGCGCTGAGCGCGCCGGGCATCGTGGTCCCGTCCCTGGGCGTCGCATTGCTCGAGGCCGGCCACGTCGAGGTCGGCGCCCTGGTTGCGTTCGGATTTGGTCTTTTCGGAGCCCTGCTCGTATTGAGACTGCCGCGTGCGGCCGCACCGATGCCCGGAGCGTCGACAAACCTGCTCTCCGCGTTCCGTAGACCCGGGTTGCTGCTGATCTTCGCCGGTTTCGTGATGGTCAGCTCCAGCTTCGGGGCAGTGATCACGTTCGCGCCGATTGCGCTGCCCGCGACCGGCATCGGCTCCGTGGCGGTGTTCCTTTTCGTCGCCGGCGCCACCCGCGCGGCGAGCCGCTGGGGCGCGGGCGTACTAGGCGATCGGCGTCAGGGCCGGCTGGTTCTGGCGGCCAGCATCGGGGTCACATTCGTGGGCCTCGTCGCCCTGGCGAGCCACGCCAACCCTGTGGTCGTGATCTTCGCGGCCGTCGCGTTCGGCGCCGGTTACGGCGCTGTGCAGACGGCCGCGTATCTGGCCATGGCCGCCCGAGGTTCGAGCGCGCATCGCAACAACGTCAGCGCACTCTGGAACAGCGGCATCGACCTGGGCTCGTCGTTTGGGGGGACCCTCCTCGGCCTCGCCGCTGCGCGCTTCGGATATGCGACCGCGATCTGGGCCATTCCCGTCGTGGTGGCGATCGCCCTGCCCCTGTTCCTGGTGCCGGTCAAACCGCTGCCGGATGCGGATTCGTCGGGCGCTTTGATCGAGGCAGCCACGCCCTAGCGGTCGTGCGGCGGCGCCCAGAAGACCACGAGGACGAGCTCGTCTTCGATTTCGTGGAAGTGATGGGCCTGTTTCGCGGCCACGAATAGAAGCGCACCCGGCGCCACAGGGTGGTCTTTGGAGCCGACCCGAAATTTGGCCCGGCCGCGAACCGCGTAGTAAACCTCGTCCTCCTCGTGGGGCTTCTGCGCATCGGTGCCGCCGGCAGGAAGCACGTAGACACCGACGCTGAGAAGCTCGCTGCGTAGGAGGTTGCCGATGTATCCGCCGGCGACTTTCGCGCCGGCGATGGCCTCGTCGATTTCCGCGCTTTGAAACGAATTCACGTCCGAACCCCAAGATCTGTTCTTATGGAGCAATTCAACGTTCTCGCCTTGAATTGACAAGCTTCGCGGGGAAATGGTGGGTTCGGCGAGTATGCTCGGCCTCGAGTTGGAGGGACCTTAATAAACTACTTTTCGTCATCCTTGGTTCTCAGCTAGGGCGGCCGGCGATTCCAACATGAACGATACCTTCGACCTCGCATCCGATCCCGGGTTCGACAAGCTTCCGGGCGCCCTGATTGCTTACGACCTGAGCGGCAGGGTGATTCGTGCCAACGCCACCGCGCTCGACATCCTGGGCTTCGCCTCGGAGAGCGAAATCGTCGGAACGAGCGCCGCCCAAGCCGGATGGTTCCGCACCGACACGGCCGGGTGGCCCGACCCGGAGACTCTCCATCCGGCGATGGTTGCCATCCGGAGCGGGAAACCTGAGCGGGGAGCCGTGGCTCGAGTCGCAAGGCCCGACGGCGACGAAGCGTGGATCCAGGTCGATGCTGTCCCAGACGGTGGGCGGGTCCTGGTGACGTTCACGGATGTGAGCAGGATCCTCACCGACACCCGCCTTCCGCGCGCTCGATATGGCGACGATGCCCTCGCCGAGGTGACCAACCAGCTGGCGGCGGTCAGGCTCGACCCGCAGACCATCCTCACGACGGTGACCGGAACGCTGAGCCGTTTACGCCCCGGGACGTGGGTGGCTTCGCTGATCAACAAGGATCCGCGCACCTCGCGAGTGGTGGCGGCCAACGACTCCGACCCCCTGATCGCCCGCTACGTCGAGGAGATGCATCTGTCGCCAAGCTCACCGACGTTCACCCTCGCCACGCAGGTCATCGAGTCAGGCGAGCCGGTGCTCATCCCGAGCATCCCTTACGAGGAATTCCTCGGAATGCTTCGCGAAGGCATCCGCGAATACCTCGACAAGCACCAGCCGCCCCTCCCCACGCCGATCAGATATCTCGGCGTGCTCGTTGTACCCATGCGCGCTCGCGGAGCCACGGTTGGCACGCTCGGGCTCTTCGAGCGGCGCACGTCCAACCCACTTTCGCAGCATGACGTCCGCTGGCTGCAGGCGGTCGCCGACCGCACAGGCGTCGCCGCTGAGAACGCACAGCTCTATGTCGATGCGATCAGCCGCCTCGAGCGCCTGACCGCCCTTCGCAACGTGGGCCTGGCGATAACGGGCAGCCCTGACCTCCGCCTGACGCTGCGCGTGATCCTCGACCAGGTCACAGCCGGGCTCGCAATCGACGCCGCCGACATCCTGATGCTCGACGAGAAGGACGGGAACCTGGTCGCGGTCGCAAGCACCGGCTTTCAGTCCACCTCCATCCCCGACTACCGCCTGCCGGTCGATGAGAGCCTTCCCGGTCGCACCCTGGTGGGCCGCCGCATGGAGACGGTCACCGCGCTGGGCGCCTTCAGCCAGTTTCGACGGCGCTCGCTCTTCGCGCGAGAGGGCTTCAAGTCCTATGGCGCGGTGCCGTTGATCGCACGAGGAAAGCTCACCGGCGTGCTCGAGGTTTTCCACCGGCAACCGCTCGAGCCGGACCAGGAATGGCTCGAGTTCCTGGACTCCCTCGGCAGTGAAGCGGCCATCGCCATCGACAACGCGGACATGTACGACCAGCTGCAGAAAGCTCCGGCGGCAGCGCCGAAGTCGCCCGCCCCGGACCTGAGCCGGCTCGAGAAGGAGATCCTGGCGATGGTCGTCCAGGGTGATTCGAACCGCGACATCGCCGACAAAGTCCACCTCAGCACCAACACGGTCAAGTTCCACGTTCGCCAGCTCCTGCAGAAGCTCGAAGTCGAAAATCGCACCGAGCTGGCGCACAAGGCGACCCGCGAAGGCTGGCTCTGAGGCCAACCCTATTAAGCGATTACTCGACCCAATCGGGTATGTAAATTCACCCGGTTGGGGCGTTAATTCATCCCACGGAATAGTGGCTTGTTGGGAATCCAGGGCTAGTCTCAGATCGTCGTTGGCCAGGGATGGGGGCGACGAGAAATGGGCGGATACCTTCGGACCCAGACAGCCGTGGCTGCAGGACATCGTCCCGCAGCAATCCTGGCCGTGCTTTTGGCGGCAGCTCTGCTGATTTCAGCGCCGGGGCTTGTCGCGATCCTGGCGATACTGGATTCGAGCCTCATCAGCGCAGCCCGCGATTGGGTTTCTGGGCTGTCGGCCCCGCTCTCGTACCTCGCGCACGCGCGCGTCGTTATATATGTGCCTCTGCTCGCGATGGTCGTGCGGGTGAGAGAGAACCCGTGAGCCTGCCTGACGGCTACTCACTAGGTCCGTACCGGATCGTCGGCAAGATCGGCCGCGGCGGTATGGCAACCGTTTACAGGGCCCACCACGCCGCTCTCGATCGCGACGTCGCGATCAAGGTCTTGCCGGATTTCTTCGCCGAGGATGACGCCTATCGCGATCGCTTCCAGCAGGAAGCGCGGTCGGTGGCTCGCCTGAACCACCCCAACATCCTCAATGTCTTCGATTTCGGCCAGGAGGGTGGTGTCACCTTCCTCGTCCTGGAGCTGGTGGAAGGCGGCACGCTCGCGGACCGCCTGGGCCGGCCGATGGAGCTGGAGGAGACGATCAAGCTCTTGCGGCCGATCGCGAGCGCGCTCGATCACGCGCACGCCCAGGGCATCCTCCACCGCGACATCAAGCCGTCGAACATCCTGATCCACACCGACGGAACCCCTGTGCTCGCCGATTTCGGCCTTGCGAAGATGGCCGACTCAGGCCGGAAGCTCACCGCCAGCGGCACCGTTCTGGGGACGCCCGAATACATGTCGCCTGAGCAGGGCGCCGGCGAACCGATCGGGCCGCCAAGCGATCGGTACTCGTTTGCGGTCGTCGCCTACGAGATGCTCACGGGCCGCGTTCCTTTTGAGGCGGAGACGCCGGCGGCGGTCCTGCTCTCGCACATCAACAAGGCGGTGCCCCCGACACGAGAGCTCGTGGGCGAGCTGTCCAGCCACGTCGAGGACGCGCTGCGCAAAGGGCTGGCGAAGTCCCCGATCGAACGCTTCGGCAGCGCGAGCCAGTTCGTCGCCGCGCTGACGCCCGCGGCGTGGGTGCATCGCGAACGCCCGGACTCGGTCGTGCTGGCGCGCCCGCATCAGAACGGGAAGTCGAGCCGATCCATGCCCTCGGTGCTGGTGGTCGACGACAGTGCCGCCAACCGCGAGCTCATCGAGGCGTGCCTGGCCGATGTCGAATGCCGCGTCCGGCTCGCGGGCGACGGACCGAGCGCCCTGGCGGCGATCGAGTCCTCCGCCCCCGACCTCGTCCTCCTGGACGTTCAGATGCCGGGCATGGACGGCTACACGGTGTGCAGGCGCATCAAGGCCAACCCGGCGCTTCGGCTCGTCCCTGTCGTGATGATCACCGCTCTGGATCGGTCCGAAGACCGCGTCATGGCCCTGGAATCGGGCGCGGACGACTTCATGTCGAAGCCCGTCGAGCGCCTCGAGCTGGTCGCCCGGGTCCGCTCGGCTCTGCGCTTGAAGGCGGTGTACGACCGCCTGGACAGCGCGGAGCAGGTGATCTTCAGTCTCGCGGCGGCCGTCGAGGCCAAGGACTCGTACATCGAGCGGCACACGAATCGCGTCGCCGAATCCGCTCGGTACCTGGGTTCGCGCATGGGACTGCCGGACGGGGACCTCGACGCCTTGTATCGCGGCGGGATCATCCATGACATCGGCAAGATCGGAGTGCCGGACGCCGTCCTGCTCAAACCTGGCTCACTCAACGCCGACGAGCTGGTGCTGATGCGGGCTCACCCCGAAATCGGCGAGAACATCGTCCGCCCGCTGCGCTCCGGCTCCGATCTGCTGCCGATCGTCCGCCACCACCACGAAGCGTGGGACGGCCGTGGCTACCCCGACGGCCTGCGAGGCACGGCCATACCGCTGCTGGCGCGGATCGTCTCCGTCTGCGACGCATTCGACGCGCTGACCAACGACCGCCCATACCGGTCGAAGATGTCGGAGCGCGAGGCGCTCGCCGTCCTCACCGGCGGCGCGGGCAGGCAGTGGGACCCAGAGCTCATCAGCCTTTTCACCTGTGAGATCCCGGCCATTCACCGCCTCGGTGCGGCATGAGGCCGGCTCGATGAGCGGCGTTGTCGCGTTCATGCAGAACGTGGACGCGCTGGCCTTCATCGTTCTTGGTGTCGCGGTCGGAATCGGCTGGGCGAGGCGGCGGGACCGCCCTCTCGGCTTCCTCGCCCTGGCCATCGTCCTCCTGTCGTCGGTATCGCTACTCGGGCGTATCCCAGCTGTCCTGCACTTCACGCCGCCCCTCCTTTCGGAGGTCAGCCTCATCGCCTTTCTAGGCTGCGGATACGCCCTGCTTCGCTATCGAGACTCGATCATCCCCCTTCCCAACCCCTGGCATGCCGTCGCGGTCGTGGCCGTGGCGGCTGCCAGTGGGCTATTCCTCGCCGCCCGTTACTTCGCAGGCCCCAGGTATGCGTTGGGCGCGGTGATCCTGCTCGTGCTGGTCTGGTCCGCGCTCGTGATCGAGCCGATCGTTCGCTTCTGGCTCGTGGCGCGAGCACTGCCCGCCGTGCAGGCCTGGCGGCTCAGGTCTTTGAGCCTTGGCTTCGCCGGCATCGTGGCCATCCTCGTGTTCGCGGTCGCGGCCGGCGCGGCGGCGTCGAACCTGGTCGTGCAACTGGCGATCCAGGTCGTCGTGCTCGCGATCGTGCCGCTGCTCTACTTCAGCTTTTCGCCACCGGCGTGGCTGCGCCGCGAATGGCGTGCGTCCGAGGAAGAAGGCTTGCGAGCCTTCATGCAGGACACGCTGCTGCTCAAGGAAAGCCGCGCGGTGCTCGCGAGCCGGGCCCTCGATTGGGCGATGAGACTCGCGGGCGGCGCGTCCGCAGCCGCTTTTGAAGCCGACGGAGGG
>DATNOD010000081.1:0-13316 GCA_035601515.1 Candidatus Eiseniibacteriota bacterium | reverse complement strand
CTCGGCTTAATTCGCGCGGAGGACAGGTGTCCCCCGCCGCGGACCCTCCCCTCTCCTCGGCCACGCTTGGCGGCGCCTGGAAGGTGGCGCGCGGGGGGACGGCCGGAGTAAATCCGGCCTAAGGCTCCACTCGGCTTAATTCGCGGGGGGACAGGTGTCCCCCGCCGCGGACGCTCCCCTCTCCTCGGCCACGCTTGGCGGCGTTTGGAAGGTGGCGCGCGGGGAGACGGCCGGAGTAATCCGGCCTAAGCCTCCACTCGGCTTCGGCTGGCTACGCGTAGATTCGTGGGCGATGGCTCATTACTGCGTGAGATGCGGCTCCCAGCTCGAGACAAGGCTCTTCGAAGGTCGCGAGCTCGAGGCCTGTCCCCACGACGACTTCGTGCTCTGGCGCGATCCCAAAGTGGCGTCGGCCGTCGTCGTCGAGACTGATGGCGGCGTGCTGCTCGGCCGCCGCGCGATCGATCCCGGCTACGGCTTGTGGTGCCTACCCGGCGGGTTTGTCAACGATGACGAGCACCCGGCCGACTCGGCGGTGCGGGAGTGCATGGAAGAGATCGGCGCGGCCGTCGAGCTGACGTCTCTGATCGGCGTGTATCACATCGCGAAGACTGATGCGCCGAGCATGGTCGGGATCGCCTACCGGGGACGCCTCGCCGACGGTGCGACTCCAAGGCCCGGCTCCGAGATGCTCGAGGTCGGAGTGTTTCCAATCGACGCGCTTCCGCCGCTCGCGTTTCCAAGCCATCGCCATGTGCTCGATGAGTTCATCAAGTCCCGGGTGCCGGTGGAGGCATCCGCACCGCGGCGCGCCGGCGCAAGGGCTCCGCGTGGAAGGCGGCCATCACGATCGCCAGGGCAACCGCGGCCGCGGAGCACGCGGTAAACCCAGCGGCGTAGCCGTAGTTCTGCACCACCGGGCCGAACAACAGCGGTCCGGCGGAAAGCCCCAAGAAGAGCACGGTCCCGTAAATCCCCATGGTCACGCCGCGCGTGGATGCCGCCGAGAGGTCGGCGAAGACGACTCCCATCGCGACGAAGGCCGTGGCCATGAACGGCGTCGCTGCCACGAGCACGATCGCGGGCGCCCAAAAGCCGGTCAGGTGGCCGAGGACGACAGCCGCCGCGGACCAGACCACCACGCCGACGAATACGATCGGCCAGCGGCGCCGGGCGCGGTCGACCAGCATCCCGCCCGGGATTCTCGAGGCGCCGTTGGCCACAGCCTGCAGGGCGAGTAGCAAGCCGACCTGCGCGCTCGGCAGCCGCAAGGCTTCCTTCCCGAAGATCGGAAGAAACGCGCCGACGGTGCCCCAGGCGAGCGAGGCGGCAACCAGCCCGATCACGACTGGTACGAAAGCCGTTTGGGTGAACAGCGAGCGAAGCGGCTCACGCAGCGCAAGTCCGCGCCGCGACGATTGGCGCGTACCGCTGGCGGCCAGGCCGCCAGGGATGGTGAAGACGAGCAGCGCGGTCGTCACCGCCAGGTCGGTCCGGATATCGAGCCAGTTCAGCAGCACGCCGGCGATGGACGGACCTATGAAGAAACCCGCCTGCATCGAGAAGGTGAGCCACCCCATCGCGCGGCCGAGCCGGCCGCTCTTCACCGATTCGGTCACCGCTGAGAACAGCGCCGCCTGCTGGGCGCCGCCACCAAGTCCGCCGACGATCTGCCAGATGAACAGCGGGAGGACCGTGGTGGTGGCGGCGGCCGCGAGCTGCGAGCCCGCGGCGACGACGAGCGAAAAGATCAGCAGCGATCGAGCGCCGAAGCGGTCGATCAGAAGTCCGGAAGGCAACGAGAGAAGGGCGGCAGCCAGCGTGCCCACCGAGAAGAGAGCGCCGACCTGGAATCGATCCGCGCCCAGCCCGTGCGCGTAGAGCGGGATGGTGAGGCCGCGCGCAGAAAGCGCGGCGAACGATGCGCCGGCCGCGATGTAGATCGCGAGCGTCCGCCGCGATTCGAGGACGCCCAGCCGCACGACACCTAACATAGCGGCGCATGGTCCGCGAGCGGGTCGGCGACTGGCGCTTGGCCTGGCGGTTCGCGCTTGCGGGCCTCATCGCGGGCATGCTGGTGACCGCGTTCGGTTACTTCGGCCTGATCAACAGATCATTCGATGCGGCCCAGGATCAGCTCTTTCCCGCTCCCTCGCCTGATCCGCGCATAACGCTGGTCGCGATCGACCAGAAATCCAACGACCGGCTCGGCAATTACCCGTGGCTCAACTCTTATCACGCGAAGGTGATCAACTACCTCGCCAGCCTTCACCCCACGGTGATCCTGTTCGACATCGTCCTCGACCATGACACTGGATTCGATCCTGAATTTCCCACCGACAACACTGATGCCGACCTCTCATCGGCGATCAAGTCGGCGGGCAAGGTGGTCCTCGTCTGCACCGCTGACGACAGGCCCCGGCCCGAGTTCGCGAACTTCGCCGCAGCCGTCGGCGAGCGCGGGTTTGCGACCCCCGACGCCGCTGATTCGATCCGAGGAGTGGAGATTCATCCCACCCAGACGTGTCCTCAGAACGAAGCACAGGAGCCGGCTTTCCTGCAAGCGCTGAGGATCTCACAAGGCATCAACTCGACCCTTTCCGTAAACGCCGCTGGAACCGAGGCCGTCTTCGGGCCGCATCACATTCCGCTTGTCGCGAACCAGATGCTGATCAATTTCACCAAGGGCGGAAGCCCGACCTGCCCGTACGTCGACGCCCTCAATGCCAGCTGCCCGCACCCCGAGGCCATTACCAATCACATCGTCGTCGTCGGCCTGAAGCTGATCGATGCGGGCGATGTTTACTCGCAGGCGGTCAGCTTTCCGCACGACCGCAGCTTCTGCCCGCCCGCCCGGCAGAAATGCATGCTCGACAACCAGAACTACGGCTACCGAATCATGGGCGACGCCATGAGCACTGTCCTGTCGGATCGGTACATCCACGAGCAGCCGCCAGTCTCGATGTACCTCGCGATCCTTCTCTTATCGACGATCGTGGGCCTGGTCGTCTACGTGCTGTCGTTTCGCAGCGGGATGCTCCTGACAGCGGTGATCCTGCTCGCTTACTTCGCCATCACCATCGTGCTTGGACAGAACGGCTACCTGAGCGATCCCCTCTATGCTCCAATCGCAATCGCACTGGCGGCATCGTTCTCGCTGGGAGCCCGCTACGTGCTCGAGGAGCGCGAGCGGCGCAAGGTGGAGCTGATCTTCGGCCATTACGTCGATCCCAGGATCGCCCGACAGCTCACGGCGTCGAAATCGATCGACGAGATCATCTCGCACGGCGAGAGGCGCGACCTGACGCTGCTGTTCGTCGACATCCGCGGCTTCACCGCGATGTCGGAAGCCATGCGCGCCGAGGATGTGCTCGCGGTGGTGCAGGAGTACCTCGAGGAGATGAGCGCTCTCATCTTCAAGTGGGACGGAACCATCGACAAGTTTGTCGGCGATGAGATCGTTGCGATCTGGAATGCTCCAGTCGAACAGCCGGACCATGCGCTCCTCGCCTTGCGCTGCGCGTACGACCTGGTGAACGAGGCCCCGTCGGTGGTGGCCAAATTGGTGGCCAAGCGGTTGCCGCCGATCAGCTGGGGCGTCGGCATCAACACGGGGCCGGCAGTGGTTGGGAATATGGGCACGAAAGACCGTCTCCAGTACACGGCGCTGGGCGACACCGTCAACACAGCGGCTCGTTTTTGCGGAGCTGCGCAGGCTTTCACCGTGATCATCGGCCAGCCGACCTTCGACGCGTGTGCAGACTTCGTCGCCGTCGACCAGATGCCAGGGATCCAGCTCAAGGGCAAGTCGGCGGAGACCTTCAGGGTGTTTCGTGTCAGCGCGATTCGCCAGGATGTGTCGTCGCCCTGGGTGCCCTTCCCCACCGAGGCGGCGATGTCGGCTTACTCGGCCCAGAAACGATGAGCGTCGAACGCGCCGCGGAGCTGATGGCACGGGCGCGTGCGGGGGTCGCGCTCACGGGGGCCGGCATTTCCGCCGAGAGCGGCATCCCAACCTTTCGCGGTGCGGGCGGTCTTTGGGCTCAGTACGACCCGGTCAAGGTGGCGTCGATCGACAACTTCCTGCGGGATCCAAGCGCGTACTGGAAGGTCGCGAAGGAACGCGGTCCGGCGGTGCTCGCGGCTCGGCCAAACCCGGGCCACCATGCGCTCGCCGCGCTGGAGAGAGCGGGCCGATTGATCGCGGTCGTGACCCAGAACACAGATGGGCTGCATCAAGACGCCGGCAGCCGGCGCGTGATCGAGCTGCACGGCTCGGGCCGGACCGTCCAGTGCCTCGATTGCGGATCGCGCGAAAGTCGCGCCGACGTTCAGGCTCGGCTGGAACTTGAGATGCCCCCGCGCTGCAAGATGTGCGGCGGCATCTTTCTGAAGCCGACGGTCGTTCTGTTCGGCGAAGCGATGCCGATTCCCGCTGTCGAGGAAGCATTCGCGCTCGCGAGGGCGGCCGACGTGATGCTCGTGGTGGGCTCCTCTCTCGTCGTGTACCCCGCCGCGCACATCCCGTCGGCGGCCGTCGACCACGGCGCGACCCTGATCGTGGTCAACGCCGAACCGACGCCGCTGGACCGGATCGCGGAGGTCGTCATCCGCGGGCGGGCGGGTGAAGTCCTGCCCGAGCTGGCGACGCTGACATCAGCTGCCTAGAACCGTCACGCTCCCTGCACTGATCGGTGTGCCGTCGACGACGAGGTTGCCGACCTCGTCGATGTCCTGAACGGTTCCTTCAACGATGCGATCGGGCAGCTCCACGCGAACCTTCTGGCCGATGGTGTCGGAAAGCTCGCGCCAGCGGGCGACGACCTCGGCGGCCGGCGCCGACGCCCAACGTTCCATGCCCGCGCGCAGCCGCTCCAACAGCTCAGCGCGAGGCTCGTCGAGCTTGGCAGCGTCCTCGGGCGCCCAACTGAGGTTGATCCCGATGCCGCATACCGCCCGCGAAGCCGATGCCTCGACAAGAATCCCGCCGACCTTGCGACTGTCGAGGAGCAGGTCGTTGGGCCATTTCAATCGAACGCCTCGGCCGCACGCCTCGGCGGCCGCTATTCCGGCGGCGAGGCTCAGCAGGGGATTTGGTTGGAGGACGAAGGAAACGAGAAGCGCTGAGCCGGGTGGCGAGTCCCAGCGGTGCGAAAGGCGGCCGCGGCCGTGAGTCTGGTAATCGGCCATAACCACCGACCCGATCGGCAGCGTGCGCGCGACGTCTTGGGTCGATCCCACCGACTCCAGATGCACGAACCTTGGCCCTTCCATGAGGACACTAAGCTAACGGCGTGAAGATCCACCGTGCCGCCACCCTGGTCGCCATCATGCTGCTCGCGGTCGGGGTGCTGACAGTGATGATAGTCACCGCGGTTGCGGCCTTCGACAGCCGCAGCCTGATCGCGCTGGTGGTCGTACTGGTGGCGGCCGCGGCGGGTGGCATCGGCTTCAGCTGGAAGCGTTACTACAAGCGCTGAGTTCCACATATACATGCTGCGGCTCGGGTACAAGGCTTCGGCCGAACAATTCGCACCACGCGTGCTTCTCAATTTCGCGGTCGACGCCGAGCGGAGCGGCTTCGACAGCGTTTTCGTCAGCGACCACTTCCAGCCCTGGCGCCACTCGGACGGCCACGCGCCGTTTGCGTTTGCCTGGCTCGCCGCCACGGGCGAACGCACCAGGCGAGTCCAGCTCGGCACCTCGGTCACAACGCCCACATTTCGCTATCACCCGGCCATCGTCGCGCAGGCGTTTGGGACGTTGGGGTCGTTGAATCCAGGACGGATGATCTTGGGTGTCGGCACGGGAGAGCATCTCAATGAGGGCGCTCTCGGGATTACATGGCCCGACAACAAGGAGCGTTTCGCCCGATTGCGGGAAGCCATCAAGCTGATCAAGCTGCTGTGGGCCGAGCAGAGCGTGACGTTCGACGGGGAGTATTACCACACGCGAAACGCGACGATCTATGACAAGCCCATTGAGCCGATTCCCATATACGTCGGAGCTGGCGGTCCTCAGGTTGCGAAGTACGCAGGGCGCGCCGGCGACGGTCTCATCTGCACTTCCGGCAAAGGCGCGGAGCTCTATTCCGAGCAGCTGTTGCCTTCGTTCGCGGAAGGCGCAACGGCGGAGGGACGCGATCCTTCGTCACTCGACAGGATGATCGAGGTCAAGGTCTCGTACGACATTGATCGGCGACGCGCGATGGAGGACACGAAGATCTGGGCTGCGCTGGCGCTGCCTGCGGATGTCAAAGCCGATGTCGATGATCCGCGGGAGCTGGAGCGTCTCGCACGCGACGCTGAAGGCATAGCGCATCAGCGCTGGCTCGTGTCGAACGATCCGGAGGAGCACCTCGAGCAGCTCCGACCATACCTCGAGCTCGGTTTCAACCACCTCGTGTTCCACTCGCCCGGCAACGATCAGGCGCGATTCCTCGATCTATACAGCAAGCAGATCCTGCCCCGGATTCGCGAGAGGTGGGGTGGCGCATGAGCACCTGGGTGGTGGTGCTGGTGAAAGACTTCGAGTTCGCGAAGCAACGTCTGGGTCCCGCCCTCGATCCGCACCAACGGAGGGCGCTTGCTCGGCGCAACGCATCGCGCGCGATTCGCGCCGCGGGTGCCGCTGAACATCGCTTGGTCGTGGCCGGCAGCGACGAGGCCGCGGCCCTGGCGGCAGAGCTGGGCGCAGAGGTTCTGATCGAGCCGCGCCAGGAAGGGCAAAACGTCGCCGCTCAGCGCGGCCTCGCTCGCGCAACCGAGAACGGCGCGGATGCGGTGCTGCTTCTCTCCAGCGACCTTCCCCTCGTAACCAAGAAGTCGGTGCGTGATCTGCTCCGCGAGGCGAGCAGGCTCGCACCACCGGTGGCGGTGGCCGTGCCGGCTACAGGTCGTGGCGGCACCAACGCGCTGTACCTCCATCCACCTCGTGCGATCGGGCTGCATTTCGGCGCCGACTCGCTGGCGGCCTTCCGCCGCGAGGCGCGGGGCTTGGGCGTTCGGTTCGAGATCCACATCTCGCCCGCGATGGCTCTCGACCTCGACGAGCCCGCAGACCTGGCTCGCCTCCGCCGCGCGGTGTGAATCGCATCGAGCTTCTTGCGGTCGAGGGCCTTCCTGAGGTCAATGCCGGCGACGATCTCGGCGAGCTCATCAGCTCGCGGGCGAAGCTCGAACCAGCCGATGTGCTGGTGGTCGCGCAGAAGGTGGTGTCTAAATCTGAGGGAAAGATCCGGCATCTATCCACTGTGGCTGCCGGTGACGAGGCGAAGCGAATCGCCAAGCAGCTGATTGCGGCGCCCGATCCTCGCCTGGTCCAGGTGATTCTCGACGAAAGCGTGCGTGTGCTGCGCTCTTATCGTGTGCTGATCACCGAGACGCGCCATGGCTTCGTGTGCGCCAACTCCGGGGTCGACCAATCGAATGTGAGCGAGCCTGATGTCGTCACGCTTCTGCCGGATGACCCGGACGCCAGCGCTCGCGCCATTCGCGAGCGCATTCGCGAGCGATCCGGCGTCGAGGTTGGCGTCATCGTGTCGGATACGTTCGGGCGGCCGTGGCGCCTGGGCATCGTCAACGTGGCGCTGGGTGTTGCGGGGCTCCCCGCGCTGATCGACCTGCGCGGAACGCCGGACGACGCCGGCAGGGAAATGCATGCGACCGTGCTCGCGATCGCCGACGACCTCGCATCCGCGGCGGGCCTCGTGATGCGAAAGACGGCGCGGACGCCGGTGGTCGTCATCCGCGGCCTCGAGTTGACGGGCGATGGCCACGGCCGAGATCTAGTGCGCCCCGCCGCCGAAGACGTGTTCCGGTGAAGGTCGTAGTCCTGGCCGGCGGTACAGGCGGCGCAAAGATCGCATCCGGCTTCCAGGGGCTGCTTTCACCAGGCGAACTCACGGTAATCGCCAACACGGCCGATGACGACGAGTTCTGGGGGCTGCTGGTGAGCCCGGATGTCGATGCGACGATCTACCGCCTTGCCGGCGTGTTCGACGAATCGGTGGGGTATGGGCAGAGAGGGGATACGTTTTCGGCCCTGGAAGCCCTGGGCCGGCTGGGCGAACCGATATGGTTTCGCATTGGCGACCGCGACCTTGCCACCCACGTTTTGCGGGCGGAGATGCTGGACCGCGGCTGCCGCCTTACAGAAACAGCCCTCGAGCTCAGCCGCCGTTTTGGCTTGGCGACGCGCGTACTCCCCATGAGCGATGACAGGGTCCGGACTTTCTTCGAGACGGAAAACGGGACGCTGTCGTTTCAGGAGTACTTCGTGCGAGAACACCTGGCGCCGGCGCTGCTTGCCATCGACATCAGGGGCGGTGACTCCGCGCAGCCAACGGCGGAAGTGCAGGCAGCATTGTCCGAAGCCGACCTGGTTGTGATCGGGCCTTCCAACCCGCTCATCTCGATCGCCCCGATCCTCAAGGTGATCGGTCGGCTGTTGCGCCCAGAGCGCACGGTTGCGGTGACGCCGATCGTCGGTGGGGCTGCATTGAAGGGACCGACGATCGAGATGCTTCGCGCGCTCGGATTCGACGCTTCACCAGTGGAGGTCGCTCGTATTTATCAGGAAGTGGCCGCGACTTTTGTGCTCGATTCACGCGATGCCGGCGTGGCGGGTGAGATCGAAGCGATGGGCTATCGGGTGCTGGTGCGCGACACGGTCATGACGGACGGCGGCGGAGCGCTGGCAAAAGCGATCGCGGAGTTGTTCTAGCTCTCGCTACTCAGGTCACGTGGGAGTTGGCGACCATGACGACGACCCCGATCAGCACCATGACGAGTCCGACGACGAGCACTGCGTACTGCGCGACGGCGATCGCGGCGCTAGGTTTCTTGATGATGTCTTCCGCCTCGTCACCAGGCAGCTCGCCGGCCGCAAGCTGCCACGAAGCGCCTGTCTGCCCCTGCTTCTCCTTGCCCTTCTTGTCTTTCCTGTCTTTCTTTTCCTTCTTGTCTGTTCTCTCGGGGGCCTGTTGTCCAGGGACTCCTCCACCGACGATTTCCCAAGACGCCCCTCCACCGGATGGAGTCGACACCTGGGGCGCGACCGGCTCGGCCATCGGCTCGACGGGGGCCGGCGCAAATGTCTCCGCCGGGGCGGGATTCCAGACTTCCTCGGGCGGCGGCGCGTAGGTAGGTGCGGATGGCGTGTAGGGCGGAGGACTTGGGGGCGCCATGCTCGGCGGCGGTGGCGGCACTGTTGGCCCGACCTCCCACGCCTGTTGCTCTTGTGACGGTGGCTGGGGTGGGGGCGCGTCCGGTCGTGCGGCCGGTGGGCCCCAGGTTGCGGTTGGAATCGCAGTCTTGGCCTCCATTCCTGGACCGGCGAATGAGGCGGCTTGGGCTGCCTCTTGCTCCGCTCGTTTGCTTGTCGGTGCGAGCGTGCGCTGCCGGGCCGCGCGTACCTTGCGCTCGATCTGGGACCGTCGCGCCGAGTACATCGATTTGTCTTGCACCGATCTGTGGCGCATGACGAAGAACACGGAGACGATGCCGATCACAGCGACGAGCGGTCCGGCGGCGATCTCGAACAGACCCATAGGCGCCGATTATCCGTGATCGGTCCACGATCGGTGCATATGTGACAATCGCCGCCGTGGCACTCTACGATCACCTGCAATCTGAGCTCGTCGACGCGCGACGACGTCGCGACGAGCTGACTTTGAACACGCTCTCGCTGCTCAAGAGTGAAGTCGTGCGCGCGACCAAAGAGGCCGGTGCGGGTGGATCCATTGATGATGGCCTCGTCGAGCGGGTCGCACGCAAGGAGGTCAAGCGCCGGCAGGACGCGATCGAGGCGTATCGCAAGGGCGGACGTGAGGAGGCTGCGAAACGAGAAGAGGCGGAGATGGCGATCCTCCGGACTTATCTGCCGGCGTCGATGACGCCCGAGCAGGTTGAGTCGGAGGTCGGTGCCGTGATCGCCGAGCTGAAGCCGGATGGCCCGAATGCCTTCGGCGCGGTGATGAAGGCCGCCACGGCGCGACTCGCCGGGCGGGCCGAGGGCGCGCAGATAGCAGCCGCGGCGCGCAAACTCCTTGCCTCCTAGGACGACGAAGACGAAAGCCAAAAAGGCACCGCCTTTACCGCGGCTGCCCCGCGGGGCGCGGACGCGGGCGCTGCTGACGGTGCAGCGACTCAAAGAGCTCTATCCGGCGGCGACCGAGCTGACCTTCCAGAGTCCGTACGAGCTCTTGATCGCGACGATTCTGTCCGCTCAGACCACTGACAAGATGGTCAACCTGGTGACCCCGAAGCTTTTCGCACGATACCCGGCGGCTTTCGACCTCGCCGCTGCGGATCCCGCTGACGTCGAGGGCATCATCAAGCCGACCGGGTTTTATCGAGTCAAGTCACGAAGGATCATCGACGCGAGCCGAAAGCTGGTTGAGCTGTTCGATGGCGTGGTGCCGGCGACGATGGAGGACCTGCTCAAAATTCCCGGCATCGGCCGAAAAACGGCCAACGTAATCCTCGGCGCCGGTTTCAACCAACCAGGGTTCGCTGTCGATACACATGTCATCCGCCTGACGAATCTGCTGAAGCTCGTGTCCTCGCGGGATCCCGTCAAGATCGAGCGCCAAGTGACCTCGATGGTGCCGCCGGAGGAGTGGACGGGGTTGTCGCTGCGCTTGATTCTGCATGGGCGGCGGGTATGCATCGCTCGGCGGCCGCGGTGCGACGAGTGCGTCCTCAATGACTTCTGCCCGTCCTCGTGGACGCGCCCGAACAACCGCAAAAAAAACCTGACATACCTTTAGGGGGCCCTCCCTTGATTTCCGGTTCTACCTCTGGGGTCCCCGCGACGCAGTCGCGGGAGGGCACCCTTGGGGGAATTCAAATCGATCTCAAGCCCGGCGCCAACCCAGCTTGTTAAGGCAGAACATTTGTTCTACCATTGAAACGTGGAGTCGGCCGAGCCCCGTCTCACGGACGTCGAGTACGAAGAGGTCCAGTGCAAGTCGGCACTCAACCCGGTCAAGGGCATGGGTTTCAACTGGTCGCTCAACCCGTACACGGGCTGCGAGCACCGCTGCGCCTTCTGCTACGTGCGCGCCTTCGAGCGTCGCGCCGACCGGCCGTCCGACGATCGCTACGGCCGCACTGTCCGCGTCAAGGTCAACGTCGCCGGCGTGCTGCGCGGCGAGCTTTCGCGCAGGTCATGGCGGAGAGAAACGGTCGTCGTCGGCGCCGCCACCGATCCGTATCAGCCGGCTGAGGGGCGCTACAAGCTGACGCGCCAGTGCCTGCAGGCGCTGCGGGATTTCTCGAACCCGACTTCGATGATCACCCGCGGCCCCATGATCGTCCGCGACATCGACGTTCTCAGTGACCTGGCTCGCCGTGCCGACCTCCACATCAGCGTCAGCATCCCTACCGTGGACGACGACATCTGGCGGCGGACCGAGCCCGGCACCGCCCACCCAAGGCAGCGACTCCGAGCCATCGAGAAGCTCGTCGCGGCCGGGATCGACGTCGGCGTCGGCATGGCGCCGATACTCCCCGGCCTTTCGGATCGCCCCGAAGGCATCGAGGCCGTGGTCAAAGCCGCCCGCGCCGCCGGCGCTACCGGACTATGGGCCGGGATGCTCCACCTCAAAGACGGGACCCGCGAGCATTTCATGACCGTGCTCGGCAAGCACTGGCCCGAGCTCGTGCCTCGGTACGAGGCGGCTTATCGAGCCCGGGCCTACCTGCCCCAGGCGTTGGGCGAGTCGACGATGAAAACCGTGGCCCGACTCCGAACCGCACACGGCGTTTCCGACCGGCGCCGCATTGTCCTCAAACCGCCGCCGGAACCGGAGCAGCTCGCCCTCCTCGGCTAGCATTCGTCCTGCACCATGCGCAGCCCGATCGACGTACTCGCCGGCAGGGTCGGCGGCTTCAAGAAGATGGAGGTCGCGAGGCGGACGGTCCCCTGCTACAAGCACGTGATCGAAAAAGACGGCGAAAAGCTGTCGCTGTGCCTGCTCGTCGACTCCGGAAAGCTCTATCGCTTTCCTTACGAAACCGCAAAGGGGATCAAGGGCCTCGCGATCAAGGCGCGGTATTTGCGAGGCGAGATGGAGCACCTTCGCCTGCGCGAGTTCCAGCCAGGACTTTGTCGCTATGTCGAGCGAGCAGAAAAAGCCGGCTGAGTCGCTGGTCCAGGGACTCCTGGCTGAAAAGCGGGAGCTGAAAGTTCTTCTCGAGCGCGCACGCATGGATCTCGACGAAGCCCGTCAGGGAGCGTCCGGGCCGGACCCGCGCGTGAAGGAGCTCGACGACGAGGTCGAGCGGCTCAGGCATCAGCTCGCGACGGCTCGCGCGGAGGCGACCCTGCTGCGCGAGGAGCGCGACGAGCTCCGCGCTGGTATCGAAAAGGCTCTGGAGCAGTTCGCCGCGGACGAATAAAAACCGAGAGGCCCCGCCGCAGGCGAGGCCTCTTCAGTTCACCGGAAGGTGATTACTTGGCCCAGCCTTCCACCATCGGCACGTAGGACGCGGCCAAAGGTCCGAGGACCGGGAAGTTGACACGGTTTCCACCGGCTTGGAGGGCCATGATCAGACCCACCAGCCAGATCACGAACCAGACGACGTCCCAGAGGATCAGTAAGAACACAAGCGGCAACACGATGATCGTGAGCACCCAGAGCACAAGCCAAACCACGAAGGCACCGCCATGGATAACCAGGGCCGAGGCCGCGTTGTACTTGACGTCAGGGTCATCCTTGCCGACAAAAAGGAAGATGAGGCTGCCGATCGGTGGCAGCAAGGCCCAGGCGAGAATCGTGTACAGGTTCTTGTTGCTGCCCGTGGCACCCGCTCCACCCATTGGAGTCGGCTGGCCGGGGGGCGGGGGCGGGATCTGCGACATGGAAACCCTCCTGTAAAAGCTGATCTGTGCGCGCCGATTATGGGTCGGTGGCCCGCAAAACGCCATAGTTTCAAACGATCGTCCGCAGCGCGGCCTGCCGCGGAATCTTCTCTGATAGGCTCGCGGACGAGATGACCGATTCGGGTCAGAACCCGGAAAACCCTCCCGACCCGAACAAGCCGGTCGTCCCCGCCTGGGCTCCCGAACCGGTCGTCGGGACGCCTCCGCCCGCGGCGGCGCCGCCCCCAAAGCCTCCCGATCCGTACGCCGTCGACGCCACCATGCGCCTGATCCCGGTGCCGCATATTCCGCCCGCAGCCCCGCCTCCAGCAGCGCCACCACCCGCCTCTGCGCCGGCCGCCGAGCCGCCCGCCCAAGCGCAGCCCGCCGAGCGGCGCATCGGGAAATACATCGTCAAACGCGAGCTGGGACGAGGCGGGATGGGCACC
>DATNOD010000080.1:0-5734 GCA_035601515.1 Candidatus Eiseniibacteriota bacterium | reverse complement strand
GTCAGCCAGCACCTTGCGGTCGATCTCTACTCCGGCCTGGCGGAGGCCGTGCATCAGCTTGCTGTAGGGCAGCCCCGACTGCCTCGCGGCGGCGTTGATGCGAGCGATCCAGAGCTGCCGCATCTCACGCTTGCGGCGGCGGCGGTCGCGATATGCGTATGCGAGGGCGTGAAGGACGGCCTCGTTGGCCGGGCGGAACAGAAGCTTCTTGGAGAGCCTGAAGCCCTTCGCGCGGTCGAGGATCGCCTTGTGACGGCGATGAGCCGGGACGCCTCGCTTGATTCGTGCCATGACTTAAATCCCGAGCGCTCGGCGCACCGTCTTGCGGTCGCTCTGGTGCACCTCTTGCCCCTTGTGGTAGTTGCGCTTGCGTTTCTTCGACTTGTGCTCGAGGAGGTGGCTCTTCCACGCGCTCGCGCGCATCAGCTTGCCGGTCTTGGTCACGCGGATGCGCTTGGCAAGACCCTTTCGGGTCTTGATCTTAGGCACTGGCGGTCTCCTTGCCGGCGGCCGGAGCAGCTCCCTGGCGGCTGGGCGCGAGGATCATGAACAGGTTCTTGCCTTCGAGCAGCGGCTGCCGCTCGACGACCGCGAAGGGGCGTGCGTCGTCGGCCACCCGGTCGAGGATTCTCCTCCCGATGTCCTGGTGGACCATCTCGCGGCCCCGAAACATGATCGTCACTTTCACCTTCTCGCCTGCTTCGAGGAATTGCTTCAAACCCTTGAACTTGGTCTGGAAATCGTGCTCGGCCACCTTCGGCCGCAGCTTCATCTCCTTGAGCTTGATGACGTTCTGCTTGCGCCGCTGGTCCTTCTCGCGCTTGATGGTCTCGAACTTGAAGCGTCCGTAGTCCATCAGACGGGCGACTGGCGGGCTCGCTTGTGGCGCCACCTCGACGAGGTCGAGCCCCTTCTCGCTGGCGATCCGCAGAGCGGCGTCCAGTGACACCACGCCGAGCTGGTTGTTCTGGTCGTCGATCAGCCGCACTTCGGAACTGCGGATCTGATCGTTGATCCTGAGCTCCTTAAACGAGATGAGACGTTACCTCGGCCAAATTCAGTGTTCTTAGTATTCCTCCAACCAGATAAAACAAAACGGACAGCAGGTGCCGTCCGTCAATCCGTACCCCTTCGAGCATTGCCCTGGGGGTGAGGGGTCGGTCCCTGCTTCAGATGCAGGATGGTACCTGAAACGTAACCGCAAGCGCACAACGGCGTTCAGATAGATGATTCGGCCGTGAAGCACCCCGCATCGCTCGTGGCGTTCGCCTTTCTGGTTGCGGGGTGTGGCGGTCAGGGCTCCCACTCGAGCGCTTCGCCCAAAGCAGCGAGCTCTGTCGCCGCCTCGCCGACTTCATCGTCCGCAGCGTCGCCGGCTCCGCTCACCGGAGCTTTCGCGGTCCTCGCCACCCCACCTTCGACCGACACCTACACCGTGAGCATCGTCGGCGTCGACGGCAAGGTCGTCGCATCGGCGCAGGCCAGCAGCCCGACCGCGGTGACATGCGGCGACGCTGCGGCTGCGGTGCTCCCCCTCCCCATCAGCACCAGCGATGACCGCGCCTACTACATGGACGCCCAGGGCGTGGTGCGCTTCTTGACGGTCCAGGGCGAGTCGGGTCGTGCAACAACGGTCCCGGTCGGAGGCGGCCGGCGCAGCATGTTCGCGGTCAGCCCAGACGACCAGAGGATCGCCGTCATCGTCAGCGACTTCACGTCGGCGGGCGCTGCGATAAGGCTTTACGTGGAGGACCTCAACGGCGGCAGCAATCACGCCGACATCTACAGCCAGTCGAATGCTTTCAGTCTGTGGCCAATCGGTTGGCATGGAACAGACAACCTGGTGGTCGCCAAAGTGCCCGCGTGCACGCAGGGAGGCGGACCTTTCTCGGCATCGTCGCAAGAGCTGCACGTGGTCGATCCCGCGACAGCCGTGCGCCGCTTCACGCTTGGCGGACCGACCTGCGTGGTCGCCGGCGCGGCATCGCCGGCGGGCGTGGTGTGCGAGGACACTTCCACGTCCCTTCTCAAGCAGCTCACCTGGACTGGCGGCATCGTCAAAACGTTCCCGCTCCACAACCTGGCACCCGCCTACCTCTCACCCGATGGCAGCTCGATCGCAGTGGTGGGCGTCGGCGTCACCAACCTCTTCGTGGGCGGCAGCCAGAACTTCGCGGCCTGCGGATGGATCGACTCCACACACATGATCGGAGGGACCAGCGCGCAGCCGCGGGTGTGGGATTTCACGAAGGCCGCCCTCGTCCCCGTTGCTGCCCAGGGCATTTGCGCGGGCCGTTTACCGGGAGGCCTCTAGTCGGATCGGCGGCGCTCGGCGACCTCTTGCGCCACGCGCTCGGCGAACGCCTCCAGCAATTCGTCCGTCTGATTGCCGGCGCGATCGCGGACGTTGACGTGCCCCGACTCTGCCTCGCGGGCGCCGGCGACCGCCATGTACGGCACCTTGCGCGCCTGAGCGTCGCGGATCTTGCGCTGCATGCGCTCTGACCGCTCGTCGACCTCAACGCGGAGCTTGTCCTTGCGAAGGCGGTCGGCGACACGCCTTGCATAAGGAGCCTCGGCATCCGTGATCGGAATGACCACGACCTGCACCGGATGCAGCCAGGTCGGGAAGGCACCGATGTAGCGTTCGATCAGGTAGCTGAACAGCCTTTCCATGGATCCGGCCGCCCCTCGATGAACCATGACAGGGCGTTGCCGCGTGCCATCCTCGGCGACGTACTCGAGGTCGAAACGTTCGGGCAGTTGGAAGTCGACCTGAACGGTGGAGTTCGTGAACTCGCGCCGGTGCGCGTCCTTGACCTGGAAATCGATCTTCGGCCCGTAGAACACGGCTTCGCCGACGCCAACCTCGTAGTCCTGACCCATGGATTCGAGCGCCTCCATGAGTGCTCCCTGAGCCCGCTGCCACTGCTCTTGGGTGCCGAGCCACTTCTCTTTCACGTCATCGCGAACAGAGAGCCGATACGAGAACTCGTCGATGCCGAGCACTCTCGAGAAATACAGCGCAATGTCGATGGCGCCCCTGACCTCGTCCATGAGCTGGTCCGGCGTGCAGAAGATGTGCGCGTCGTTCAGCGCAAAGGCGCGGACGCGGTTGAGTCCGGCGAGAGTCCCCGAGCGCTCGTAACGCCAGTAGTCCGCGATCTCCGCGATTCGCATTGGCAGGTCGCGGTAGCTGTGCAGCTCCGATTGGTAGATCACAATGTGATGTGGGCAGGCCACGGGTCTGAGTTCCAGCTCCTCGCCGTCCTCGAATCGCATCGGGGGGTACATGTACTCGGCGTAGAGCTGCGCGTGACCGCTCTGCCGGTACAGGTCAAGGCGCGCGACGTCCGGGGTGCGCACGTGCACGTAGCCTCGCGCCAGCTCCTCGTCGGTAATGAAGCGCTCGAGCTCGCGGCGGACGGTTGCCCCCGCCGGCAGCCAGATCGGTAGGCCAGGGCCGACGCGCTCGTCGACCATGAACAGCTTCAGCTCCTTGCCGAGCTTCTTGTGGTCGCGCTTCTCGGCCTCCTCGAGGAACTTCAAGTAGTCGTCGAGGTCTTTCGCTGACGACCATGACGTTCCGTAGATTCGAGTCAGCTGCGGCTGCTTCTCATCGCCGCGCCAGTACGCGCCTGCGACCCGCAGCAGCTTGAAATGCTTCAAATCTTTGGTGGAGCGCACATGCGGCCCGCGACACAGGTCGAGGAAATCGCCGGTCCGGTACACGCTGACGTCATCGCCTTCGACCTTGTCGTTGATCAGCTCGATCTTGTAGTCCTGGCCGCGCTTTCGAAATTCATCTAGCGCCTGCTTGCGGGACAGCGTCTCTTTGATGAAGGGCCGGTCCTCCTGAGCGATCCGTCGCATCCGCGACTCGATGGCGGCGAGGTCAGACTCCGAGATCGACTTGGTGAACGCGAAGTCGTAGTAGAAACCGTCCTGCACCGGCGGGCCGATGCCGTACTTGGCGTCCGGATACAACTCCATCACCGCCGCAGCGAGCAGGTGCGCGGTCGAGTGCCGAAGGATGTGGAGCGGATCCTCGCTTGACTCGTGATCGCCGTACTCGGCCATGAGGCCGTCAGTATATGAACCCCCATGGATCCAGCCCGAGTTGTCGACGCGCTCGGCTACCCGGCTGCCGGGCTGGGCATTCTCATCGAAAGCGCCGGCGTTCCATTTCCCGGCGAAGCGCTCCTTCTGGCTGCGGCCGCCTGGGCCGCGGCGAGGAATCACAGCATCATCCTCGTCATCCTCTTCGGGTTCTTGGGTTCGGTCGCCGGCGCCGACATCGGCTATTTCCTCGGCCACCGTGGAGGCAGGCCGTTCATCGAAAGGTTCGGAAGCCTGTTTCGAATCTCGCCGGAGCACATCGCCCGCGCCGAGATGTTCTTCGCCCGGCACGGCGACAAGGCGGTCCTGACCGCGCGCTTCATCCTCGGTCTGCGGACTTGGGGATCGATGCTGGCCGGGATGGCCCACATGCCCTTCTGGCGGTTCCAGGTCTTCAGCGCACTCGGCGGCCTGGCCTGGGCCGTCGCCGTCGGCGTTGCCGGCTACCTGCTCGGCAGCAACCTCGCGCTGATCGGCGCGGTCATTCGGGACATCGGCATCGGCGGCGTGGTAATCATCGCCGCACTGATCGTCATTGCGGTGCTGGCGCGAATGCGCGCCGCCCGGCAATAGCGAAGGTCACCCCTCCGGCCACCAGCAGCACTCCCAGTCCGCCGATCACGTGCGCGGTGCCGACGAGGTCGGAAAGCGCGGCGGCGGCCAGGACCGGGAGGGCGGTGACCCCGTTGATGACCATGTAGAGCAGCGCGAAGATCCGGCCGCGGAGCTCGTCGCTCGTGCTCTCCATGAGATAGGTGATGGCCGGGATCATGATCGCGCCGAACTCGATGCCGAGCAGCAGGCTGAACACCGCACCCGTGATGCGTGCGTGGACGCGAAGGTCGGGCACCTGGACCATGGCCTGTGGCACCGCCGCAAGCGCCAGCAGCGTTATGCCGTTGGCGATCAGCGACCCGATGAGGATGCGTGAGCGGTCGACGTGCCTCAGGAACTGACCGAGCAGCACGGCGCTGAGGATGGCCCCGCCGGTCGCGGGTCCAAGGATCACGTAGGAGTCCTGCGCCGCGATTCCGATGACGTGGCTGACATACGCGGGCGCGAGCGTGAAGAGCATGAACAGAACCAGGACCGCGATGCTCACCTGGCCGAACGCGAGCATCAATCCGCGGGAAGCGCGCAGCGCATCGAGCCCCTCTTTGATGTCGACCATCATCTGGTGGAACCGGTTGCGCGACTCCAGCACTGGCGGCTCGTGCGTCACCTGCAGAGGCGGGATGTCGGACGCGAAGATCAAAGCGCCCGCGATGGTCAGCAGAACCGCCGCCATCCAGTAAGGCGTGTAGAGGTCGATGCGCGAGAGGATCGGCGCCAGCGCTCCGCCGACGACCAGCGTGAGCACCATCGTCAAGAGCGCCATCGAGTTGGCGGTGATCAGGGCCGAGCGCGGCAAGATGGTCGGAATCACGGCCGCCTCCGCCGGTGCGAACAGTTGCCCGACCGACGAGAAGATGAGCGTGATCAGCAGCAGGTGCACGAAATCGTTCTGCAGGCCGGGCACCAGCGCCGCCAACGGGATGAGGGCGACCGCCCCGGCCCGACCGAAGTTCGACCACATCATGATCTGCTTGCGATTGACGCGATCCGCGATCACGCC
>DATNOD010000079.1:0-2334 GCA_035601515.1 Candidatus Eiseniibacteriota bacterium | reverse complement strand
CGCTATTCTGATCCGAACGGATACTATGCCGGCAGGAGCACGCGCCGCGGCGTGAGCGCCGGTCGGAATGCGGCAGCGAACGGTGCCGAGCGCCGTGCCGCGGAAGTCTGCAGCGATGACGCCGCACAACTCACCGACTGGCCGATCGAGCGCATTTCCGAGATCGTGCAGCCTACTGCTGCGCAACGTCCCGCGCTCGACGAATTGCGGGCCGCGAGCGCCAAAGCCATCGACATGCTCAAGGCCGGCTGCCCGAAGGACCTGCCCAGCATCCCGACGGGGCGGCTTGCGGCGATGGAGAGCCGGCTGCAGGTCATGCTTGCGGCCGTGCAGACCGTGCGCCCGGCGCTCGAACGCTTCTACCAATCGCTCAGCGACGAGCAGAAGGCTCGTTTCAACGCCATCGCGCCGGCAGATGACCGCGGCGCCGCCGCGAAGGACCAGCGCGATCTCACGAAGCTCTGCGATGAGAGAGCACCGGGGGTCACCGACCTGCCGATCGATCGCATCGCCCAGGTGGTCCAGCCCACAGCGGCGCAGTGGGCCGCCCTCGACGAATTGAAGGATACGTCGGTCAAGGCGGCGCAACGGCTCGAGACGGAGTGCCCGGCCTATCAAACGCTGACCCCGACCGGACGAGTCGAGGCGATGGAGAAGCGGCTCGACACTACGCTCGGCACGGTTAAGACGGTAGGGCCCGCGCTCGTGAAATTCTACAATTCGCTGAGCGACGAACAGAAGGCGCGCTTTAATTCGCTGCGTTCGGCGTCCCGGCCGACGGGCTGAAGAACGATCGTTCGCCGTGCTGTTCGCGCGCCGCGAGCGGCCATGCCGCCGCGCCGCCGAGCAGAGCAATGAACTCGCGGCGGCTCATTCGATCACCTCGTCGGCGCGCAACAAAAATGATTCTGAGATCGACAGCCCGAGCGCCTTGGCGGTTTTCAGGTTAATGACCAGCCGAAATTTGGTGGGTAGTTGCACCGGAAGTTCGCCTGGATTTTCGCCTCGCAAGATACGATCGACGTACGACGCAGCTCCCCGCACGAGCTCCAATTGATCGATTCCATATGACAGCAGCCCGCCGCTGGCGGAATAGAAACCGAAAGGATAGATCGCCGGCAGGCGCAGCCGGGCCGCTACGTCAACGATCACGTCGCGTCGGGTCCCAGTGAGCGGGCTGGGCGTCACGATCAGGCCGCCATCCAGCTCGCGCGCGAATGGGCTAAGGACATGCTCGGCGTCGGCGGCTTCTCGAACCGCAGCCGGTATCACCGTGACCCCAAGTGCGGCCGATGCGGCTTCAGCCGCACGCATGAGAGCGATGTTTGCGGCAATCTCGGGAACGTGAAGGACAGCCACCCGACGCACGCCAGGCGCGGCCTCTTTGAGTACCTCGAGCCATTTCCCGCCGAACTGCGGCTCAAAATTGTGGAAGCCGGTCACATTGCCAGCCGGACGCGCCAGGCTGGCAACGAACCCGCTTCCAACTGAATCCGAGACCCATGTAAAGACGATTGGAATGGTGCGGGTCGCCTGCATCACGGCCGATACGACCGGATTCGTAGAGACGAAGATCAGATTGGGTGCGAGCGCAACCAGTTCCTCGGCTGCGATCCGGGTGCGTTCGGTGTTGTCGCCGGTGAACCGGTAATAGATCCGAAGATTGCGGCCTTCGATCCACCCGAGCTCCTGCAGCCGTTGCTTCAAGGACGTGAGGTAGGACTGCCACACCTCGTCCGCATACGATCGGCCTGCTGGGCTCGCGCCGCGAATGGCTGCGCCACGGCCGCGACACCAAGAAGCGTGACGAACTCGCGCCGCCTCATGCCTTCCTCCGTGCCCGGCTCGTGCGGTCTACTGCACGTTGAGCTTGCCACAGAACGGGCTGGGAAGTCTTTGCGGCCGGTCTGAATCGTTCTGAATCGGGGTCGCTGTTACCGGCGCGGACTACCGCGCCCATTATGGGGCACCGCCACTGGGCTGGATGTTCGGTTGGGGTCAGACTGGGTCCTTGGACGACCTCAGGTCAACGTCCGGATTACCCGAAAGCGGAACCTCTGGTCTGTGCGTTAATGCGTACACGCCCTAGCGCCGCAGCCATTACCCTTCCCCCGCTTCGCGGGCGAGGGAAAATGCGCGGCGCGAGTGTGCATCAACACGACGAACAGGAGTTGCCTAGGGTTCGGCACACGCCGCTAATGTTTGCGCACCTGCACGAGGTACGCGGCGATCGTCTTCTCGCCCAGCTGCTTGCACGCTTCCAGGCGATGCAGCCCTTCCACGAGCACGAAGCGTTCGCCGTCCTGCCGCACCAGGATTGGGCTTTGCAGTCCA
>DATNOD010000078.1:0-7004 GCA_035601515.1 Candidatus Eiseniibacteriota bacterium | reverse complement strand
GCCGCACGATGCGGTCCAGCTGCTCTGCCGACGACGCGACCACCTCCATGCGACACAAAGATGTGTCGGTCTTGTGCTGGCCGACCGTCAGCTCTTCGATGGTGAAGTTGCCGCCGTGGTCCATCACCAGGTCCATGACCTGCGGCAGCATCATCGAGTCGATGATGTGACCCTTCAGGACCAGACGGGCGGTGTGCCGCTGGACGCTCATCGCAGCGCGCCGACCACGGCGTTGATCTGGTCCTTGAGCTTTGCCGCCTCTCGTGATGGCTTCTCTGCGAACAGGACACTTCGGCTCGCCGACACCAGGCACGAAGCCTGATCGCCGTTCCAGGCCGCGCGCACCGAGCCTTCAAGGTCGCCTCCCTGCGCGCCGATGCCAGGGATGAGAAATGGCAGCTGCGACGCCCGGCGGACGTCAGCGATTTCGTCGGGCGCGGTTGCGCCGACCACGAGACCGACGTTGCGATGAGTGTTGAGGCGCTCGGCCAGCTCGGCGACATGGCGGTAGACCGGCCGTCCTCCCGCGTCGAGATGCTGCAGGTCGGTCGCGCCGGGGTTCGAAGAGCGGCACACGACATACACCCCGCGATCCTCGTAGCGCGTGAACTCCTCCAGCGAGTCCGCGCCGAGATATGGATTCACGGTCGCAGCGTCCATGTCCAGGGTCCGGAAAACCGTGAGCGCGTATGCGCGCATCGTGTTGCCCATGTCACCGCGCTTGCCGTCGAACAGAAACGGCGTCTGCGCCGCCTCGCCGCGCAGCTCGAGCAGAGCCTTCCAGCCGTCGGGGCCGTACTGCTCCCAGAAAGCGCTGTTGGGCTTGTAGCAGCAGACGTGCTCCTCGGTCTGCCGCAAGACCTCTCGGCAGTGCCGCAGCGCGCCCGCCGCGCCGCCCGCGATACGCTCCGGGTCGGGGTCGAGCCCGACGCAAAGCATGCTGTCGCGCTCTTTTGCAAGCGCGCGTAGGCGTTCGAAGTAGCTCATGGGCAACCCAAATCGTAGCTACCATCAAGTCGTGGAGCGGCAGATTCGGATCGGTCTGGCCCAGGTCAACACGACCGTCGGCGACCTGGAGGGAAACACACACCTCATCACCGAGTGGATCGGACGCGCCCGGGACGAGGGCGCCGACATCGTCGCTTTCCCTGAGCTCGCGCTCACCGGCTACCCACCCGAAGACCTTGTGCTGAAGCCTGGTTTCGTGCGCGACAACATCAAGCAGCTCAACATCGTGGCCCGATCGACCAAGGGAATCTCGGCGGTCGTCGGTTTCGTCGACGAGGACGGAGACCTCTACAACGCCGCCGCTTTCATGCACGACGGCGAGATCAAAGCGGTCTACCACAAGGTCTTTCTGCCGAACTATGGGGTGTTCGACGAGCAGCGCTATTTCGCGCCTGGCCACCGGTCTCCGATCCTCGAGCTCTCAGGAATTCGGGTCGGCGTCACCATCTGCGAGGACTGCTGGTATCCGTCAGGTCCGATGGCGTGGCAGGCGTACCACGGCGCCGAGCTCCTGATCAACATCAATGGTTCGCCGTACCACTGTGGCAAGCGCGGACCGCGTGAAGAGATGGTCGCGGGGCGAGCGGCAGACTACGGGGCGTACGTCGCTTACGTCAATGAGATCGGCGGCCAGGACGAGCTTGTCTTCGACGGCAACAGCGTTATCTTCGGCCCGCAAGGCGAAGTGCTTGCGCATGCGGCGTCATTTCGCGAAGACCTGCTGTTCTATGACATCGACCTGACCACCGCCGCCTACCACCGGCCCCACGAAAAGATCCGTTACGAGGCCGACGGCGCGGCGCGGCTGGAGCTGGTGACAAGCGAGGTTTCGATCCCGGCGCCGGCGGTCGAGCGGCCGAAGCCAAAGCTCATTCCTCGAATCGAAACACCGCTCGAGGGTGCCGCCGACATTTACGCCGCCGTCGTGCTCGGCACCGGCGACTACATCCGCAAGCAGCAGTTCAAGAAGGTCGTCATCGGCCTCTCAGGAGGCATCGACTCGGCGCTGACAGCCGCGGTGGCCGCCGACGCCCTCGGGCCGGAGAACGTGATCGGGGTGCGCATGCCCTCCCGCTACACGTCGCCCGAGAGCCTCGAGGACGCCGGGCTCGTCGCCGAGGCGCTGGGGATCCAGCTCCTGGACTTCCCCATCGAGCCCGCGCACCGCGGCTTCGAGCAGGTCCTCGCCACTGCATTCGAAGGCACGCAGCCTGGCATCGCCGAAGAGAACCTGCAGCCGCGAATCCGCATGATCATCCTGCACGCGCTCTCGAATAAGTTCGGCTACATCGTGCTGACGACCGGCAACAAGTCGGAGATCGCCACCGGCTACACAACGCTGTACGGCGATTCGGCAGGTGGCTTCGCTGTCCTCAAGGACATCACCAAGACGACGGTCTATGAGCTGAGCCGCTACCGCAACACGCTCAGCCCGGCGATCCCCGAGCGCATTCTCACCAAGCCGCCGTCCGCCGAGCTCAAGCCCGACCAGAAAGACTCGGACAGCCTGCCGCCGTATGAAGAGCTCGACCCCATCATCCACGGGTACGTCGAAGAAGACCTCACGCCGGAAGAGCTCATCGCCAACGGCAATCGCCCCGAGACGGTGGCCCGTGTGATCCAGCTCGTCGACCGCAGCGAGTACAAGCGCCGCCAGTCACCACCGGGCGTGAAGATCACGCCGCGTGCGTTTGGGCGCGACCGGCGCATGCCGATCACCAACCGCTACGTCCCCAACGGCGCCAATTCTGCGAAGTAGCCGATCCGCTGGGCATAATCAAGTCTGATAGCAGCTATAGATAGGAGCTATATGGCGAGATCGTTTGACGTCGTCGTGGTCGGTGGCGGACCGGGCGGATATGTGGCAGCGCTCCGCGCGGCCCAGCTCGGAGCGAACACAGCCATCATCGAAAAGGACAGGCTCGGCGGCACCTGTTTGGTTCGTGGCTGCATTCCCACCAAGGCGCTGCTGCAGTCGTCGGAGCTGTACACGCTCGCGAAAGGTGGCGCTCCGTTCGGAGTGGTGGCCGACAACATCGCTTTCGACTGGGGGGCGGCGCAGAAGCGAAAGGGCGCGGTGGTCGACCAGCTCGTCAAAGGCGTGGAGGGACTTCTCAAAGCCGGCGGAGTGACCGTAGTCCGCGGCGCCGGCAAGCTCGCGGGGGGTGGAGCGATCGAGGTTGCGGGCGAGCGTTTGCAAGCAAAGGACATCGTCATCGCCACTGGCTCGGCCGTGTCCCGGATCCCGCTGAAAGGCGCCGAGCTCACGATCGACTCAGATGCCATCCTCGAGCTGAAAGAAGTGCCGCCGCGACTCGCCGTCATCGGCGGCGGCGTGGTCGGCATGGAGTTCGCGGCGATGTTCGCCGCGCTGGGCAGCAAGGTCACCGTGCTCGAGATGCTGCCGCAGATCCTCCCGATGGTGGAGGCGGACGTCGTCAACGCATACGTGAAGCACCTGGCCGGCCTCGGCGCCGAGATCCACACCAGCAGCAAGGTCGCCGAGGTCGCGAAGTCAGGGCGGGCGTTGCAAGTTCGGTTCTCAACCGGAGGCGAGGGTGGGGCCGTCGACGCGGACCAGGTGCTGCTTGCCGTGGGGCGATCTCCGTACACCGAAGGCCTTGGCGCCGAGGTCGCCGGTGTGAAGCTCGAGCGCGGCCGTGTCGTCGTCGACGATCACCTTCGCACGAGCGCTCAGGGCGTCTGGGCGATCGGCGACGTGATTGGCGGCATCATGCTCGCGCACGTCGCCTCATATGAAGGTATATGCGCGGTCGAGAACATCGCCGGCCACGCGCGCATCCCTGACTACCACGCGGCGCCGAACTGCGTGTACACCGACCCCGAGATCGCGCACGTCGGCCTGGGCGAAAAAGAGGCGAAGGACCGCGGCATCGAGGTGAAGGTCGGCCGCTTCCCGTTCGCTGCCGCGGGCCGCGCGCTGACACTGGGTCAGACCGAGGGCTTCGTCAAGGTGGTGGCCGACGCGCCGACCGGGCGCATTCTCGGCGTGCACATCGTCGGACCCCGCGCCACCGACCTCATCGCCGAGGCGACGCTCGCGGTTCAGAACGGGCTGACGCTCGATCAGCTCGATCTCACGATGCACGCTCATCCGACTCTGCCCGAAGCGATCATGGAGGCTGCGTTAGCAGCTCAGGGCCGGGCGATCCACATTGCAAATCGGAGGACTGGGCTCCCCACCCCGTGGGGAGCTCCGGCCGCGCCGCCAGGCGCAGCCGGTGTGGGGGCACCCACTCGCCAAGCAACCCTTCCGTTGCACAATCGTGAGCAGCAAATGGCCGCTCCCGTCAAGCCGACCACAGCACCAACCGCCGAGTCGATCACCGCGAAGAAGCTCGAGCTGAAGAAGGAGAACCGCGACTTCCTGCTGCGGATCCACCGCATCATGCAGCTGATCCGGCGCTTCGAAGAGCGCGCCCAGGAGCAGTACACGAAGGCCAAGATCGGTGGCTACTGCCACCTCAACATCGGCGAGGAGGCGACGGTCGTCGGCGCCATCCTGCCCCTCAAGCTGACCGACTACATCTTCACCAGCTATCGCGAGCACGGGCACGCGATCGCCCGCGGCATCGACCCGAAGGCGGTCATGGCGGAGCTGTTCGGCAAGGAGACCGGCACTTCCCACGGGCGCGGCGGCTCCATGCACATGTTCGACGCCAAGCTGCGGTTCATGGGTGGGTACGGGATCGTCGGTGGTCACCTTCCCTTGGCCGCAGGTGGCGCGGCGGCCATCAAGTACCGCGACCAGAAAGACGTCGTCGAGTGTCTCTTTGGCGACGGAGCCACCAACATCGGCGCCTTTCACGAGTCGCTCAACTTCTCCAAGGTCTTCGACCTGCCAGTGCTGTGGCTCTGCGTCAACAACCGGTACGGAATGGGCACTCCGGTCGACAAGGCATCCGCGGTCGCGGACATCTACAAGAAGGCGTGCGCATACGACATGGAATCGATCCAGGTCGACGGCATGAACGTGCGCGAGGTCCTCATCAAGACGTCCGAGATCCTCGAGAAGATCCGCGCCGATTCACAGCCCCGGTTCATCGAGGCGCTGTGCTACCGGTTCAGAGGCCACTCTGTCGTCGACCCGGACAAGTACCGATCGGCCGAGGACAAAGAGAAGTTCCGCAAGGCCGACCCGATCGTGTTCTTCGAGCACGAGCTCGAAACCTCAGGCCTCGCCGACGAGGAGTACTTCAAGAACGTGCGCGCGGAGGTCGAGAACGAGGTTCAGGACATCATCAAGTTCGCCGACGAGGGCCCAGACCCCAAGATCGAGGACCTCTACAAGTACGTCTACGCCGGGGAATGGGAAGAAAGCCCGGCGCTGCGAGGAGACCCGCTCTAGATGGCAGCCGAAGAAAAGCTCTATCGCGTCGCTCTGCGCGAGGCCTTAGCGGAGGAGATGGAGCGGGACGAGTCGGTCTATCTCATCGGCGAGGACATCGGCAAGTTCGGCGGCGCATACCGCGTGACCGAAGGCTTGCTGGATCGCTTCGGCGAAAAGCGGGTGGTCGACGCCCCGATCGCTGAAGAGGTGATCGTCGGCAGCGCCATCGGCTCGGCGATGCTGGGCCTGCGGCCCGTGGTCGAGATGATGACCATCAACTTCTCGCTGATCGCGTACGACCAGATCGTCAACAACGCCGCGAAGATCCGGTACATGTTCGGCGGGGAGGCGAAGGTGCCCTTGGTGATCCGCATGCCGGGCGGAGCCGGCCACCAGCTGTCGGCGCAGCACTCACACAGCTTCGAGGTGCTGTACGGGCTCATTCCAGGCCTGCTGGTCGTCGCTCCGACAACACCCGAAGATGCAAAAGGCATGTTGAAGGCGGCGATCCGTACCGACAACCCTGTGATGTTCCTCGAGTCGATGAGCCTCTACAACGTCCGCGGCATGGTGCCGGATGGGGACTACACGACTCCCATCGGCAAGGCGGCGGTCCGGCGCACGGGCTCTGACATCACGATCATCGGCGTGTCTCGGATGGCGGTGCTCGCGAACGAGGCCGCGAAGCAGCTCGAGGAGGAGGACATCGACGCCGAGGTCATCGACCTGCGCTCGATCCGCCCCATCGACTGGCCTCCGATCGTCGAATCGGTCCGGCGCACGAGCCGCTGCATGGTGGTCGAGGAAGGCTGGGCGACGTACGGCGTGACCGCGGAAATCGCTGCTGGGGTGCAGGAGCGGTGCTTCGACTATCTGGACGCACCGATCCGGCGCCTGGGCGGCGCTCAGGTGCCGATGCCATACAGCCTGCCGCTCGAGAAGGCGTCGATCCCTACAAGCGAGGACATCAAGAAGCTGGCGCGCGAGGTCGTTGGCAGGAAGCCCGTCAATGACTGACATCAACATGCCCAAGCTCTCCGACACGATGGAGGAGGGCACGGTCGTCGAGTGGAAGAAGAAGACCGGCGACCCGGTCAAGAAAGGCGAGGTGATCGCCGAGGTCGAGTCGGACAAGGCAACGTTCGACCTCGAGTCCGAGGCGGACGGAGTTCTGAATATCCTGGTCGAGCAGGGAGTGCCGGCCAAGATCGGGGCACCGATCGCCCGCATTGGAGACGCGGGTGCCCCCACCCCCGCCGCAAGCGGCGGGACCTCCCGACCCGGTGGGGAGGTGAAACCCAAGGAGGCTCCTAAGTCTGAGAAGAAGACGCCGCCTCCGCAACCGCCTCCAAACGCGCCACCCCCCACACCGTCGGCGCCTAACGGCGCGGACGGAGCTCCCCGCGTGGCGGGGAGCCCAGAGGTCAAGGCATCGCCTCTCGCAAGGCGGCTTGCATCCGAGCTCGGCGTCAACCTCGCGACCGTCCAGGGGACCGGCCCTGAAGGCCGCATCGTGAAGGAGGACGTCGAGGCAGCGGCCGCGGGCAAGGCAGCGCCGGTGCGGACGCCCTCCCCCACCCCGCCTCGCGCCTCTGGGCCGGAAGTCGAGGTCGTCGAGCCCACACGCATGCAGGCGACCATCGCC
>DATNOD010000077.1:0-5168 GCA_035601515.1 Candidatus Eiseniibacteriota bacterium | reverse complement strand
CCGCGAGCGCCTCGACGGCTCCGCAACTCGATACCGAGGCATCGCTAATCGGCTTGGCTTTCCCCTCTGCTGACCCTTGCATTGTGTATGACGTACGCGTAGATGTCCTGAGGTTCGTCCTTCCCGACAAGCCGTCTTTGTTGACCTACAGCGTCGGTACTCAAAACGCCTGTACGGGGGAGTGGTTGCAGCTCATCAGCGCTCTCGTGCAGCCAGCGGTGATCGATAAGTCAGCCTTCATCGTTTCTCCGGCCCTCAGGGGGGCTGACCTAACCGTGACAGTCAGCGGATTCGATTCAGTGGATCAGAGTGAGTCCCCGCTCACGCTCAACTTGCACTGGTCGAAACCTGACGGGAGTCACCTCCCCGATGGCTTGGCCGCGGTCACGGGGTCTGTCAGCAGGGACAGCCGCGTCATTGTGTTCGATAACTCGATCACGTGGAACAAGTGGGCCTCGGGGCCCTTTCCTTGGGCTGGCCTGTGGCTTTGCCGGTTCGCGGCGGGCAGCCATCCAGCCTGCCTCGGCCAGGCCTGACGCAGGATTTCGGATGCGGTAACTGAGCCGAGGGGCGCGACAGTCTCGATATAAACATAGGCGACAGCGTGACCCGGGTTACGGTGCTCGGTGTGGGTGGGCACCCGCTGACCATGGAGGCGTTCGTGGGTTGCGGGCTTCCGTCGCTGGTGTTCACCGCCCTGCACCCGAGCATGTCCCGATGACCGTGGAATTTCGGGCGGTCCTCCGACCATCGCTAATGCCATCGTGTGCCTCGCTCCTCCGATGGCGTTCTCGATTGGATTTGCAGCCAGCCCGCTGAATGCGCACGCACAGCGCCCGTTGCAGAGCTCATACGTGAATCCGTCGTGCGTTGGCACCAGGGTCACCTTCTGTTCGAAGGCAACCGACACGGTGCGGTGTTCACAGTCACCCTTCCGCCATTCGGCGGTTGATCGCGGAAGCAAGCTCGTTCAGCTCAATCGGTTTCACCAGATAGTCGCTCGCGTCCAGGCTCGACGCCAGGGCTCGCGAGGCCGGGTCCGTCGCGCCCGTCAGAACGATCGGCCTGCTGGCGCGAACCTCCCGGCGTGCGGCGCCGTCGAGGCCTTCGAGCAGGCTGAGGTCGAAGACCAGGATCTCTTGCCCCCGCAGGGCACGCAGTGTGCTGCTCGAGTCGGCATCGAAACCAATCCGGCGCAGGCCACGGGCCGTGATTTCGGCCAGCCGCGCATCGTCATCCACAACCAGGACCGAGCCGCGCAGGTGGCTCGCGTCTTCAACAGCAGCAAGGTCGGACAGGGCGTCGCGAACGTCTTCCAACAGGCGTTCCATTGGAGGCGCCACCCCATCCACCATCGCCAGCTCCAGCTCCGCTTTCAGCCGGGCGAGCGTGGATCGCAAGCGGTGCAGCGCCGCCGCCAGCTCAGGTTTGGGTGACGAACCTGTACCCGATGCCACGTACGGTTTCGATCCAACCGGGTTCCTTCAACGCGCGGCGAAGCTCATACGCAGCCTGCTCGACGCTGTGCTCGAAGCCCTTGAAATTGTTGCCCCACACGTGCTCGAGCAGGTCAGCCCGCGTCACCACATCGCCCTCGTGTGCCGCGAGCAGCTCAAGCATCAGCATCGGCCTCCGCTCGAGCTTCAGAGGCTTTGATTCGAGAAAGGCAAGACCCTTCGCGGAATCAATTCGCAAACGACCACGCACCATGACCCGATCGCCCCTTGCCCGCTCGCGCAACGCGCCGCGCACACGCGCCAGCAACACCTCACGATCGGTTCCCTTGACGATGTAGTCGGTCGCTCCGCGCTCGATTCCGATCACCTGGTCGCTCGGCGAATGCCGGGCGCCCGTGAGAATGATCACGGGAAACGCGACGCGATCCGCGCCCGAGCGCAGCTCATCCAGTACCTCGGGCGCCTGCATGTCCGGCATCTCGTAGTCGAGCAGCATCAGGTCTGGCGTATTGGAGCGTGCGCGCGCAACCGCTTCGGTGCCGCTGCGTGCGACCTCGACCGAGTATCCGGCGCGGCGCAGCAGCTCGGCGGTGAGCTCCGCCGTGCGAGGCTCGTCGTCCACGACAAGCAGTTTCGCGGTCACGCCGCCATCCCCGATCGCAATTATCGATAGTTCAGCGTTTCTTGAGGAAATGCTGAACCTCCGCTGAGGCTCCCTTCGACAGGCGCCCATAACCTCTCGACATGGGCCACCTTCCAGACCTCCAAGAAGCCAGGCGCCGGCTGGGACTGGCCCTAGAAGCCCTGCCCCACGACCGCTGGGTGCTTGGCTATCTGCGAGGTGGATTGCTGCAGCCGATCGCGGCGTCGGAGATAGGGCCCCGCTTTCTGCAAAGCCGCCCCCTCTTGCCACTGTCCCGACGGGCCCTCTTTGAAAAGAGGCCCGTCGTTGTGAACTCCGTGATCGAGAATCCGAATCCCTCCAACGGTTATGACTGGGAGCTCGACTGGCCGGCTGTCCTCTACGCGCCGGTCGGCGAGATCGGTCAGCGGCCCGTCGGTTTGCTCACAGTCGGCTGCCGTCGCGACCACTGGTACACGGACGCGGACATCAATTACGCAGGAAGCCTTGGCGCCACGCTCGCGCCAATGGTCGAAGCCCTTCGGCGGCCGATGAGCCGCCTCGGCGACCTGGAGACGCAAGTAATGCAGCTGCTGAGCTACGGCCTGTCCGAGCCCGAGATCGCGCGCGCGATCAAAGTTCCCGAGCGCCGCGCAAGGACGATCGCGGATGAAGTCGCACGCAAGCTACGGATCGTCAGCCTCGAGGTCGCTCTTTCCTTTCCTGAGGTGCCGGTGCGCCAGCGGGAGATCCGGCTGTGACCTGGTAGCGCTTAGGTCGGGCCGAAAAGAAAGACTGTCGTGCCGCGACCCTCGGTGCTGACGACCTCCAGCCGCCCGCCGATGCCCGCCGCTCGCTCCCGCATCCCAACGAGCCCGTAGCCACCCAGCGGGGTCGACCTGAATCCGCGTCCTTCGTCGGCCACCTCGATCATGAAAGGCCGGGCAGCGAAGGCCATCTTCACCCTGCAGATGGATGAACCGGAGTGGCGCCTCACATTTGTGAGCGCTTCGCGCACCACCTGGTACACCACCTCGCGCTGCTGCGGCGGCAGCATGTCTTCGGTTCCGTTGCTCGAGATCTCGACTCGGATCGAGTAGAGGCGCGCAAACTCATCGGCCTGCATGCGCAAGTCGCGCATCAACCCTTCTGGTCCGATAGGTCGGGGCCTCAGCTCCGCCAGCGTCTCGCGGACCTGCTTGAGCATCCGTTCCAGAATCCCGAACACATTGCCGAGCATCTCGTCAGACGTGCCCGCCTTCCCAAAACCCGGGTGGCCCTCGATGTAAGTCTTGAAAAGCGAAATCGCCCCCGCAAGGTCGGTGGCGATGCCGTCATGAAGCTCCCTGGCGATGCGAGCGCGCTCTCGATCGACGGCGTCTTCGGCGGCTTGCCTGGCCGCCGTGTGCGCCGCCGCCGCCGCCGATTCGGGAGAGTCCTCTATCGGCCGCACCTCTTTCATCGCGCCGCCATCCTGCGCCGGTAGGACCCCAGCAGAGCAAGGACCAGCGGGTGACGTAGCCAGCGCAGGACCCGCCCGTAGGGCTGCCACAGGGCCTTGGTTTCTTCGATAGCGTGTCGAAGCTTCTCCACGTCGGCCTCGATCTGAGCCCGCTGGCTTGCGAGGCGCTGGCTGAGCGCCTGCATGCGCCGGCCCATCGCCAATCCCCACACCGCCATCAGCGTGAGCTCGACGAAGATCGCGATCACGGCGGCCACAAGCAGCCAGATGCCGATCGTGCCCAGCATGGTCGGCGTCACTCCTTGGCGTCGCCCTCCTCGAGCGCCGCCACCGGAGAGATCGCCACCACCGGGTCGTCCGGAGCCAGGCGCATCACGGTCACGCCCTGGGTCTGCCGGCCGATCCGCGAGATGGCTCCAACCCGCGTGCGCAAAACCATGCCGCTCGCGCTGATGATCAGAACCTCCTCCTCCGGATCGCTGACCACGCGCATCGCGGCCAGCTTGCCGACCCGATCCGTCACCTTGAGCGTGAACACACCCTGGCCTGCGCGATGGTGCATCGGATATTCATCCACCGGCGTGCGTTTGCCATATCCACGCTCGGTGATCACGAGAACGTCGCCGCCAGGCGCGCCTGTGGCGCTTCCAACCACGGTGTCGCCTTTGCCGAGCTTGATGCCGATCACACCTTGTGTGTCGCGACCCATCGCGCGTACTTCCTTCTCGCTGAACCGGATCGCCTTGCCGAGGGCGGTGGCGATGATGATGCCATCGGAGCCGGTGGTCGGAGTCACCCAGTTGAGCTCGTCGCCCTCCTGGAGGTTGATCGCGATCAATCCGTTGCGGCGAACGTTCGCGTACTCGGCAAGCGCCGTCTTCTTTATATATCCGTTCTTGGTCACCATCAGCATGTAGTGCGCCTCGGTCTCAGACTCGGGGCGAACGAACACGGCGCTGATGCGCTCGTTCGGACCGATGTCGATGAGGTTGTTGACGGGCATGCCTTTCGCCTGCCGCTCGCGCTCGGGCACCTCGTGCACGCGAAGCTGGAAGACCCGGCCGCTCTGCGTGAAGAACAGCATCGACGCATGCGTATGGGTGGTCAGAAGATGCTCCGCGTAGTCCTCCTCTCGAGTGCCGCTGGGCGCGTCGCTGCCCGCGGTCGGACGTGCACCCTTCAGGCCAACGCCTCCCCGCTTCTGCGCCCGAAATACACGCAGCGGTTGACGCTTCACGTAGCCGCGATGGGTGAGCGTGACAACGACTTCCTCTTTGGGGACGAGGTCTTCCGCCGACAGCTCATTCGGTTCCTGGTCTGTAATCTCGGTGCGGCGGTCGTCGCCGTATTTCTTCGTGAGGTCGTCCATCTCTTCTTTGATGAGCATCCGGACCTTCTGGTCGCTCGCGAGGACGCTCTCGAGGTAGGCGATGGTCTTGATGACCTGCTCGTACTCCTCATCGATCTTGCCACGCTCCAGCTTGGTGAGCCGCCCCAGCGTGAGGGCCAATACGGCCCTCGCCTGCCGGTCGGAAAGCCCGAACTTCGTCTGCAGCTGGGTCGCCGCCACCTCCGTGTCTGCGGCGGCGCGAATCGTCTTGATCACCTCATCCAGGTGGTCGAGGCA
>DATNOD010000076.1:0-7898 GCA_035601515.1 Candidatus Eiseniibacteriota bacterium | reverse complement strand
CTGAGCGTGAAGACGCGAGGCAGGCGAAGGACTTTGCTCGGGCGGATCAAATCCGTGAAGAGCTGAAGCATCGGGGCATCGCGCTGGAGGATTCTCGGGAGGGCGTCCGCTGGCGTCGGGTGCCGCCGGCATGAGCGACCGACGCAAGCGCTATGAACGTCCCGCGCCGGCTGCGGCTGCTTTGATCCACGGCCGCAACGCCGTGCTCGAGGCGGCCCGAGCCGGCAAGGTGCTGAAGGTATTCCAGGCCTCGGGTCTCGGCCACGATCCGCGCCTGGACGAGCTGGCCAAGCTGGCGCCGATCGAGGTGGTGTCTCCAGAGAGGCTCGAAGCCATGGCCGCCGGCGTGCACCAGGGCGTGGCGGCGGAGCTCAAGCCCAGGCGCGTGTGGACGTTGAAGGAGCTCCTTGCCACGAACCCGACGTTGCTGGTCGCGTTGGACGGGATCATGGATCCGCAGAACCTGGGCGCCATCCTCCGCAGCGCCGAGGTGGCCGGCGCCAATGGCGCCATCATCCCCGAGCACCGCAGCGCTCCGCTGTCACCGGCGGCCGTGAAGGCCAGCTCGGGCGCCAGTGAGCTGCTCGCCATCGCCACCGTATCGGGCATCCCGTCGGCGATCGCGGAGGTGAAGCGAGCCGGCATCTGGTGCGCGGCTCTCGATGAGCGCGGTGAGATGGCTCCATGGGACTTCGATCTCACACAGCCGGTGTGCATCGTCGTCGGCAGTGAGGGCGAGGGCGTCCACAGGCTGGTCCGCGAACGATGCGACGTGCGCCTTCGCCTGCCGGTGGCGGGGCATGTCGCGAGCTTCAACGCATCGGCCGCGGCTGCGGCCCTGCTTTATGAAGTGCAGCGACAGAGAAGCAACTCGTGAGTGATGCGACGGCGGAGCTCGAGAAGGCAGTCGCCGACATTCCGCTCAACCGCGATGGGCGAGACGTGCTCGATAAGGCCACTGCTCTCGCCTCGCAGAGGGGTGCGCCGCAAGCGGGGCCGGTGGATGTGCTCGAAGCGATTCTGGCCGACCACGGTTCGTCGGCGTACGGCGCGATCCGGACCCTTACCGGGAACCCGGAGGCCGTCAACGCGGAGGCCACTCGTGAGGACGGAGGCGCGACCCTGCCGCTGCGCCAGCTCCTGGTCAACGCGAACCGGGAGGCGCAGGTTCTGGGTCACTACCAGGTGGACTCGATCCACCTGTTGCTTGCGTTGCTGTACTCGGACTCGCGGGCGACCTCGGCTGCACTACAGAAGGCTGGTCTGACGCTGTACGACTTGAGGCGGCACCTCCAGACCGGCGCTCGGCCCAACGTTCCAGTTGCGGCCGGCACGCATTCGCGGCAGGATCGCTCCCTACGCCGCAAGCCGCTCGTCTCGCTGCGAGGCGCGCTCGGGATCAGCCCGATCTTCCTGGGCCTGATTGGCATTTCCGCTGTCACCGGCGTGGCGCTGTGGTTCAACTTCCTACCGTCGGCCACGAGCCTCCTGACGATCGTGTTCGTCACCTCAGGCTGGGTGACCTCGCTTTGCATCCACGAGTTCGGTCACGCGGTGGTGGCGTACCTCGGCGGCGACCGCGCAGTCAAGTCGTATGGCTACCTGACCCTTAATCCACTCCGCTACACCAACCTGCTGATGAGCATCATCTTTCCGGTCGTCTTCCTGCTCCTTGGCGGGATCGCGTTGCCTGGCGGTGCGGTATATATCGACCACTCCGCCCTTCGCAGCCGCGCGTGGGATTCGCTGGTCTCGTTCGCCGGACCGATCGGCACAGCTTTGTGTGCCCTGGTGGTCGCGGCGCCATTCCTCGTCCCGGGCCACCTCGCCTGGTACACCCCTTCGAACGTCGGCTTCTTTGCCGCACTCGCTTTCCTGGGGTTCATGTTGGTGGTGAGCCTGCTGCTGAACCTCTTGCCGATTCCCGGTATCGACGGCTTCGGCATGCTCCGCCCATGGCTCCCGTATTCGCTGCAGGCAGTGTCGGCCCGATACTCGCAGCTGGCGATCATCGGCCTGTTCATCGTGCTCTGGAACGTAGCGCCGGCGCGCGCTGCGTTCTACGGGGCTGCGCTGCAGATCACCGACGCTCTGCACATCGAGCAGCTCCTCATCATCGCGGGCCAGCTCGCGATGCGACCGTGAAGATTGTTTGCCCCCACCCGGACGGCGCAAGCGCCGTCCGACCTCCCCACGGGGTGGGGAGGTGAATACTTGAAACTCATCGTCGACGGTTACAACGTCATCCACGCCTGGCCGTCGCTCAAGCGACTGCTCGGGGTATCGCTGGAGGCGGCACGCGACAAGCTGGTCCAAAGGCTTGCTGTGTACGGACTGGTCACCGGTGACGAGGTGACGGTGGTCTTCGACGCGCATCGCTCGGCCGTGCGCACGAACTCCGACCAGCTAGTGGACGGCGTCCGAGTCATTTTCGCGCGCAAAGGCCACTCTGCCGACCAGGTCATAGAGCGGTTCGCTTACGGGGCGGCGGGCGCAGGTGACATGGTCACGGTCGCTACGTCCGATCACTCGCAGAGCGACTTGGTGCGGGGTATGGGGGGCGCCGTCATCAGCGCGCCGGAGCTGGAACGGCAGGTGCTCGCCGCGGAGGAAGAGCTCGGCCGGCGCCTCAAGAAATACCAGTGATTCGACGAACCCGGATCGTGTGCACGATCGGACCTTCAAGCTCGTCACCGGCCATCCTGCGGACGATGGTGCAGTCGGGCATGGACGTCGCGCGCCTGAACTTCTCCCACGGCGACCACCCCACGCATCGCCAGGCCGCGGAGGACGTCCGCGCGGCGGCCGATGCGGTGGGCCGGCCGGTCGCGCTCCTCGGCGACCTGCAGGGGCCGAAGATTCGCACCGGCCCTCTCGACACGGCATTCATGCGCCTTGCGCGTGGACGTCGCGTCGTGCTCGTGGGCGCGCCGCGGGGCGCCGCTGACGAGATCGAGGTCAGCCACCCGGAGCTGGTCGATGCGCTTCGGGTCGGTGACCGGGTGCTCATCGACGACGGCCGAATCGAGCTCGTGGTCCGCGCCACATCGAAGGGACGAGCTGAATGCACGGTCGTACGCGGTGGCCTTCTTGGCGAGCGCAAGGGGGTCAGCGTGCCCGGGCGCCCGCTGCCTTTGCCGGCGCTGACGGAGAAAGACCTGATCGATCTCAAGTTCGCGGTCGAGCTCGGCGTCGACTACATCGCACTCTCTTTCGTGCGCCAGGCCGAGGATCTCCTGCTGTGCCAGAAACACCTCACTGTGCTCGGCTGCACCACACCTGTGATCGCCAAGCTCGAGAAGCTCGAGGCGATCCGCAACCTGGGCAAGATCCTCGAGGTGGCGGATGCAGTGATGGTGGCGCGCGGCGACCTCGGCGTGGAGCTGAAGCTCGGCGAGCTGCCCGCGGTCCAAAAAGAGGTCATCGACCGCGCCAACCGCGCAGGCGTGCCCGTGATAACCGCTACCGAGATGTTGGAGTCGATGGTCACCTCCAACCGTCCGACCCGCGCTGAGACGTCAGACGTGGCCAACGCCATCTGGGACGGCACTGACGCAGTCATGCTGTCGCAAGAAACATCCGTGGGTGCGCATCCGGTGGAAGCGCTGCGCGCGATGGCGCGCATTTGCCTTTCAACGCAGCGTCATCCGGCCTTTGGGCGCGAGCGGCAGATGTGGCGCGAGCCTGGAGAGGTGGGAAGCGCCATCGCGCATGCGGCCGCGACGACCGCCGACGAGCTCGGCGCTCGGGTGATCATTGCGTTCACCGAGTCCGGCACCACGGCGCTGCGGTGCAGCAAGGCCAGGCCAAGGGTGCCGGTTGTCGCGGCCAGCCCGAACCCCGACGTCCTTCGGAAGACCGCCCTGTATGCGGGTGTGATTCCGCTTCTCGTCAGCCCGGGTCGGGACACCGACCAGATGGTCGCCAACGCCACCGAGGCGGCGGCACGGAGCGGGCTCGTCCGATCTGGCGACCGGGTCGTCGTGGTCGCCGGCGTGCCTGTGGGGCGGCCTGGTCAAACCAACTTGTTGAAGGTGGAGATCGTCTAAAGGCACCAGCTCATAAGCCGGGCTGCTCCCCGGTCGATGCCGACTAAAGTGTTCGGAATGGCGCCCGCCACCCACGGCCTTCTGGGCCGGATCTTGCGTGCCAACGACGACGCCTCCCGCCGGTTCGGCGAGAACACAGCCGAGGTCGACGCGTTCATCCACGCGGCCGCCCAGCTCACGCCCTGGCAGTGGCGCCAGATCCTGACCGCCCGCAGGCTGGTGTCGACCGTCACCAAGGAAGACGTCGTCCAGGCGACCGAGTCGTTGCAGGCGGTCCAGACCGCTATCCGCAGCACCGAGCGGCGGCTGTCCGAGCCGATGTCCAAGGCCGGCGAGTCGCTCTTCGAGGCCCTGGACAAGCGCAGCGACGACAAGGTGGCGACCGCGTGGCAGGCGCTGTCGGCGCTCGTGCTGCGCGAGCACCTTTCGCCATTGAAGTTCGGCGCCCACTACGCGCCGTTCATCACGCTCATCCCCGTGGCCGGCTTCGACGCGCTCGAGCCGACGACGATGCGATTCCTCACCGCGGTGCAGGCGCTGACAAAAGAGAAATGCGAGCTGCTCGCGGGTCGGTGGCGCCTTGATGCCGAGTCGTCGCGCGCCCTGCTCCAGGTCGTGGCCAAGACGCGCTACCTGAAACCGGAGGAAGCAGCCGCCCTCATCGCCTTGAGAACAATTCCAACCCAGCTCACCGGCGACCTCGGATGGGCTGCCGTGAAAACTGTCGTCCATGGCGGGAGGGTCCTCGGCGCCCGCGCAGAGCTGAACAAGGACCAGATAGCAGTCCTGTGGGCGCCCCTCGAAGCCGCCATCCCGTGGGCTTCGATCGAGGAACACGTGCCGAAGGCAGTGCGCGCGCGCCTGCGCGCCGCGGTGGATCGGGCGACCGCGGCCATCACGAAGCCACCGATTCCGGCTGCAACAGCAGGCACCACGAGCCCGCCGTCGAAACGATCGACTCCCAGGGCGCCTGGACCATACGGTCCCAACAACGCCGAGGTCGCGACGTTCATCAAAGGCGTCGTGGAGCTGACTCCGATCCAATGGCTTCGAGTCCTCGACCGCCGGCAGCTGGTCGCCACGGTCACCCGTCAAACCGGCGCTGAGCCGGCGGGCGTGGTGCGCTCGCTTTTGGCGGCGATCAAAGGCACGAAGGAGCTCGACACGTTCACTCGTTGCCGCAGCTTCGCCGCCGTCGAGCGCGCCGCCGTGACTGTCGCGGCGAAAGCGGACCTGACATACGACGAGTCGATGCGCGGGTACGGCGCTTTCGGGGAGATCGTGCAGCTGGACTACGTTGACGTCGACGCCTTCCCGAAGCTGGTAGCGGCGCTCAACACCGGCGATTGGGTCAAGATCGCCGAGTCCATCCCGGCGGTAAACCAGGACGTTGTGGCGCCGCTGGTCAACGCCGGCACCGCGCTGCTCGACTTCCTCGAGCTCCGCTCAGACGATGAGGCCGTGGCCGCGTGGCAGGCCGCCTCGGCCCTGGTGCGGCGCCAGAATCTGGCGCCGATCAAGTTTGCGGCCTCGTACGCGCCATTCGCGTCCGCCATCCCGGTCACGAACCTGAGGTCGTTAGGCGCCCCAGTGCTTCGCTATGTCAGCGCCATTGGGCGCCTCAGCGCGAACCAGTGCGCGCTGCTGGCACGGCCATGGCAGATGGCCGATGACGTTTCGAGCGTCCTTTCCAAAGCAACGGCCGACGGCGCGTCGCGGACGGCGGAAGAGGCGGCCGCGCTCGCCGCGGTCGTCACTGTGCCGATGCGCGTGAGTGGAGGCGAAGGCTGGGCGGCTGCGAAGACGGCGGTTTTCGGGGGTCGTGTGATCGGCTCGCGGACGCGTCTGAGCCTCGAGCAGCTCGAGGTGCTGTGGCGCCCGATCCAGCCCGCGATCCCACTGGCTTCGCTAGGTGCGATGACCAAGCCGCGTCGCTAGATTCCGTAATCTGAAGCCCGTGGCGAAAAAGAAGAAGGTCGTGAGCAGGCGTGTTGCAAGCAGCAACGGCAAGGCACCCAAGTTCGACCGGGTGATGGTCGTGTCCGCCCACCCCGACGACCCGGAGTTCGGCGCGGGGGGATCGGTGGCGAAATTCTCAATCGACGGCACCAAGGTGACCTACGTCATCGTCACCGACGGCTCTCAGGGCGGGGAAGATCCGAAACAGAAGGACTCCGAGCTCACTGCGATCAGGCAGAAGGAGCAGCTTGCCGCGGCGAAGATCCTCGGGGTGAAGAAGGTCGAGTTCCTCGGCTACAAGGATGGCCACGTGTCGCCCGACCTGAAGCTGCGCCACGACATCGTGCGCATGATCCGCAAGCACAAACCCGACCTCGTGATCACCCACCTCCCAAGCCGAGCGATCGACGCGCCGATGGGCGCCTCGCACCCTGACCACCTGGCGGTGGGCGAGGCCACGATGGCCGCCGTCTACCCGGACTCGCGCAACCCTCGCGCGTTCAGGAGCCTTCTGAAAGAAGGGCTCGAGCCGCACGTGGTCAAGGAGGTGTGGATTCCTTACTGGATCAAGGGCGACCATTTCGTCGACATCAGCAAAACCCTCGACCAGAAGATCGCGGCGCTACACAAGCACAAGAGCCAGGTCGCCAAGCCGGGGAACGAGTGGGATATCGACAAGTGGATCCGTAAGCGGCACCGAGAGGTGGGGAAGAAAGCCGGCTACCGCTACGCCGAGTCCTTCAAACGAATTACGGTCTAGCAGCTACCGACATCCAGGATTCCTTGACCGCGGCCCAGATGACCTCGGCCCACGCCTGGTACTGAGCGTCGCCCGGGTGCAGGTCGTCGGATGCGATCCAGCCCGGTGAGCCAAGGCGATACGTGCTCACGCCCGTGATGTCGACCCACGTGAAGCCCCGATCGAGAGCCTCATTGCGAGCGATGGCGTTGAAGTCGGTCGTCACCGCCTTTATCAATCGCGGCTCGCCGTACTGCGCTGCGGCCGGCACGACTGACCAGTTGGGAATCGAGATTGACGCTACACACTCGGGGGTCAGGCGCATCGCGGCGATGCGGTCGTAGATCGTGGTCAGAGAGGCTTTGTACTCCTCGGCGGAGCGGTTCTGGACGAGGTCGTTGACCCCGATCAGCACCGTCACCACATCGGGCTGAAGGCCGTTGACCCGGTCCAGCTCCTTGGCGATCAGGTCCAGGGTCGTAAAACCGTTGACGGCAGGGTTCGTGAGCACGACCTCGCTGCGCGAGGCGCCGGCAAGGAGGTGCGACAGGATCGAGGGGAAGTTGTGCGACTCGTCGGACGCGCCGGTACCTATGGTGTACGAGTCGCCAAGCGCCAAATAATTGATCGGCGTGCTCACGCCTATTCCCTAACCTCTCGTCAAACCCTGTCCCACGGGGGACCAGGGAACCTACCTCTCTATGTCTGCTAACGCACTCCAGACGTCAATCTTGGTACGGACGCGACGAATCACCTCCTGCGTGAACTCGGTGGTGGAGGCCTGGCCGCCGAGGTCGGCTGTTCTGATGCCGTCGGAGACGGTTTCGAGGGCCGCTTCGTATACCGTGCGCGAGGCTCGGCGCGGCTGCTCGCCTTTCATGTACCCGAGCAGAGAAGCAACGGCCAGGATCATCGCCATCGGGTTGGCCACGTTCTTGCCCTCGAGCGAAGGGGCGGTGCCGTGGGGCGCCTCAGTCATCGCCACCGAGATCTCGCCGGCATTGTCGAATGCCAGCAGCACCGACTCAGCGCCCGCGATGGTGCCGAACATCTGCATGACGAGGTCGGAGAGCGTATCGCCATCGCGGTTGAGCGCCGGGATGACGAGGGACTCGCCGGTGGTCGCCAGCAGCAGTGCATATGTGGCGTCG
>DATNOD010000075.1:0-6669 GCA_035601515.1 Candidatus Eiseniibacteriota bacterium | reverse complement strand
TCGATCAACGCCGATGGCGTGGGAGCGGTGCAGGTGGCGGCTCAGGGACTTGGTCCGGCCGACGGCTTCTCTGGGACGGCGGTCTTCAACGCCCCCAACCCGGCGCGACCTCGCTGGGGCGACTACGGCGCTGCCGTCGTTGATGGAAGCAACATCTGGATGGCATCGGAATACATCGGCCAGACCTGCGACCTTCCCACGTACCTCGCGACAGGCGCCAGCTGTGGTGGAACCCGTACCACGCTGGCCAACTGGGACACCCGGATCACCGAGGTGAACCCAGCCGGCTGACGATTCTAGAAAGGCCGGTCGCCGCTGCGGCGACCGGCCTCCTCTTCTCGACTTTCTCCCCTCAAGTCTTGGCGCCCATTGACGCTGCGTCAAAATTTGGGTCAATTACATTTGCTCATCGGTGTTCGGCGTGTTCCTCACCCTGGAGATCACCGAGCTGCTCCTGGATTGGGCGGCTGGGTTGGTATCCTGACGGCCCTCGTGGCGAACAGCCTGCGCACAAAGCCCATCCTTCCGGTGGGCAAGCCGATCTGGATGTAAAGCAGTCGAACGTATGGAGGTCAGTCGATGAGTGAAGTCCAGGTCTCAGAGGCCGAGATTGCGGTCCACTGGCGGGAGGAGGAGTACTTCTACCCGCCACCGAAGTTCATCGGTCAGGCCAACGCCAACGACCCCGCGATCTTCGAACGATTCTCCGAGAAGAACTTCCCCGAATGCTTCAAGGAATACGGCGATCTCCTGACGTGGGACAAGTACTGGCACACCACGCTCGATACGAGCAACGCGCCGTTCTGGAAGTGGTTTGTGGGTGGGAAGCTCAACGCTTCCTTTAACTGCGTCGACCGGCACCTCGCCAAATACAGGAACAAAGCTGCGCTGATCTGGGTCCCCGAGCCTGAGGCGGAGGCCACCCAGGTCATCACGTACCAGGAGCTCTATAAGCGCGTCAACGAGTTTGCGGCGCTGCTGAGGGATTTCTGCGGGCTGAAGGCGGGCGATCGGGTGACCTTCCACTTGCCGATGGTCCCGGAGCTGCCCGTTTCGATGCTGGCATGTGCCCGCCTCGGTGTAATTCACTCCGAGGTCTTCGGCGGCTTCAGCGGCGCCGCATGCGGCGGCCGCATCGCGGACTCAGGCAGCGAAGTCCTGATCACGATGGACGGCTACTACCGCAACGGCGACGTCATCGATCACAAAGTCAAAGCGGAGGAAGCGGTCGAGGAGGCCAAGAAGCAAGGGCAGAAAGTCGAGAAGGTTCTGATCTGGCGCCGCCATCCCGGCAAGTACTCATCGAAGACCGAGATGGTGAAAGGCCGCGACTATTTCATCGACGAGGTTTTGGCCGACTACAAAGGAAAGACCGTCGAGCCCGTCTCGATGCCGGCCGAAGCCCCGCTCTTCCTCATGTACACCAGCGGCACGACCGCCAAGCCGAAGGGTTGCCAGCACAGCACGGGCGGCTATCTCGCCTACGTCGCGGGAACGTCGAAGTACTACCAGGACATCCACCCCGAGGACACGTATTGGTGCTTCGCCGACATCGGCTGGATCACCGGTCACTCGTACATCGTCTACGGCCCGCTCGCGCTGGCGGCGACGAGCGTCATGTATGAAGGAGTCCCCACTTACCCCGACCCCGGCCGCCCGTGGCGCATCGCCGAACGGCTGAACGTGAACATCTTCCACACGGCGCCCACGACCATCCGCATGCTCCGCAAACTCGGACCCGACGAGCCCAAGAAATACAACTTCCATTTCAAGCACATGACCACGGTCGGCGAGCCGATCGAGCCCGAAGTCTGGCGCTGGTACTACCACGAGGTCGGGAAGAACGAGGCCGTCATCGTCGACACGTGGTGGCAGACGGAGAACGGCGGTTTCCTGGGCAGCACGCTGCCGGCGCTGCAGCCGATGAAGCCTGGGAGCTGCGGCCCAGGCGTGCTCGGCATCTTTCCGCAGATCCTCGACGAGGAGGGCGGGCCCGTACCGAAAGGCAGTCAGAAGGCCGGCAACATCACTATCCGCAACCCCTGGCCGGGCATTTTCCAGACCATCTACGGAGACCCGGACAGGTTCGTCAAGACCTACTACGCCAAATACAACAAGAAGAAGGACAGCAAAGACTGGCACGACTGGCCGTACTTCGCGGGCGACGGCGCGCTGTTGGCGGAGGACGGTTACTTCCGAATCCTTGGACGCGTCGACGACGTGATCAACGTGGCCGGGCATAGGCTCGGCACCAAAGAGCTCGAGTCCGCGACCCTGACCGTTGAAGAGGTCGCCGAGGCCGCGGCTGTACCGGTGGTTGACGAGCTGAGGGGCCGCGCGGTCGAGATGTATGTGGCCCTGAAGCCAGGGTTCAAGCCGAGCAAGCAGATCGAGGAGAAGGTCTCAGCCGCGATCGACAGGCTGATCGGCAAGATCGCCCGCCCCAAGAACGTGTGGATCGTGCCGGACATGCCGAAGACCCGATCCGGAAAGATCATGCGGCGCGTGATCGCCGGCATCTCCAACTTCACGAGCCCGGGCGACATCACCACGCTTGCCAATCCCGAGATCGTCGAGACCATCAAGCATCACGTCGAGTCGGAGAAGGTCAAGACCGGGCAAACCCCGCGGGAGCTGTCCGAAAAAGAGCTGGAGGAGATCAAGGCCTTCGGGCGGGCCGAGTAATTTCGTTGTAGAGGGATTCGGTCTCGACGGATGGGCCGACGCCCAGCTCCTTGTCGAGCAGGTCGCGGCACTGCTGATACGCACGGACGGCCTCCCCACGATCGCCGTTGGCCGCGAGCAGGCGCATGAGGCGCCGGTAGCCCGACTCGCGATATGGCTCGAGCCGCACCGCCTCGCGAGCGTGCGTGAGCGCGAGGACGAGCTCATTGTTTGCGGACAGCGCCTCGGCGCGGCAATCGAGCGCTCTGACCAGGCTCGCGGTCAGCTCGGCCCGTCGCTCGTCGACCCACGGTCCCTCCTGGCCCAGAAGGAACGGCCGCCGCAGGATGAGGGTGGCGATGAGCGACGGCCCATACGCCGCCAACGGATTGCCGGTGGCGATGGCGCCCTCCGCCGCATCGAGGCCGGCGAGCGCCGCTTCGACATCGACCCATGTCTCGCCCGGGGGCGTGAACTGGTAGCAACCAAAGGCATTGCCGATGATGCGGGCGCGCGGCAGGCCGACGCTGCCGAGTCGGGCGCGCAGCCGGCTGACGATGGCGCTCAGCGCAAGGGTCCACGACGCGGGCAGCGACTCCGGCCATACCGCCTCGGCCAGGTCCGATTGGGCCACTGCCTGCTTGCGGTCGCTGACGAGGTAGGCGAAGACGAAGCGGCCTTGCGGGCCGCCGAGCTGCGACTCGCGCAGTAGCCGGCCGTCGTTTTCGACCTGCACCTCGCCGGTTAGATAGATCCTCAGCATCGATCGGTATCAGCCGATAATCCGCACCGGGATGGGCGACTGGAATCTGTTCTTCGCCACCACAGCGGGCAGCGCGGCGACGCTGGTCGGTTTGCTGTTTGTTGCGACGCAGCTGCACATCGGCGTCTTTTCCGACCCCAAGAACCGATGGGCTGCCCTTGCGCAAAGCACGCTGACCATTCTCGCCACCGCTTTCGCGCTCTCGCTCTCATTTCTCATTCCCGCTCTGAACACCCAAGTTAGAGGCGAGATCATTTTGGGGGGTGCGGCCTTTGCGATCTGGCGAGGAATCCGGATCTGGTGGCCGGTTTTCAGGCGCCGTGACAGGGACCGACGCCACCTGCTCGTGCAGAGCTTCTGGTTGCTGCTCCTGCCGTTCGTCGTGTATGTCTATCTGGTGACCGGCGGGGTCGGGCTGCTGCGCGGAGACAAGACCGCGATCTACAACGTGAGTGGAGCTTTACTCACGATGTTCGTGCTTGCCTTGCGCAACACCTGGCGGCTGGTCGTCAACGTCGAGCAGGAAGAGCCTATGAGAGCCTCCAAAGATTCCCCAAACCTCACCGGCCAACATGGCAAAGCCAGGCCGGGCATGACCAAGGAGTGACATGAAGAAGCGAGTCGAATGTGAATGCGGTTGGGTACTCGAGACGGATGACGAGGAGAAGCTCGTGAAAGGCGTACAGGACCACGCCAGCGAGGTTCACCACATGCAGGGCGTCACCCGCGAGCAGGTCCTGGCCCAAGCCAAGCCCGTCTAACTAAGCCGCCTGACCGGCGGCGAATGCACATAAGGAGTCATCCGTGAAATACCTCTACCTTCTCTATGCCGACGAATCGAAGATGCCCCACCCGGGCACGCCGGGTTTCGACGCCCAGAACACCGCTTTCAACAACTACTTCGAAGAGATCAACAGCAAGGGCATGTTCAAGGCCGGCGACCCGGTGCAGGCGTCGAGTACCTCCAAAACGGTTCGCGTCCGCAACGGCCAGACCCAGGCGACCGATGGACCGTTCAACAAGACCGGCGACCAGCTGGTCGGCTTTTACGTCATCGAGGCGGCCGACCTCGACGAGGCGGTCAAGTACGCGGCCAAGTGCCCCGTGGCCTTCGTCGGAGCGATGGAGGTCCGCCCGATCTTCCAGATGTAATGCTGTCATGGCGGGGAGGCAAGCCAAACCTCCCCGCCGTTGACGGATTCGGCAACGAGTGATAGCTTCCCTCCTACTTCTGTAACAAACGTTTCGGGGCGGGCGCAGGCCCGGGGAGGGGTAGCACTTGAGCGTAGATGCCCAACATGCCGACGTTCAGGACCTTGCGAGGTTTGGCTACAAACAGGAGCTGAGGCGCGTGCTGGGGGTGTACTCCAGCTTCGCTGTTGCGTTCTCGTACATATCGCCGTCGACCGGCATCTTCACCCTGTTCATCCTTGGCATCGGCCTCGCCGGTCCTGCGTTCTTCTGGAGCTGGCCCATCGTCGTGATCGGACAGCTGATCATCGGATTGAACTTCGCCGAGGTCAGCTCTCACTTCCCGGTCGCGGGGTCCGTCTACCAGTGGACGAAGTACCTCTCGAATCGAACCTATGCGTGGTTCACCGGCTGGATCTACCTGTTCGCGGGCGTGCTCACAGTGGCGGCGGTCGTCGCGACTGTCCCACTGGTGCTGATCCCCCTGATCAACAACGTCTTTGGCACGAGTATCGGCACCGACCTCGACACCGAGCGGAACGTCGCGGCCCTCGTGCTCTTGACCACGACCCTACTGAGCATCTTCGGCGTGAGGATCGTCGCGTTCGTCAACAACACCGGCGTGGTGTTCGAGATCCTCGGCATGGTGGTGTTCGCGATCATTCTGGTGATCTTCTATCACCACCAGTCCCTCTCGACCTTCACCGACTTCAGCTACCTCGGGTCTGGATTCAACAACCAGGCGGGGACATTCCTGGCGGCGATGTTCATGTCCCTGTTCGTGATCTATGGATTCGACACGGCGAGCACGCTCGCGGAAGAAACCAAGAACCCTCGGAAGGCAGCTCCGCAGGCCGTGCTCGCCGCCATCATCGGTGCGGCCGTCATCGGCGCGATCTTCCTGTTCGCGGTCATCATCGCCGTCCCGGGCGACATGAGCAAGTTCGTCTCCGACATCGGCGCCGGCAAGGTCCCGTTCCCTCTGGTGACCATCATCGAATCGAACTTCCCGGGCTGGGCCGCGAACGTCTACCTGTTGGTCGTTTTCGCTGCGATCTACGTGTGCTGCCTCGCGATCCAGACCTCGACCATTCGCCTGGCTTTTGGCATGGGCCGTGACGGCAAGCTTCCGCTCGCCAGGTATTTCAACAACGTCAACTCGAGCCTGCACACACCCGTCGGCACGTGCATCGTGGTCGGCGTGCTCGCGGGCCTGCCGCTCATCTACTACGCCGGCGCGGGCACCATCGCGATCGGAGCCACCGGGATGATCTACCTGTCGTACATCCTCGGCAACATCGCCATCCTCATCGCCCGGCTCAACGGTTGGCCGAAGGAGTCGGCGCCCTTCAAGCTCGGGCAGTGGGGCACGATCGTCAACATCCTCGGGCTGGTCTGGGGCGTTGCGATGGAGATCAACTTCCTGTGGCCGCGCAACGCCGCGGTCGGCGGACAGAACCCGCCGCTCAGCGCCCTGCCCAATGTGACCATCGGCGGGCCGATCGGCAATATTCCAGTTTTCGAGGCGACCCTGGGGCTGATCTTGCTCGTGGGCGCCATTTACTTTTTCATCGCGCAGCGCAACGCCCCCGAGACAAAGGCGGTCCTGCCGGCGCAAGCCAGCGCCTGATCGCACGTGAGCTAACCCCCTCCCCCCGAAAGGGGGGAGGGTTGGCAGGGGGGTGCGCCGGGAGCCGGCTTTGCCGGGCCCGGCGCGTCAAGGGGGGAGTCCCCCCTCAAAGGAGAGGGGCGTGAGAACCAAAGCGCGCGCCGTCGTCATCGGCGGGGGTGTGGGCGGCGCCTCGATCCTCTACTGGCTGGCGCGCCTCGGTTGGACCGACACGGTACTGGTCGAGAGGTCGCGAGTCACCAGCGGCTCGACCTTTCACTCCGCCGGGCTCGTCGGCCAGCTCCGCGGGTCGCTCAGCCTGACCCGGATGATGATGAACTCGGTCGACCTGTACCGGAAGCTGGGCGAGGAGGTCGGCATGGAGACAGGCTGGCACGAGGTCGGCTCGCTCCGCCTGGCCTCGAGCGAGGAGCGTATGGAG
>DATNOD010000074.1:0-32586 GCA_035601515.1 Candidatus Eiseniibacteriota bacterium | reverse complement strand
CGGGCCGCGGCAAGGATGGAGTCATGCGGGTCCATGATGTTGCCGCCCTGGCCGTATTGCGCCCACGTTCCGGGCAGGAACTGCATCGGCCCCATCGCGTTGGCTGAGGACGGACCGTTCACCCGGCCGAAATTGCTCTCGATGTAGTTGATCGAGGCCAGGTAGCTTGCGTCGACTCCGTACGTCTTCTGTGCCTCGGCGTAGAACGATCGCAGCGAGTCCACCGGCGCAGCGTCGCCGTAAGGGTGAACGAAATGCACGTTGACCAGGTAGTACTGGTCGATGCCCTCGAGCGCATAGAGCGAATGCAGGGCAGCGACCGCGTCCTCGAAGGGTTTTGACACCGTCGCCGGCAGAAGCGGTGCGACCGACGCCTCGACGCTCGAGTAGCTCGCGACCTCGTACACGCGCAGCTCCTCCTGGCGAGCGGCGTCGCGATACGCGTACTGGGCTGCCTCGATCGCCAGCTGATAGCGAATGCTGTCGACCAGCGTCGTCGGCGCCGGCTGTGCCTTGATAGCCTGGAGCTGCGCAGTCGCTTGCGCCATCGCCACCTCTGCGCTCACGATCCGCGCTGCTTCGTGGCGAGCGCTGGGCGGCACGAGCGGATCCTGCGCGAACACCGCCCGCGACGGCAACGCCAGCAACAGCGCGACGAGAGCCGCCGCCGGAATCCGGATCAGGCCGACCCCGTCGCGGCCACGACCGCTGGGCGTTGCATGTCGGGAAGAACTGGCAGGTCTTCTGGATAAGGGTCGCTCGCCATCGGCTCACGCAAGCCCACCGAGTCGAGCAGCCCGCTGATCTCATCGCCCACCAGCTCGCCTTGGGCGATGAGCGCCTCGGCCGCCAGGTCGATGCCTTCCTTGTTGACGTACATGAGCCGCCAGTCGTCTATGTACGCCGCTCCCAGCAGCTGCGCGACCGTGCGCCGGGCCATCGGATTGTTGAGCACGGCACCGGACGGGGTCCCCTGTTCGTGGACTCCCTGCGTCACCTGAACGACTGAGATCAGCTGCTCACCGATGTTCATCGCTTTGCGCGACATCTCCGGGTCCAGCCTGTCCGGCCCCATTCCAACGATGCCGACCATCCGGCTCGCTGTAGCGGTGGCCTGGATCAGGTCCATCGTCACGCCGGTCGTGTTTTCACCATAAAAGACGTGCTCGCACGCGAGAGATCCAAGTGATGCGCGGATGTCCGCCGCCAGCTGGGAGCGGAACTCCAACCACTCCTCTTCCATCGGCAGAGATTTGTGATAGCCGCCGATCTCTCCGATCTGAGGATTGGCTCGCCTGCGAATTGAAAGACGAACATGCGAGTGGTCCTTCTGGAAGAAATGCGATGCGATGGCATGTCCAAGCTCGTGGCGTGCGACCGCGATCTTGTCACGCTCGGTGTACTCGACTGGAATCGCAAGACCCGCTTCCACGTTGCCCATCGCCTCGCGGATGTCCTTCCAGTACAGAGAGTCGCGGCCATCTTCAAACGCGTACAGGAGCGCCAGCGACAGGACCTGCTCGATGTCGGCCGGCGAGTAGCCATCGGTGATGCGAGCGAATTCCTCGCGCCGATCAGGTGTATCGAGTGTGGGGTCGTGCTGCTTCTTGTCGAAGTACAGGGCCGCGATGTCCTTGCGGTCCTCGCGGTTCGGCAGTCGGAACACGATCTGCCGTCCGAACCGTCCTGGCCTCGTAAGGGCTTCGTCGAGGACGGAAGGTCTGTTGGTGGCGCCGATGAACAGCATGTTGTAGTTGGGTGCCTTGAGCGCGGGTATGCGCAGATTGATGCGGGTGCCGTTGAAGGCGATGACCCGCGGCAGGAACAGCCCGTCGAGGGTGAGGTTCACGAGCCCGCGCAGCTGCCTGATGATCATGCCCGGGTTGTCGATGCCGTCCATCAGGACCAGCAGCATGTTCAGCCCGAGCTGCCCACCTCCGAACATCCCACCCATGCCGCCCATCATCGGACCGGCCCCTCCGGTACCCGAGCGCTTCTGGCCCAGGGCGTCGATCTCGTCGATGAACACGATGCAGCCGCCCCACACCTTCGCTTTCTTACGCGCGGCCCGCACCATCAGATAGACGCTGAGGGCGTCGATGCCGAGGAACATGCCGGCGAACGATCCGCCGGCGGCGATGTAGATGGGAACGTGGAGGGTCGACGCGATGGCCTTCGCCAGCATCGTCTTGCCGGTGCCGGGAGGTCCGACCATGAGGACGCCCCGCTCGCGCTTACCACCGGCCTTGACGTAGAGCCGACCGTGCTCGATGAGCCGGAGGATCCGGCGCATCTCGATGACGGCCCCCCTCTGGCCTCTCACGTCATCCATGTTCACGCCGAAGTTCGCGTCGTCGGGGTTGATCATCGTCTTGCCGATGCGGGTGTAGATGTAGAAGGGTCCGAGGAAGAGTGCGAAGTTCGCCGCGAGAAGGAAGAGGACGTAGAGCAGGTTCGTGAGCCCGGCCACGATGGCTTGCGGGAGAGCGTCGAGCGCGTCTTGTGGCGCGAGGCCCGCCAGGTAGTAAGCGCCGCCGAAGTAGAAAATCGGTATCGCGGCCAGGAAGAGAGCGCGGCGCCAGAAGATGGCGCGATTGGTCTCCACGGTCCGGGTGAGCGAATCGCTCTCCGGAGACATGCGTTCCCGCAGGATCAGTGAGCGCCGGATCATGCTCAGGATTCCGCGGCACACGAGCATAACCACGAGCGCGTAGCCGAGCGAGTACCACGTCCCGAGCTGAAGGAAGATGTAGGCGAACGCGAACGCCGAGGCGCCGACGAAAAGGGTGAAGATCCAGAAGATGATCACGGCGGGTATCTCCCTATACCGGGTGCAGTTTCACTCCAGCTTAGTGTCTCGAACAGGCGACTGGACCACCGCCAGAAGGGTGACGATCCCGATCCCCAGCGCGATCAACAGATCGCCTGGGCTGTAAGCACCTCTCACCGGCCAGGGAAATCCAATCCAGTCGGCCAGCCAGTTCAGGTTCGTGCTCGAGCTCATGAGCACGTACTGGCCGACGTGGCCGCGCTGGACCAGGACGCCCGCGAGATCCGGCGTCACCGGCATGCGCGCGCCGTTGGCCAGAATCACGACCAGGTTCAACGCGGCGCCGGCCGTTACGACCCACACGCCGGGAAGGCGCTTGATGTGCAGCGCGGTCCATGCGATCAGCGCGGCGAGTGCGACGACGTACACGTACTGCACGCCTTCGACTCGGTTGAGCGGTGTCAAGACCACGGCCTCCCTGATCACGAGTACCGCGAGCACGAACCACGGCCATCGAAACCGCATATGCGCGAGGTTGCCGATGTTGCCGCCGGTAGCGAGGCCGATCAGCAGCCCGGCGACGAGCGGGACCAGGACGAGCACGACTAGTGGTGTGCCCGGGAAACCGCTCGCCAATCCATCGGCCTAGGCGGCCGGGCTGCGCTGAAGCCAGCGTCGCCTCCTGCGCGCGCTCGGTCACGCATCTACGCGATGCGCTCCCTCACGTGCTCGTCGGCTCCTTGGCTCCGGCCGCCGAGGCCGCGTCTTGTCGAGCTAATCCCAGACACACCACCGGTTAGTTATTCGGCCGCGAGTCGCGATGCAGTTCCGGCCAGCACTTTCACGCCGGTCTCGAGTGCGCTCTCGTCGATGCGAAAGCCAGGCGAGTGATGTGCTGGCGGCGTTTCTCCCGGCGGCATCGCTCCGAGCATGAAGTAGCAACCAGGGATCCGGGTGAGGAACTCGGCGAAATCGTCGCTGACCGTCAGCGGGCGGCCGAGCACGCTGGCTTTGTCGCCGATGAGCTCCTTCGCCACTTCGAGGACAGTGCGGGTGACGTTCGGCTCGTTCATCAAAGGCACGGTTCCGTGCACGAGCTCGAGGTTCGAGCGCACCTCGAACTCCGCGTCCACCGCCGCCAGCAGATCGCGCAGGCGCAGCAGCGCCTCGTCGCGAAGCTCGGAGGTGAATGTACGCAAGCTGCCCTTGACCGAGACCCCGCGCGGCACGATGTTCCATGCGCCATCGCTGAAGATGTTGCCCATGGTGGTGTGGCACTGAACGCCATCGTGCTCGAGTCCTTCGACCACGGTGTGGAGCCGCTCGATGAGGAACGCCTGGGCGGACAGCACATTGCCCCGCCGGCCCATCATGCCGCCGTGTCCGCCGGGGCCGGCGAACGTGATCTCATACGCATCCGATCCCGCCCACATGAGCCCTGGCCTCGTGATCACGCTCCCTGACTCGGTGAAGCTGGTCACGTGCAGGCCGATCACCGAATCGGGGTGGTGGTCGTCGAGCAGGCCCCGCGCGATCATCGCTTTGGCGCCGCTCACGATCTCCTCGGCGGGCTGAAAGACGAACAGGTAGCGCCCGCCGACATCCCAGATTCGGTCCACCAGCGTGCGCGCGACGCCGACCATGATCCCCATGTGCGCGTCGTGCCCGCAGGCGTGCATACGGCCATCGGCGCCAGATTTGAAGTCGACGCCCGATTCCTCTTCGATCGGAAGGGCGTCGATGTCCGCCCGAAGCATCACGGTCTTGCCAGGCTTGCCTGTGTCGAGCATCGCCACGACACCTGTCTCGGTCGGGCACGGCTTGAGCTCGAGGCCCAGCTCCTTCAAACGATCGCCCAGGTAGGTGCTGGTCTCGTGCTCGCTGAAGCTCACCTCCGGGTGACGGTGGAAGTGGCGTCGCAGCTCGATCACCTCTTCGATCACGGAGCGGCTGGGGAGCGGGGCGGTGCGGGCTTGGTCGCTCACTGAACCGCGACCAGGTTGTATCCCCGCGCCGTCGCCCGGACAAAGTTCGGCCCCAACCCCTCTTCGAGCTGGTCGAGGCGGCGCCGCAGCGTGAGCAAGGCCGAATGCACGGTCGAATGCGCTGCGTCGGTGCGGAAAAGCCCGGCCTGGATCAGGTCTCGAGCCGTGGCGGGTTTTGAGCCCTGGGCGAGGTGCAGCACCAGCGCGGTCTGCTGCGGGGTGAGGCGGATCTCGCGTTCGCCGAGCTTTACGGTCCGCCGGGTTGGGTCGAACTCCAGGCGCCCGAACTTGTAGCTCCCCGGCCGGCCCGTGCCGCGCTCGACCAGCCGGGCCGCGAGGTCGGAGTAGATATGGGCCATGGGGACGTTGCCCTTGACGAAGTACGAGCTCGCCCCGAGCTCGTAGGCCCTACGTATCGCCGCCGAGTTGACTTGAGCCGCGGAGAGCACGATCACCGGCAGGCCGGGGTGGTGCTCTCGGATCCACGTGAGCAGCTCGAAGCCGGAATCCTCGCCCTCATCGAGGACCAGGTCGAGGAGGACAGCCGCGACGCGCTCTCGAGACAGGAGCTCCATCGCCTCGGGCGCCGACGACGAACCCGACGGCCGGTAGCCGAGGTCGTGGAGGTCGATCCTCAACTGCTGCTGCATGGCCGCCTCGTCTTCGACCACCAGAACCGCTGATCCAAGGACCTCCGCCGGTCTGAAGACCTCAAGGCCCGGCGGAAGCGGAGGCAGACGAACCTCACGATTTTTGTTGCGCTCTCGTCTAAAGCTGTGATTTTCCAAGGTCTGACCTACATGATTTTTAATGATTATTGGCGGACTGTGAACATTCAATCTCGGCGGGGCCAGTGCATACTCTGGCACGAGCCTGGCAGTAGTTGGTAAAACCAAGGGGTAAAATGGGGATGACCTGGAAACTCAAGTTAGTACGAATCGCCTTCGGGCTTGCGCTCGTAAGCACGCTTGGCCTGGCGCTGGCCGCAGACTGGGCCGACGACATGCTCGCTTACTTCTTCTAATAGGGTAAGCAACTAAACGTCCTCTCCCCGGCGCTCGCGTGAGCGCCGGATCGCAGGCGGTAGCAGGGCATACAGGTCGGCGCGGTCGACGGCCTTGCTCATGTATCCCACAACGTCGGGATCGTCCGTTCCCGACGGGAAAACCGGATAAGCGGTGTAGAAGATCACAGGCAGCTTCTGCCCGCGCGCCCGAAGCTCGCCGAGCAGCCCCCAGCCGTCCATCGGCTCGGGAAGCATCAAATCGATGATCGCGACCTCAGGTTGGTCGGATTGCGCCTTCTCGAGCGCCTGGTCGGCATCTTCCGCCATCGAGACGCGGTATCCGAGCATGCGAAGGTCCGTTTCGAGGATCACCCGCCAGGCCCGCTCGTCGTCGACCACCAGGATCGTTGAGCCGCGGAGGTCTTCGGGTGTTGGCGCGATCGGCTTGGGCGGTGTAAACGGCAAAGGGAATCTGGCGCAGTATATCGGTGGCAATGGCGAGTCCGGCTCGTAGCAAGTTCAGAGGTCGCCGGGCGCCCCATCCCGTTGAAAGTGCGGATCTGAACGGGAGCCGGCATGCGAGACTGGCCACCAGCCGCCCGCCGCATCCTGAGGTGCCGGCGCCGAACCCGGCCGCCCTTGTTCACGAGCTCAGCACCTGTGTAACTGAAGCCGACCTCGTCCAGGTCCTGTACCGAGGCCTACACCCTCCCTATGGCTACGACGTCATCAACCTCCACGTCCTCGAGCGTGAGGGGTGGTACCACTCACTCTCGGTTGACTCAGGCGTGCTCCAGGACGTCAGGCGACGCCCTCTCAGCGCGTCTCTGTTCAACAAGCAGTACGCAAATCCGCGCAGCGTTGTAATTCCTCTCGAGCCCAAGAGGCAGGAGTCGGCCAAGGGACCCGGCGCCGGGCGCCAGACCAAGTTCGCGATCTGGATCCCGATCGAACACCAGGGCGAGGTGATCGGCAGCGTCATCTATCAATCGCGCCGCAGCCGGCGCGTGCCACCCGACGAGATCACCTTCCTGGACGACGTTCATCGCCGGCTCGGGGTCATGCTGGCGAACGCTTACCTCAACGAGTTGACGCGCAACCAGGCGCGGCGCCTCGAAGCGCTCAACAGCATCGCCCGCGCCATGGCATCGACCCTCGACGAGGCAAGCGTCCTGACCGCCCTGCACGCCACGCTGAGCCAGCTGCTGCCGGTGGACGTGCTGCACATGGCGGCGATGGAAGCTGACCAGCCGGACAAGGTTCGCCTTCTCAACGTGCAGGCCGACCTCGCCCCGACTTCGCGCTGGCTCGCGATCAGGTCTTCGCAGCTTGGTCCTGTCCGCACGATCGTTCGCGACCAGAAGCCACTGCTCACGCACGAGCCGACCTCTGCACTGTGGGTGCCGATCAAGGAGGGCGGCTCCGTCCGAGGCGCACTGGGAATCCAGACGACGAAGTCGTATGCGTATGAAGCGTCGACCGCTGCCTTCCTGGAGTTGGTGGCGGACGAGGTCACGCTCGCGCTCCGGAACGCCCGCAGCTACGAGGCGATCGAGGGCCAGCGGCGCCGGTTGGAGGTTGTCAACGCCATCGGTCGCCGGCTTGCGTCAAGCCTGGACCGCTGGTCGATCATGCGCACGCTGCGCGAAGAGCTGGCGAACTTCCTCGATTTCGACGCCTTCATCCTGGCTACCATCACGCAATCCAAAGAAGGCCCCGTGGCTGAGGGGTACCAGTACGTTGCCGGCGTCGAAGAGGTGGTCCCGCCCGTCGCCCTTGCGGTGACCGGCCCTTCTCGAGAGGCATACGAAACGGGCCAACCGGTGCTCGTTCGCAAGAACCCGTGGGCCCAGGCATTTGCTCGCAAAGGCCTGGAGAGGGAGCGGTGGAATCTCGCCAAAGGCGCGGCCATCTTCCCGTCGGGACCTCCCGGCGACTCTCGGCTCATCTCACGGTCGTTTGTTTGGGTTCCCGTCCTCAGCGGCGACCGCATCACCGCCATGCTTTCATTGCAGTCGTACCACGAGGCTGCATTCGACGAGTGGCACGTGAAGCTGCTGCAGGACGTGGCCGCGCATGTGAGCCTGGCTCTCGCCAACGCGGATCACTTCGCGGAAGCGCAGGCCGAGCGCGCGCGGCTCGAAGCGCTTCACGAGCTCGAGATGGGCGTGGCTGGTGCGTCGGACGAAAGCCAGATCGCCGCCGCGATATTCGGGGCGGTCAGTGACTACACCGACGCAACGAACGTCGTGCTCATTTACCTCGATGCCGCCGGCAACGTCGTGGGCTTCACCGGCGCGCGAGGGGGCCTCATCGGAATGCTCGGCCCTGTGCCCATAGCCGAGGCGCCGCTGTTCCGGCGATTGATGGCCGCCGGCGACAAGGTCCTCGATTCCGTGGAGCCGGTCGCTCACGACCTCGATGGACCGATCGGCAAGTACATCTTCTCGCGCAAACCAAGCGCGGTCGTGTGGGTGCCGATCATGCAGGGCGAGCGAGTCGTGGCGGGCATTTCCGCGCTGCGTGATGACGGTGGGAAGTTCGTGCCCGCGCACTTGAAGCTTCTCGAAGCGGCCGCGCCGGTGGTCGGGATCGCGCTTCGAACCATGCGACTCCACCATGCCAACGAGCTCGCCCTCGCGCAATCAGTGCGCATCCAGGAGCTGGCCGCCCTAGCTGGGCACGAGCTCATGAGCGTCGTTTCAAACATCGCGGACCAGGCGCGCACCATGCTCGAATCGGCCGGCGTTGCGTGCTGGGCGTTCGACACTGAGGGTCGCATCAGCGCGACTCGGGCCAGCGGCGAACCGGCCGCGGAATCGGTTCTCGCCTGGGCCGGCCTCAACTCCGAAGACAGCTGGCGCGAAGCGCCTACAGGCGTGCTCTCCGGCAGCGCCGGGGGCCAGGCCTGGAGCCTGATCCCGCTCTGGTACGGCGATCGCCTGGTGGGCGCGATCGGTTCGGTCCACGCGGCGACGCACATGGCCGAGCCGCCGCCCGCGCTCGACTTTGCGCGGCATGCGGCGGTGGCGATCGAAAACTCCCGCCTGGTGGCGGAGACTCGCGGGCGCATCCACACGCTCGAAGCTGTGGCCGCCTTCACCGAGCTCACGCCCACCGAGCCTGATCGCGCGCGCTCGGAGATGGGCAGGCTCGTCAGCCGCGCGCTGGCCAGCACACACGGAGAGCTGTGGCTGCTCGAAGACGCGCATCTCGTGCGCCGTGCGCCTGACGGCGAGGTGACGCCCAGGGTCTCGGTCGACGAACCGGTGCAGCTGCTCCGTGCGCTGACCTCTCCCACCGGTGCGAGACGCATGCGCGCTTTATTGGATCTGCTGGGCGCGTCGGCCGACGCCTTCGGCCTTCCGATCCAGGTCGAAGGTCGGCTCGTCGGCTTGCTCGTGGCGAGGATGACGGCGGGCGCATCCGAGACGAGACGCCTCGCGACCGTCCTCGCAGGCCAGGCCTCCGTGCTCATCGGCCAGCTCGAGCTCGTCGATGCGCTCGAGCGCGAGCGGCAGATGATGAACGCCATCCTCCGGCACTCGCCGGTGGGCGTGATGCTCGAGGACGCGACCGGCAGCATCGTCTACGCCAACCCCGAGGTCGAGGCCATCTATCAGCTCCAGGCCGCGGAGATGCCGGGCAAGAAGCTCTCCGACATCTATTCCGCCGCTGGCGCGGTGCGCGGCGACGAGGACCAGGCCGACGGCACCCTCGAGCTGCGCATGGGCGAGCCCGTGCGCATCGTGCATGTGCGGCGCGTGGTCATTCCTGGGCTCGAGGGCGAGCCGGCCGGAATCCTCACGCTGCACGAGGACGTGACCGCCCAGAGGCTGGCTCTGGAGGCCAAGGATCTGATGCTGCGCGCCATCGGTCACGAGGTCCGCAGCCCGGCGGCGGCGATGAAGAACACACTCGCCGGGATCATGCAGTGGGACAGCACGATCGATGCCAAAGGGCGGCGCGAGCTTCTGCAGGAGGCATATGAATCCTCGGACCGCCTTTTGAGCCTCGTCGAAAGCCAGCTGATCATCGCCAAGCTGGAGACTCGCCACTTCGAGCCGGCCCCGGAGCCGGTGGACCTGCCGTCCGTGCTCGAGGGCGTGATGGGTGTCATCCGCCACCGCTACGCCGAACGCGCACTGGCGGTCGAGATCGACTTACGCGATGGTCTACCCCCTGCGTATTGCGAGCCCGCACACGTGGCTCAGGTACTGACCAATCTCGTCAGCAACGCGCTCGAGTACACGTCGGGTGCGGTGTCGGTACAAGCGCGCGCAGCGTCGCGCGGCTGGCTCGAGGTCACGGTCGCCGACCGCGGTCCGGGGCTGCCTCCCGGCAGCCTGGAAGGTCTCTTCGAGAAGACCGGCCCGGCCGGGCGCAACCGTTCCCAGGGTGGCTTGGGCCTCGGTCTCTATCTCTGCCGGCTCGTCGTTGAGCGCAGCTTCGGCGGCCGGATCTGGGTTGCCTCCAGCGATCGTGGAGGGACGACTTTCAGGTTCACAGTCCCGTCCGTCTCGGTGCCTACAAGCAAGACTCGCACAGGCGACTCCGTCAGCTCTAGTAGGTAGTGGTTCGACGCAACGGGGCCGGCGGACGGCGCCCGTCATCAACCGCGCCCATGTGGGTAAGGGTCGGTGGGGGGATGGAATCCATCCCGGATCATGCGCGGCATGGACCGGCGGATCGGGAATTTCCGCCGCCCGGTGGCCCGTGGGAAGCCCTCACACTGAACGGCCGCCTGGTGGGTTGGGCCGAGTCGGGAGGGCTGGCCCAGGCGCGTCGCAGCGCGGAGATCGGCCAGCAGCTGGCGGAAGAGCAGAGCGCGTATCTGCTGGGGCGCCTCGGCCACAAGCTCCGGTCAGCGGTCCTTGCGCTGCAGGAGTCCGCACGCCAGGCCGCGTTCGGACGTCCTGAGCTGCTCGAGGCGGTCTTCGAGCAGGCCCAGGAGGTGGGCCGGCGGGCGGCTGCGGTCGAGGCGGCCGCCATCCAGCCCAAAGACGCTGCCCGCGGGGTTGTCCTTGGAGCCGTACTCAACCTCGCGTTGCCCATTGCCGCCCGCGAGCTTCCCGCCGGGGCGGTCGTGCTCGGGTCGGAACCAGCGCTTGTGGAGGCCTTCACGCGCATCCAGGAATGGATGGGCGGACCAGGCATGACCATCGCGGCCGAGCAGGTGGGGTCGTGGTGGAAGATCAGCGTGGCGCCCGGCTCAGAGCGGCGCCCGTTGCCGGTGCCTGAGATGGGCGAGCCATTGATACGACTCATCGTCGACACGCGTCTCGACGGCTGGCTGGACGCGAGCCGGCCGGATGGCGCGGACGTCTATCTGCCCGCCCAAGCATCCCGGTGACGGCCGTAAGCCGAGTTGTCGCGCCAAATCCTGGTCCATACACGGGGCCGGGCACGAACACGTGGATTGTCGACGCCGGTCCGGTGGCGATCGTCATCGACCCAGGTCCTGATGACGATTCGCATCTCGACGCGATCGAGAAAAGACTGGGGTCGACTGCGCTAGGCGTCGTGCTGGTGACGCACTCGCATCCCGACCATCTGCCGCTGGCAGAGCGCCTGGCGGCGCGTAACCGTGCTGCGGTCAAGCGTTACCCGGAACTGGCGGATGGCGACGTCGTCCGGGTGGGAAACCTCAACGTAACCGCTCTCCATACGCCCGGCCACAGCGCGGATCACTTGAGCTTCTGGCTCGACGAGGATCGAGTCCTTTTCACCGGTGACCTCGTCCTCGGGCGGGGCAGCTCGATGGTCACCTTTCCCGAAGGCGACGTCGCCGCCTACCTGCGCTCCCTGGAGCGGCTCGAGGGTCTCCAGCCGCGGACGCTGTTTCCCGGCCACTGGGACCCGGTCCCCGATGCGATGGCGAAGCTCGAGGAGTACCGGACACACAGGCTCGCCCGCGAGGCGCAGGTGCTGGCGGAGCTGAAGAAACGCGGCCGAGGAACCGCCCCCGAGCTGACACGCCGCGTCTACGGCACCGAGCTGGGAGGCGAGCTGTTCCGTGCGGCCGAGATGACGCTGCGCGCTCATCTCAAGAAGCTCATCGACGACCGCATGGTGAAAGTGCGTACGACCAAGGGCGAAGAGGTCTACGAGAGATCCGTATGAATACGGCGGAAATCTGCGATTTCCGCCGTGTACTCCTGGCCACGACTGGCAGGCGTCTGGAAGTTGCACGCTAGGTGACGGCCGGGATAAACCCGGCCCACAGGCCACGCTTTATCTGACGTAGTCTCCATTGCGTGTCCCAGCAACCAGTGAACGGCTCCGTGATCGAGCGTCCCGCGATCCTGTCGTTGTCAGCCCAAGCGCTCGAAGAGTGGCTGGCGGAACATGGCGCGCCCGCATACCGGCGCAAGCAGGTGTGGGGCTGGATGGCGCGCGGCGCGGCGTCGTTCGACGAGATGCGAGACGTCCCGAAGCCGCTGCGGACGGACCTGGATCGCGAGTTCCGCATCACATCGCTGCGCCAGGTGGCCGTGTCGCAGGCGGATCGCGGTCTAACGACCAAAACGCTCTACGAGCTGGACGGCGGGCACTCCGTGGAGTCGGTGGTCATGCGTTATGCCGAGCGCTCGACGCTGTGCATCTCATCGCAGGCCGGGTGCCCGATCGGATGTCCCTTCTGCGCCACGGGCAAGTTTCCTTTCGGCCGCAACTTGAAAGCGCACGAGATCGTCGAGCAGGCGCTGGATGCCGCGCGCATGCTGCCGGCCGAAGGCAGGCGCTTGTCGCACGTCGTGTTCATGGGCATGGGCGAGCCGATGGCCAACTATCAGGCGGTGGTCGAGTCGGTGCGGCGGATCTCCGATGAGGAGCTGCTGGGCATAAGCCCGCGGCGCATCGTCGTTTCCACGAGCGGCTTGATTCCAAGAATCGCTCAGCTCGGCGACGAGAAGCTGGCGGTGACTCTGGCCATCTCACTGCACGCCGCTCGCGACGATCTTCGCGACGTGCTGGTGCCGATCAATCGCAAGTACCCGGTCGCCGAGCTCGTCGCTTCAGCCCAGGCGTACGGAGTAAAGACCGGCCGGCGCGTGAGCTATGAGTGGGTGCTGCTCGCCGGCGTGAACGACACCGAACGCGACGCCAAAGAGCTTGGTGTCCTGCTGCGCGGCAAGCTCGCGCACGTCAACCTCATTCCCTTCAACCCGGTCGAGGACACGCCTTACGAGGCGCCCGACCGCGCGAAGGTGCGCAGGTTTAAGGAGCTGGTGGAAGCGCAGGGTTTGAACGTGACTGTGCGAGACACCCGCGGTCGTGATGCCGACGCGGCGTGCGGGCAGCTCCACGAACGCGTGATGCGTGAACGTCAGACGGTCACCGCGCTATAAGCCGTCTCTACACCGGCACGTCCGGTTTCAGCTACGCGACATGGAAAGGAAAGTTCTATCCGGTCGGCCTGCCCGGGGCTCGGATGCTGTCCTACTACGCCGAGAAGCTTCACGGCGTGGAGTTGAACGGCAGTTTCTATCGCACCCCGCCCGAGACCACGATGCTCAAGTGGCGTGACGGCACACCAGGCGATTTCCGGTTCTGCATGAAGGCTCATCGCGGCCTCACTTATTCAGGCGATCAGTTCGACCGGATCGGTTTGGCTCGCATCATCACCGAGCGCATGGCGCCGTTGGGCGACAGGATGGGCCCGATGCTCCTGCAGTTTCCGCCCATCCGCAAACGCGACGTCGCCCTGCTCGACGGGCTGCTGAGCGCCCTCGGGCGCGGAGTGGCGGCCGAGTTCCGCGACGAATCCTGGTTCCATGAAGAGACATTCAGCGTGCTGAGGACTTATCAGGCAGCGCTGGTCGTCACCGACGAGGAAAAGTGGCCACGAGCGCCTTTGGTGGAAGTTGGTCCGGTCGCCTACTTCCGGCTGCGGCGCGGCTACACGTCGCGCGCGCTGGAGCCGTGGCTCGAGACGCTGCGCACGGCGCTCGATACACACGATGAGGTGCATGTGTACTTCAAGCACGACCCTGGGGCTCCTCGGCTGGCTCTTCGCGTGCAGCGCGCGCTCGGCCGATGAGGATCGGAATGGCGATGACGGCGATGACGGCCATGGCGAGCGAGGCAAGCTGTGCCTGTCGTAGGCCGTAGATGATCGCCGGGTCGGTGCGGAAATAGCTGAGCCAGAAGCGACCGATGCCATATAGGCCCAGGTAGGTCAGACCCAAAACCCCGGCCGGGAGCTTGGCCTTCAAACGCTGGTGGAACGGCAGTATTAGCGCCAGCAAACCAAGGGTCAGGATCATCTCGTACGCGACCTCGGGGTGCACCACCTTGCCGGGCTCCCCGAGTGTGTCCGGGTTCACGTACTGGACACCCCATGGCAGCGTGGTCGGCGTGCCGTGATGCTCGCCGTTGATGACGTCGCCAACACGGCCGATCGCGAGTCCGATCATGGCCGCCGGCCCGCCGGCGTCGATGACCTTCCAGAATGAGAAATGTGCGCGCCGCGCCCAGACGTAGGCGCCGAGGATGGCCCCGAACAAGCCGCCCCACTGGCTGATCCCGCCCTCGGTGATATAGAAGACGTGGATCAGCTGGCCGGAGAAGAACTTGAAGTTCTCCCACACATAAAGGACGCGGGCTCCGACCAACCCAAGGACCACCATCCACGTGACGCCGTCGGCGCCATGACTGATGTCGACCTTGTCCTTGCCGAGCAGCCACAAACCGAGGCGTGCCGCGGCGAGGATGCCGAGCACAGAGAACACCCCGTGCCACGTGATGAGGAATGGCCCGAGCCGGAACAGGTTTGGCTCGAGGTCGATCACGATCGCTAGGAACATCACGACTCGGCCGCTTTGCGAAGGCGATCCATCGCAATCTCCTTCGGGAGCAGCGCCAGCGTGTAGTGGATCGGCAGCGAGACCTTCTTGCCAGTGAGCGCGTCACGCAGCGGCGTATAGAACTTGCCCTTGCCCACCCCGGAGTCCGCGACAGCCTTTTCCAGGGCTGCCTCGATCGGCTCCGGTTCCCAGCCCGTACCACTCAAAGCGTCGATTGCTTCTTGGACGCGTTGTTTGGTCTCGCTGTCGAGAACCGGGGGCTGCGGATCGATCCACAGATAATCCAGGTACTCGACCGCATCGGCGAGCTTGGTCATGCGTGTCTTCAGCGCGGGCACTGCCCGCATGATCGTCGCTTCGTCGAGCCGAGGGAGGAAGGGCTGGAGCCGGTGCGCCAGCTCGGTGTCCGCCATCGCGCGGATCCACTCGCCGTTGACCCAGTTGAGCTTCTCCCAGTCGAATCGCGCGCCCGCGTGCTGCACCCGCTCAAACGAGAAGACGTCGACGAGCTCGTCGAGGGTGAAGATCTCCTGGGACGTCCCCGGGTTCCAACCGAGAAGCGCGAGGTAGTTGATGAGCGCCTCGGGCAGGTAGCCCTGTTCACGGTAAAGCATGAGGTTCGCCTCAGGATGCTTGCGCTTCGAGAGCTTGGCTCCGTCCTTGGCGAGGATGAGCGGCATGTGTGCGTAAGCGGCGGGTCGGTCATAGCCCAGCGCGTCCGCGACCATGAGGTGGTAGGGCGTGTTGGAAAGGTGTTCCTCGCCACGGATCACGTGGCTGATCTTCATCAAGGCGTCATCGATCGGGCTCGCGAATTGGTACGTCGGGTACCCGTCTGATTTCATGACGATGAAGTCGCCGATCAGGTCGGCGTCGAAACTCATCTCTCCGCGGACCATGTCGGTGAACTTGATCTCGCCGCCGGGAACCTTGAAGCGAACGGCGAACTCGGTGCGGTCCTTGGGGGGATCGGTCAAACAACGGCGCGAGTATTTGTACGGCCGCTTCTGGGCCTGCGCCAGCCTGCGCTCGGCCTCGAGCTCTTCGGGGGTGCAGAAGCACTTGTATGCCTTGCCTTCGCTTAGGAGCTGCGACGCGTGCTGCCGGTAGAGGTCGACGCGCTCCGATTGACGGTAAGGCGAATACGGCCCGCCCTTGTCGGGCCCTTCGTCCCAATCCAGCTCGAGCCAACCCAGCGATTCGTAGATAAGCTGCTCGTATTCCGGCCGGTTGCGCTCGAGGTCGGTGTCATCGATGCGCAACGCAAACTTTCCATGACGCTGGCGCGCGAACAGCACGTTGTAGAGCGCGGTCGAGGCGGTGCCCAGGTGCGCAAACCCCGTAGGGCTCGGCGCGATGCGCACACGAACGTTTTGTGCTTCGGACACCCACATATGCTAGGGACGTGCCGGTTGCGCCTGGTGTGCTCGCCCTCATAGGTGGCGATGAGTTCAACCCAGGCAACGAAGACCAGGACTGGATTCTTGCCCAGGGCGCGGGTCGAGGGCCGGCGTTTGTCGTCCCGACCGCGGCGGCGCGTCAGGGTCCCGATCGCGCCGTGGCTCACGCCCGGGACTGGTTCCATCAGTTTGGGCTCGAGCTGAACGAGCTGCCCGTCCTCAAGCGTGGCGACGCCATGTCCGACAAGGTGGCAACGCGAGCACGAACAGGCGGATTCTTCTACCTGGTAGGTGGGGATCCGGGGCTGGTCGCGCAGGTTTTGCGCGGATCAAGGGTTTGGCGCGCCATGTTCGAGGCATGGCGGGACGGCGCGTCGCTGGCAGGATCGTCGGCCGGCGCGATGGCTCTCTGTAGCCACACGCTGGTGCGGGCGGTGTGGCCCAACCGCTTCAACCGCCGTCCGGCAGATGCTTTGGGCCTGCTCGCCGAGACCGCCGTGCTGCCGCACTACGACGCGTTTGGCAGCCGCTGGGTGGAGTCGGCACAGGCTGCGGCGCCAGGGCTGACGCTCCTCGGCGTCGACGAGCGGAGCGCCGCGGTTTGGCGGGACGGAACTTGGCGGGCGATGGGGCCGGGCGCCGTGACGGTGATCAAAGGCAAGAGAGTGCGGCGGTTCGAATCCGGGCAGAACGTTGTTGGCTTGCGTTCGCCCGCCCGTAGACTTGCGACCCAGTGATCGGCACGGAGCGGCGCATCCAACCGGGTTTCATCGACATCGGCTCGATGCGCGTGCATCACATGCAAGGAGGCCGGGGCTCGCCGGTGGTATTCATCCACGGCTTGGGGTCTTCGAGCTACATGGAGTGGCGCCACACCCTCGAGCCAACAGCCGCGCGGCACCGGGTCTTCGCGCCCGACCTTCCGGGGTATGGACGCACCGAAAAGCCGCGTGCGCGCTACACCATCCCTTACTTCGCGCGCTTCGTCGAGCGCTATATGGAAGATCGCGGCCTGCGTTCCGCGGTGATTGTCGGCGCGTCGCTCGGCGGACGAATTGCACTCGAGGTCGCACTCGAGCAGCCAAGGCTTGCGCGCAAGCTCGTCCTCGTCAACGCGCTCGGCCTCGGCAGGCCGCAGGTCCGGATGGCGCAAATGGCATATGGCCTCGTCACGATCCCTCGCGTCGGCGAAGCCGTGATGAGGTTTACGCGCGGCGCCTTGGGCTGGGCGTCTCCGCGCATGATCCGCCGCGTCGCGGCCCGCTACGCCGGCTCGAGCGCCGACCTCGAGAAGTCCATGGATGACGCTTACCTCGAGGATCTTCGCGAACTCTATTCGACGGACGACTTTCACAACGCATATCTATCGACCGTGAGGTCGTTGATCCATCCGCGAGCTCTGTTCGGCGGACACCACGACGTGACGACGAGGTTGAACGAGATCAAGGTCCCACTTCAGCTGATCTGGGGCGCTGACGACCCACTCTTTCCGGTCGCCCAAGCGACCCGCGCACACACGCTGGTCGCGCATTCGAGGCTCGCCGTAATCGAAGGGGCCGGCCACTCACCGCAGGCCGATCGGCCGGAGGAGTTCAACCGCGTCCTCCTCGACTTCCTCAACTCCTGACGTACCAGCACCAAAGCAGTACACCGGTCCGGAATACCGGGCGCTCGTCGCCGCCCCGCTCGATCCGCTCGTCCACCCGGACCCTCGTCACCCGCCTCGCCTCTACAGGCTGATCCGGCGAATTGTCCGATGGGTGGTGCTGCATGTGTTCCGGATGAGCATCAGCGGCCTTGAGAACATCCCTTCGCCGCCCTACATCATCGCCGCGAACCACCAGGCCTGGTTCGATCCGGCATTCATCATTCCGTTCTTTCCTGAGGCGCCAATGATCTACACGATGGCGAAGCGGGAGACCGTCTTCAACCGTCGGTGGAAGCGCCGGTTGCTGCCGCTGGTCGGGGTGTTTCCGATCTCGCCCCACCGAGGCGAGCTCGACGAAGCAGGACTCCGCACCGTCTATCAGATCCTGGAGCGTGGGGGGGTGGTCCTCATCTTTCCCGAGGGTCGTTATTCGCGTGGGCGAGCGCTGAGGCCTTTGAAAGTCGGCATCGGCCATTTCGCCCTGCAGGCCGGGGTGCCGATCTCGCCCGTCGCAGTCCGCGGGACCGACGTGCTGCGTCCTTTCAGCCGTGTGGACGTGACGATCGCTCCGCCGATCAAACCCGATCCACCTGCTTGGTGGACGATCGGGCAGAGGGTCGCGCAGGTCGTCGATAACGTTCAGCGGGCGATCTCCACGGGCCTTCAGCGGCGCCGGACGCGACGGTCCGAACGCTAGCCCCTTGGGGCTCCGGCTTCTTTCCCGTGCTTTAATCCGGGGGCTTTGCATCTCGTCATCGGCGCCGGAGAGTTCCTGGGCAATCATGTCTCGAAGGCCTTGGCGGCCGAAGCGCCGGTGATCGAGCTGAATGCAGACGCCGATGACGAGACGCTCGCGGATGCGATCAAGACGGTTGAAGTCGTGCACAACTGCGCGGAGAGCTGGTCGCCCGCGCGCCGGCTCCAATACCGGCGTGAACCTCCACGGCTTCTGCAACGAGTCGTAGAAGCATCGCGGCGCGCCGGTGTTCGCCGGATCGTCCACGTCTCGAGCGCTGACGTCTACGGATCCGATCAGTTCGCAAAGATCACCGAAAAGTCAAGGCTCCGACCGACGCACGCTTACGAGCGTCTGAAGCTTAACGAGGAGAGCTGGCTTCTCGATGAAGCGCAGGACCTGGAGGTGGTCGTCCTGCGGCCCGCGCGGATATTCGGCAAAGGCGAAGACTGGATGCTGCCGCACCTGATGGCCGGCATGGCACGAGGCCGCGTGTGGCTGCCTGCCGGCGGTCGCGTGATGCAGACGTTCGTTGCCGCGGAGGATGTCGGTCGAGCCTGCCTGGCAGCTGCCGATCGCGGCCGGGCCGGAAAGATCTACCTGGTCGGCGGCTTCGACGCGACGTGGCGCGACTTGATGGAGTCATGCGCGCGCGCGGCGGGGGTTGGAGCAGACATCGTCAGCTTGCCCTACGACTTCGCGTACCTCCGAGCGCTGATGACAGAGACCACGGCCGCCCGCGGCGCGTCGGTTTGGCCCGGTGTCTACGCGGTGGACGTGATGGGAAAGCCACACCAGGTCGACGACTCGTACTCGCGCCGGGAGCTCACCTGGTCGCCTTCCGTGGGCAGCTTCGAGCAGGAGATGCCGCAGATGGCCGCGTGGTTGTCCGACCTGCCAGGCGTCGAAAAACGCGGTGAAGCAGGCTTCACCGCGGACTCCTCGCGACGCTTGAGTGAGTAGGAACCTGCACGTGGGGTGACGGCCCGAGTAAATCGGGCCTGCTTGCGACCCGTTTGTCTTTTACGGACTTACTTGACTGCCAGGCAGGTGACGGTTTTGAAGACGCCGTCGATTTTCTGGATCTTGTCGACGATCAGCGAGCCGATGGAGTTGACGTCGGGGGCCTCGCACACCGCGATGACGTCGTACTCGCCGGTGATCGCGTCGGCCGCCGTGATTCCGCTGGTGCCTTCCATCTTCTTGGCGACCTCGAGGGCTCGCCCGGGAGACGCGTTGATCAGGACATAAGCCTTCATTCAGCTACCCCCAAATTTCGACCTGCGAGAACGACCTCAGCGTACCTCTGTCAGCGCGACTTGAGGGCTCGGATCATGACCTCGTCGGTGACGTTGGCTCCCGAGAGAACGACGACGACCTTCTCGTTGGGGCTCGGGCTGTAGTGGTAGAGCAGCGCCGCGATCGCGGCCGCGCCGGCGGGCTCCGCGAGGAGATGCTCCCACTCGAACAGAAGCCGTATCGCGCGCAGCATCTCTGCGTCCTCGACCAGCAAGACCTCGTCGACGTAGCGCTTCGCCAGATCGAAGGTCAGCTTCCCGGGAGCGGATGCGGCGAGCCCGTCGGCGATCGTGTTGACCCGATCGAGCGTGACGATGCGGCCCGCCTCCAGCGAGCGGCGCATGCCATCGGCCCCGACCGGCTCGGCTCCGATGACCTTGATGTTCGCCCGCTTCTCCTTCAAATACATCGAGATGCCGCTGATCAACCCGCCCCCGCCGATCGGCACCAGGACGGTGTCCACATCATCGAGGTCGTGCAGCAGCTCGACGGCGATCGAACCCTGGCCCGCGATCACGTCCGGGTCGTCGAATGCGTGCACGAAAGTCGCGCCGCCCTTCTCCTGATGGCGCATCGCTTCTAGATAGGCGTCGTTGTAGTTGCGACCCGCCGGCACGACCTGCGCGCCGAGGCGCTGGATGGCCTCGACCTTGAGCTGGTTGGCGGTTTCGGGGACATAGACGGTGGCGGGGATCTTGAAAGCCGCCGCGGCGTAGGCGACACCCTGGCCGTGATTGCCTGCCGACGCTGTGACGACGCCGGCGGATCGCTCTTCCGGGTGGAGCCGCATGACCTTGGTCAGCGCACCTCGCACCTTGAAGGCGCGGATGGGCTGAATCGATTCGACCTTGATATGAACGTAACAACGCGCCTTATCTGTGAACGCGCGCGAATACTGCAGGGGAGTGGGGGCGAGGTAGTGGGCGAGGTCGCGGGCCGCGGCCTCCACGGAGCTGGGCGTCAACCCAGCGGTTTCGTGCTCGACTTCCCTCAACGCTCGGTCAATGATAGGTGGATGACAGACGAGCTCGACCGGATCGAACCGCGTGAAAGTGCACATGTGAAAGCCCGTGACAAGAAGGTGCAGGGACCGAAGGTGATCGCTGTCAATCCGGGGCTCAAAAAGCTGGCTCTGCACATTGCCGGCAAGCGTCGAAAGAAAGCGAAGTCGAAGCCCGCCGACGGCTAAAAGTCGGCAGGGACGATGGCACGCTTGTGCGTGCCCGAGCCCAAGAGCCTCTCGCCCTGGTGGCACGCGACGTCGAAATAGAGCTTGTTGCCCTTGACCTCGGTCAGCTTCGTCGTGACCAGGATCGTCGACCCGGGCGCGGCCGGGGCGACGTGGCGGACGTGCACCTCGTAGCCGACAGTGGTGTGGCCGGCCGGCAATAGATTTTCGAGAGAGCGATGGCTCGTGATCTCCATCAAACCGATCATGGCCGGAGTCGCAAATGTGCCTTTGCCACCGACATGGGTCGTGATCACGTCGCCATCTACGACCCGCTCCAGCCGGCCTTCGATTCCGGGTTGGATGCGGTCGATGCTGTCCACGCCTTAGATTGTCGTCGTTGAATACGCTGCCCGTCCGCAAGGCGATCATCACCGCGGCCGGGCTCGGCACCCGATTCCTGCCCGCCACCAAGGCACAGCCGAAAGAGATGCTGCCCCTCGTCGACAAGCCGGCGATCCAGTACAGCGTGGAGGAAGCGATCGCCAGCGGCATCGAGGAGGTGATCATGGTCACCGGCGGTGGCAAGCGGGCCATCGTCGACCATTTCGACCGATCTCTGGAGCTCGAGCATTACCTGCGCGAGCGCGGCAGGAAGGACCTCCTCAGCATCCTGGCCGAGGTCGATGCCATCGCCGACAAAGTCGACATCACCTACATCCAGCAGCGTGAGCCGCGTGGGCTGGGACACGCCATCTGGACCGCCCGCCGGCTGGTCGGCGACGAGCCGTGCGCAGCGCTGCTGCCGGACGACGTCATCCTCGCCGTCGAGCCGTGTCTTGGACAGCTGATCAGCGCATACCACGAGACCGGCGCCACAGTCCTGGCCGCACGGCGCGTTCCCGAAGACCAGGTCGGCCGCTACGGCATCATCGCCACCGGGAAGTCTCGCGGCCCTCTGCATGAGGTCACGGACGTCATCGAGAAGCCGTCGGCGGGCGACGCGCCGTCCAACCTCGCCAGCCTCGGCCGGTACGTGCTGCTCCCGGCCGTGTTCGAGGAGCTCGGCCGCACCGAGCCGGGCACCGGGAACGAGATCCAGCTCCTCGATGCGGTCAGGCGCACGCTCCAGCACTCACGGGTGGTCGCGCTCGAGTTCGAAGGCGACTATTACGACCTCGGTACGGTCGCGGGCTACCTGAAGGCCAACGTCGGTCTGGCTCTGATGCGCGATGGCCTCCGGGAGGTCCTGGCGCCCCTCCTGAAGGAGCTTCTCAAGGAGTAGTTCGGGGCCCTTTCCGGGCGTTTGGGAGTGCCCGGCCGGTGGCTATACTTGGAATACGCTCTATGAGCCGAATCCCCGCCCGAGTGATGTACCTATGGCTATTTCAGGACGAAGAAAGTTCGACGACGACAAAGTTGTCAAGTATGAGACCGCGGAGAAGGACTTCGAGGTCGAGGTTTCGCGCACCCTCAACAAGTGGTGCGTCACCGTCTACCAGATGCCGGACAAGCAGATCCTGGTCCAGGATTTCTTTCCGGAGCGGTGGAAGGCGCTCGCACGCGCCCAGGACTTCCTTCGCCTTCTGAACCAGCGTAAGAAGAAGGAAGAGGAAGGCCTCGCCAGGAATCGCGACGACGACGACTTCTAGCGCTAGCTAGAATTCATCGCTCGTGAACTTGGCTTTCGTGCGTAGGGAGTGGGGCGCGGTCACGTTCGTGCTGACCGTCATCGTCGGCATGATCGTGGTGCCGCTCGCGCTCTATTTCACCAACCAAGGGCCGGCCCCGGTCTCCGTGCCCAACATCACCATCGCGAGCCCCTCCTCGGCGGCGAGCAGCGTCACCTCACCATCGCCTACCCCGTCGACAACACCATCGCCTTCCCCCAGCCCGTCGTAGGCCGCCGGGCGTTCAGGTCAGCCGGCGAGGCCCCACAGCAACCGGTCGCCATTCGAGCGCACGATCTCGTCGAGAGGTAAGACGATTTCCGCGATTGCTGCTTTTTCGTTGCTCACTCGTATCTCGATCACGTCAGCGAGTCGCAGCCGCACGGTCTGGGCGCAGTCGCGCAGGAACGTGAAGACCACCGGACTCACGAGGTTCTGCACGTAGGACGCGTGCGCCGGCTCGCCGCCTGACAGCGTTTGCCCGGTGAGGCTGCGGTCGCGAAACGCCAGCACGACGACCTCGTCGCTCAACATCACCGGGTCGCTCCAGGCATACGCCGACCGCTCGATGCCTCGAAGAAGCTGGAGCAGTTCCACCAGGCGTCGCATCGGGGGCGAGGGTCCCTCGATCAGCAGGGGTATGTCGCGCTGGGGCTCCTGGAACGTCTGTGACCTGTACTGGGCCGTGAAACCCAGGTCGGAGATCCCGGCGAACGGCGCCGGGACTTTGATGGTCACCTCGGACAGGGGTTGGTTGCTGGAACGCATTGTGTTGCCGGCCATTACCTATTAACGCACGGAGCCCCCTCAAACGTCTCCCTCAGAATTGATCATCGACATGCCGTTGACCGGGATTCGCGTGCTCGACCTGACCCGGCTGCTCCCGGGCGCTTTCTGCACCATGCTCCTGGCCGACATGGGCGCGGACGTGATCAAGGTCGAGGAACCGGGGACCGGCGACTACATGCGCTGGGCGCCGCCCTTGATCGACGGCAAAAGCGTGCTCTTCAACGCCCTCAACCGGAACAAACGCAGCCTGACCTTGAACTTGAAGTCCGAGGCCGGCCGCGATCTGCTTCTGCGCCTGGTAGATCGGTCGGATGTGCTCGTGGAGGGCAACCGGCCCGGGGTCATGGAGCGCCTGGGCCTGGGCTGGGCTGTCATCCATGCGCGCAACCCCGCGCTGGTCATGTGCTCGATCACCGGTTATGGCCAGGACGGCCCAATGGCTGCGCACGCCGGCCACGACATCAACTACGTCGCCACCGCGGGCGTGCTCGGCCTCAATGGAAGCCGGGGCGCGCCTCCTTCGCCGCTCGCGGTGCAGGTTGGGGACGTCGGTGGCGGTGGGCTGCAGCCGGCGGTCGCGATCCTTGGAGCGCTTGTCGGCGTCCAGCGCGGTGATGAGGGTCGCTGGCTCGATGTGTCGATGACCGACGGCGCCGTCAGCTGGCTTGCACTGGCATTGGCGCAGCAAGGAGCTGGAGAGGATTTGGGGCGGGGCGACCAGCGCCTCGCCGGCCGCCACGCGTGCTACCGGGTTTATGAGTGCAAGGACGGGCGCTACTACAGCGCCGGCGCGCTGGAGCCGAAGTTTTGGGCTGAGCTCTGCGGTGTCGTTGGGAAGCCCGACCTGATCGAGCTTCAATTCGCGACCGGAGACGACGGGACGCGCGTCCACCAGGAGATGGAACGCGTCTTCCTCTCGAAAACGCGAGCCGAGTGGGAGCGCGAGCTGGCCGGTCTCGACGTTTGCTGCGAGCCGGTCCTCGACCTTGACGAGGTGGCGTCGCACCCGCACATCGCCGCCCGGGGCCTCATATCGAATGGCCCCTCGGGCGTGGAGGTCAGGCCCGCGGTTCCGATGCGGGCCGAGTGGCGCCGTCGCGGCGCCCCCGGCCTGGGCGAGCACACCGCCGACATCCTCGGCGAGGTCGAAGTCGATGCACAACAAATCGAAGCGCTGAAGAAAGACGGCGTCGTTTAGTCGATCAGCAGCTGCCTCCAGACCGCCGCGACCTGCGCACGAGTCTCGTCCAGCGTTCCGCTGTTGTTGATCACGTGGTGGGCGCGGCCCCGCTTCTCCTCGATCGGCAGCTGCGCGCCGATCACCGCGTGCGCCTGCTCTTGCGTGAAACGGCGACCTGAAACGAGGCGGTCGATCTGCACCTGCTCTGGAACGTAGACCAGCACCACGGACGAGAAGAACCGTTCGAGATTGTTCTCGAACAGCAGTGGGACATCCTGGACGACGACCGCCGCCCCGCCCTCGACAGCCTCGGCAGTGCGCTGCGCCATCCATTCGCGCACGAGCGGATGCACGATGTCGTTCAGGCGCCGCCGCGCGTCAGGATCTCCGAAGACCAGCTCGCCAAGGCTCTTGCGGTCGATCCGGCCGTCTTTGACGAAGCGCTCGCCAAACTCCCGCACGACCGAATCGAATCCCGGCGTCCCGGGCTCGTAGACGGCGTGCGTGGCTTTGTCGGCGTCGACGACGACCGCCCCCTGCTCGCGAAGCATCTCGGCCACCGTCGACTTGCCCGAGCCCGCTCCACCCGTGAGACCGATCAGCTTCATTTACGATCTGCCGTCAGTGGGCGACGAGGAAAAGTTCGACGCGATTGTGGTCGGCGCGGGGCCGGCGGGCACCGCGGCGGCGTACACGATGGCGAAGGCAGGGCTCCAGGTGGTCCTCCTCGAGCGTGGTCCCAAACCAGGGGCCAAGAACGTCATGGGCGGCATCCTCTACAACCATTACCTCGAAGAGATCGTAGGCGACGTTTGGAAAAGCGCACCTCTGGAGCGTCCGATCATCGAAGAGCGGCGGTGGATGATGACGCCCAAGGCGTACATCGGCCTCGACTACAAGAACCTACGTAATCGCGAGCACCCACACTCGTACTCGGTCCTGCGGGCGCGCTTCGACCCCTGGTTCGCAGACCAGGCTGAGAAGGCCGGAGCGATGGTGGTGCCGGAGACGGTGGTGGAAAGGCTCATCGTCAAGAACAGCAGGGTCGTCGGTGTGGGCACGGGTCGAGGCGACGACCTGTTCGCCGACGTAGTGGTCATCACCGAGGGCATCGGACTCGGCGTGGGCCTGCTCGAGAAGACCCTGATCAACGGCAAGCCGTTGCGGCGCAAGCTGCGCGCGAACGAGGTCGCGATGGCGGTCAAGGAGATCATGCAGCTGGACTCGGGCCTCATCGAGGAGCGCTTCAACTGCGAGTCAGGCGAGGGTTGCACGATCGAATGCTTCGGCGACTCGACCATGGGCATGTCCGGCTTCATGTTCATCTACACCAACAAGGACACCCTGTCGGTGGGAGGCGGTGCGCTGTTGAGCGAGTTCAACGCCACGCTGCGAAGCCCAAACGAGCTGATGGAGCATTTCAAGAACCACCCCAGCGTGAAACCGCTGCTGCGTGGCGCCGAAACCGTCGAGTACCTCGCCCACCTCATCCCTGAGGGGGGCTATCGCGGCATCCCCAAGGTCTACGGGCCCGGCTATCTGATCTGTGGCGACGCGGCGATGCTATCGAACCCTGTTCACCGCGAGGGTTCCAACCTCGCGATGGTGTCGGGCCGCATGGCCGGTGAGACCGTCATCCACGCCAAGGAGACGGGCGACTTTTCCGAGCGTCGCTTGCAGGAGTACAAGGGCAAGCTCGACGCCTCATGGATCATGGCCGACATGAAGAAGTACGACAAGGCGGTGCCGCTTCTCGAGCACAATCCCCAACTTCTGACGAAATACCCGGAGATCCTCGACCGCGCCCTCGACGAGTTCTTCAGGGTCGACGGCACGTCGAAGTGGGGGAAGCAGTCGAAGATCCTGAAGATGATCCGCAAGGAAGGCGGGCTGAAGATGGTGTGGGACACGCTCAAGGCTGCGTGGGCTTTGAAGTAACCCGATTCGAATGACCCGCAAGCGGACCGGCGATCCATGGATGCCTTCGGCAGAATACGGCCGCACACTGACCGGACTCACCGTCAACCTGCTTGTCCGTGAAGTTGCGGCCAGTCTCCCGTTCTTCACCGATGTGCTTGGCCTGAAAGTCGTCTACAGCGACCCGGACTTCGCTGCCCTGGAATTCGGCTCCAGCGTCCGCATGATGCTGCACGCCGACCACGCGTATGACCGATTCGAGCCGGAGGTGGTGCGGCTCGCCAAGCCAGACAAGCGCGGCACAGGGGCTGAGATCCGAATCATGGGCATCGACCCGGACCAGGCCGAAGCCCGAGCGCGCGAGCGTGGGTTCACCGTCAACGTTCCGGCCCAAAACTTCCAGCACGGTTGGCGCGAGTGCCGGCTCGAGGATTCAAACGGCTACATGTTTGCTATCGGAGTCGTAGCGGCTAGCTCTTAGCGACGTTGATTCGAATCGTGTGGTAGCCGGCCGCTCCATTCGGGTAGCTGGGCGAACCCTTCGGATCCTGGGGTGTGCCTGACCCGTCGGTGGCTCGCACCTGAAGCTCGTAGGATCCTTCGCCGCCTGGAGTCCATGCCGCCGACCAGAGCACCCAGGTCAGCTGCGAAAGCGGCGTTTTGAAGTCGGCCGCCGTCCAGCTCTTCCCACCGTCCGTGCTGTACTCGACCTTGCTGACTCCGCGAGTCCCGGCAAAGGCGACGCCATTGAGGGAGAGCGTCCCGAGCTTGACGATGTCGCCATCACGCGGCACATCGAATCGCGCCGTGGTCTTGACAACCGCGTTGTGGTCCCAACCCTGCATCTCCCAGTAGCCACCGCTCTCGTGGTCGACCAGCTGGATCGAATCCAGCCACTTGGGTCCCTTCATGCCGTAGTGGCCTGGCAGAACGATGCGGGCAGGAAACCCATGCGCGTTCGGAAGCGGCGCCCCATCGAGGTCGTAAGCGACCAGGACCTCGGGCGCGCCATTGATCAGGGTCATCGCCAGGCTCTCGGCATAACCGTCGCGCGCCTTGAACGCCGCCCACGTGCCGTTCGCGCGAGGGTTCGCCAGCGCGAGCAGCTCGCGGAGCCTCACGCCGGTGAAACTTCCGGTGCTCATCAGGTCACCGCCGACGTTGTTGCTGATGCACGCCAGGGTCACGTACTCCGTGGCACTCGGCAGGGCACGAAGGTCCGAGAGCGACAGGTTCATCGGTTTGTCGACCGCGCCGCCGATCGCGAGGCTCCAGCCATGTTCATCCACGACCGGGTCCCCGAAGTTTTTCGAGACGATGTAGAAGTTCTCGATCGGTGTGATCTCCATCGACAGGCCGCGCAGGCCGGCCTCGGGCGGGTTGAAGATCGCCTGATACCAGTCCGGCAGCAACCTCAGCCCGAGCACTCCGAGGCTGGCGGCGCCGATGGCCAAAGGGACCGCGCGAATGGTTCGCCTGCGCCCCGGGTCAGCCTGGTCGGGCAGCGACCGCGGCGTGCCCATCTGCAGGATCAGGCCGTAAATCGCGAACAGGAGCGCCCATATGATCGGAGTGGTCGGGCCGTCGGTCAGCCCGAGGAACCCGTCGCCCGAAATTGGCAGCAGCGCCGCGACCACGACCAGCCAGCCGGCGGCCGCGAACACGAGCGCCGACTGCGCAAGCCGCCACCGCCTGCTGGCCACCGCCCACGCGGCGCCCAGAACGCCGAGGCCGACGATCATGGCCACGATCAGGCCGAACTCCTCGACCACCTTGCCCGCGTGCTGAAGGGTGTCGATCAGGAAGCCAAAGACGAACCCAGGCATGAGGGCGAGGATTGGGCCGCTGAGTGCTTGCGGCAACGGCCGCAGCCCCAGAAACACGCCGGCGACATACATCAGCGCCACCAGGGCGAGCCCTGCCAGCGCGCCCCAGGCGAATCCGCGTACTGCTGCGGGTCGCCAGCTTTCTGTCATCTAGGTGAAGTACAGACTGAAGATACGGCGAGGAGAAATGTTGGGAGCGCGCAAAGTGACTGCTTTTGCTGCTTAAATCGGCTTACCGGATGCCCGCTCCGATCGTCCCTGAAGATCTTTACAGGTTCCGCTGGATCGACCACGTCCGGCTGAGCCCGGATGGGGAGCGGGTCGCTTACCAGCTCGGATGGGCGGACGCCGAGGCGCGCCAGAATCGGAGCCGCGTCGTCGTACGTCGCCTCCTGGAGCCAGAGCCGGTGGACGCAACGGCGGGTCCGCGGCGGGATCACTCGCCGGAATGGTCGCCCGACGGTCGGCGCGTGGCTTTCGTGAGCCGGCGCGGCCCTGTGGACCAGATCTTCGTTCTCGACATGACTAGCCCTGGCGACGCCCGCCAGCTGACAGCGCTGCCTGAGGGCGCCTCCAGCCCGGCGTGGTCCCGAGACGGAAGCCAGATCGCCTTCATCGGCACGGTCTTGGGCGACCCGGACTCGATCGTCGACGACCCCCGACCGCCGGAAAGCCGGGATCAGCTGCGGCGGGCTCCAGTCGCGCGAATCGCCCGCCGCCTCGATTACAAGCACGACGGCCAGGGCTTCGTCGACGGCCGTTACCACCATCTGTTTGTAGTGCCGGCAAACGGCGGTGACGTTACGCAGCTGACCAGCGGGGCATGGGACGTGGCCGGGTTCGACTGGTCGCCTGACAGCACCAAGCTTGTCGTCGCCGGCAACTCGGAGCCAAATGCCGACTTGCAACGGGCTTTGAACCTCTATGTGGTCGACCTGACAGGCAAGCGCTCGAAGCTCGTCGGTGGTTTCTATCTGAGCTCGCCGACGTGGTCTCCGCGCGGCGACATGATCGCGTTCATCGCGCCCAACGGACTCGACGCCGGGCTCCTCGAACGCCTGTGGATCGTGCCTTCAGGCGGCGGCGACCAGCGCTGCCTCTCCATCGGACTCGACCAGGCGGTCAGCGACAGCATCATCACCGACATGCGCGCGGGCCATGCGACGCGCATGGCCTGGTCGGCCGACGGCGATCGCCTTTACTTCCCGACCAGCGGACCCGGGACCAGCTCCGTTTACTCGTGCGACCTCGAAGGAAACGTCCGGCCGGAGGTCGGCGGCCAGCGCCGCATCTACGACTTCGACGTCGCTTCTGGCGTCATCGCATTTTGCGCATCGGATACGACCGGTCCCGGCGAGCTGCACATGTTCACGCAGGGCGCCGAGGCGCGTGTCACCGACCTGAACCCGTGGCTGCGCGATCGATATGTGGCTCAGCCGGAGCGCGAATCGTTCACCGCGCCTGATGGCTGGGTGGTCGAGGGCTGGATGCTCAAGCCTCCCGACTTCGATACCGATCGAACTTATCCGCTCGTGCTTGAGATTCACGGCGGTCCGCATGGGCAGTACGGATGGGCGTTCATGCACGAGTTTCAGATCCTGGCCGGCATGGGCTACCTCGTCCTGTACCTCAACCCTCGCGGATCGGACGGATACGGCGAGCATTTCCGGCGCCAGGTCGTCCGCGACTGGGGCGGCAAGGACTACATCGATCTGATGACCGCGCTCGACCAGGCGATCGAGAGAAGCGGCAGCGTCGATGTCAGCCGCATGGGCGTTGGCGGGGGTTCTTATGGCGGCTACATGACCAACTGGGTCATCGGCCAGACCAGCCGTTTCTCGGCAGCGGTTGCGATGCGCCCCATATCCAACCTGGTCAGCGAGTACGCGCAGCACGACATCGTGCTGTGGGGCGCCCTCGAGCTCGGCCCGCCACCTTATCCGGACCTCGATGAGCTGTGGCGGCGATCACCGATTCGTTACGTGCAGAACATGCAGACCCCACTGCTTCTCAGCTGTGGCGAGATGGACCTGCGCTGCGCGATCTCTCAATCCGAGGAGCTTTTCGGCGCCATGCGCTTCCTCGGCAAGACGGTCGAGATGGTGCGCTTCCCGGAGGAGTCCCACGATCTGTCGCGCAACGGGCGGCCCGACCGGCGCGTCGAGCGGCTTGCGCGGATCGCCGGTTGGTTCGAGCGGTTCCTTGGCACCGAATCGACCGAGAAAGTAGCCGCGGGTGATACGCAGGTCCTGCCCGTGCACCGCGAAGAGGAAATGGCGGCACCGACCGCGGTTCTCGAAACCGTAACGCTGGCAGTGGAGCCGATCATCGAATCGGCGCCGACCCCGGTTCTCGAAGCATTGCCGGTTCAGGAAGAGCCAGAGGCGGCGCCGGTCGACACGCTAGTGGCCGCAGATGAAGCCGAGCGGGCAGTGGAAATCGAGCCGCCTGTCGCTGCCGACCCGTATACCACCGCCGCGCTGCCCGTCTTCCCGGAGCCGGAACCTGTGGTGGCGGAGGCTATGCCCGAACCCGCGCTGGAACCGGAACCGGAACCCGAACCTGCGCCGGTCGTGGCGGAGGTGATGCCTGAACCCGAGTCCGAGCCCGAACCGACGCCTGAGCCGGTCGTCGCGGAGGTAATGCCTGAACCGGAGCCCGAGCCCGAACCGACGCCTGAGCCGGTCGCGGCGGAGGTGATGCCTGAACCAGAGCCCGAGCCCGAGCCCGAGCCTGAGCCGGTGGTGGCAGAGGCGATGCCCGAGCCTGAGCCTCGGCCCGAACCGACGCCAGAGCCGGTCGTGGCGGAGGCGGCGCCCGAGCCGGAACCCGAGCCTGAGCCTCAGCCCGAACGGACGCCAGAGCCGGTCGTGGCGGAGGCGGCGCCCGAGCCGGAACCCGAGCCTGAGCCTGAACCGGTGGCAGCGGCGCCGGCGCCCGAACCGCCTGCCCCCAGCGTCACGTCGACGATGCTCAGGTGGCCGACATCGTCCATTCCCGATGCGCAGGAAAACGGCCAGTCCGATGCCGGCGAGCCCGCGACCACGATCATTCCGGCCTGGCAGCCGGCGGAGATGCCTGCTGAAAGCAAGCGCACGGTTTCGCTCCAGGCCATGCCTCCAGAGGCCATCGCGGCCGGCGAGGTGTTCACGGCCAAGCTCAGCTTCGAGAGCGGACCTTTTGCCGGAAGGATCGTCGCCCTACCGAATCAGATGGTCACCGTAGGACGAGCGCCCGACAACGACGTCGTGGTCGGGGATCCCGCCACCTCAGGCCGGCACGGCCGCATCGAGGTTCGGGCTGGGTCGTTCTGGATCAGCGACCTTGGCAGCACAAACGGCACCTTGATAAATGGCGAGCCGGTGATCGAGAAGCAGCTCTCCGACGGCGACCTCATCACGATCGGTCAGAACACGATTCGATTCAACGTCAGCGAGTAGCCAGGGCGGCGCACTCGGCAGCAGCTTCGCGCAGCCGGCCCGTGAACTCTTCGACATCGGGGACGAGGCCAGGATCGGCCGTCAGCCCGAAGTAAGCGTCCCCGTTGTAAGAGACGATCGCGACGCCGAGCCCCATCGACGGGTACAGCGGAGCGAACGGCCAGACCTCGAGCAGCTCGGCGCCTCCTGAGTAAAGAGGGAACTGCGGCCCCGGGATGTTGGTGACGTTGATGTTCGCGCCTGCCTGCGGGTTGGACATGAGTCTTCCCGCCAACACCAGCAGCGTCGGCGGCGCCCAGTCGGCGAGGCCCACCAGCTTGTCGGCGGCGATCGCCTGGCGCGTGCGCTTCAAGTCGCCGGTCGTCACCTTGATACGCCGAAGACGATCCTCGATGGAAAGGTCACCGGTCGGCAGCTCGAGGACCATGCCGCTGATCTGGTTGCCGGTGCGGCCGCGCGATTCGTCTCCGCGAACGCTCACCGGACAAAACACCCGGACCTTCTCGGGCACGACTTCGCCGCGGCTCTTGAACCAGCGATGTAGCCCTTCCGAGACCACGGCCAGGACCGCGTCGTTGACGGTGCAGCCGAAGCGGTCCTTCAAGGCCTTGAATGCGGGTAGCGGCACCTTCAACCCGCGGCCGGTGCGCTGTGGCCCGATCTTGCGATTGAAGAAAAGGTCGGGGCGGGGTGTGAAGATGTTCCTTCCGACTTTCATCAAGCCGGTCCAAGGCAGCCGCCTCGTGCTCCAGATGGCAGGCACTCGCGAGCGCTCAGCCTTGGCAGCGGGCCCGAGGTTCCAGAGCATCGGGCGGATGAGCTGCCAGTTGGACGGCTGCGGGCGCGGCCTCCACGATTCCGCCGGCGGCTCGGGCGTGTAGCCCTCGGGCGTCGTGTCCAGCAGCAACGTCAGGATGTCGACGCTCGAAACGCCGTCCACCATGG
>DATNOD010000073.1:0-11546 GCA_035601515.1 Candidatus Eiseniibacteriota bacterium | reverse complement strand
CGCCCGAGGAGCTGCGCCGCAGATATGAAGGGCTTGGTGTCGATGGCAGTGCTGCCGTCTACTGCGGGTCGGGGGTGAACGCCTGCCACGACCTGCTTGCTCTGGAGCTCGCGGGGATTTCTGACGTACGGCTTTACGAAGGATCCTGGAGCGACTGGTCGAGCCGCGACGCGCCGGTGGCGACCGGTGATAAACCTTAGGATTCGGCCGTGATACTGACTGGAAAACGAATCCTCATCGCCGGGATGAGCGACCGGCGCAGCATCGGCTACGCAATCGCGGTTGAGGCGCAGAAGGCAGGGGCTGAGCTGTTGCTCACCAGCTTCGGCCGGATGATGAGCATCACGCAGATGACTGCCAAAAAGCTGAATCCCGTGCCGGAAATCCTCGAAATGGATGTCACCAAACCCGATGACATCGCCGCCGCCGCAAAAGAAACGAGCAAGCGATGGGATCGGCTGGACGGCCTCGTCCACTCGGTTGCGTATGCGCCACCTGATGCGCTCGGCGGCCAATTCTTGAACACAAAATGGGAAAGTGTTGCGACGGCGCTGCAGGTCAGCGCATTTTCCTTCAAAGAGCTTGCTGTTGGTTTTCTGCCGTTGATGCGTGAGCATGGCGGCTCATTGGTAACTCTGGATTTCGACAATTCGACGCAAGCCTGGCCGAAATACGACTGGATGGGCGTTTCCAAATCAGCGCTCGAGTCGGTGACTCGTTATCTCGCGCGCGATCTCGGCCGTTACAAGATCCGAGTCAACGCCGTTTGCGCAGGTCCGCTTGCCACGCTGGCGGCAAGTGGGATACCTGGATTCAAGGATTTCGAAGAGGTATGGGGCGTGCGTGCACCACTGGGCTGGAACCTTCAGGACAGGACCCCGGTCGGCCGCGCAGTCGTGGCCTTGCTTTCCGACTACCTCAACATGACCACCGGCGAGCTGGTGCACGTCGACGGCGGGTACCACGCCATGGGAGCCGAGCTGCCTCCAGACCTCCCCACCTAGTGGGGAGGTCCCGCCGGGCGCCGGGCGCCCCGCGGGAGCGGGGAGTGATTTTGGACTTCGGCCCCACATCTAGTGGCAGGGTTGTCACAAGTACGCAACATAGTGTTAGGCTCTCAAATAACTCTGAAACACGCCTTCGAGGAGGGACAGTTATTGCGGGAGTGCCTGGTGATCTACGTTGACGCCGCTCTCGACAGAAACGGCCGGGCAGGATGTGGCCTGGCCGTTTTCATTAGGGGCCGCGCCGTCTACACGGAGTCGTTCGGTTTCTCTCATCTCGGCGGTTCGGCACAACTCGAAGCCCATGTCTGCGCTGGTGCGCTCGACCTCGCCGCGGCCCGCTGGCCTTATCACCGCGTGATCGTACGCACGGACTGCGCGCCGGTCGTCCGCAGCCGCATGCCTTCGAGCGACAGTTTTCGCATTGCCGTGCACGAAGTTCGTGAGCGATGCCGTCGCGGATGGCGTGTCGTGCGTTATGTCAGCCGTAAAGCCAATCCTGCACATGAATTAGCGCGCGAAGGGTTGAAGAGCATTTCGCGTCAGCCTGCACTTGTAGCCGCATGACCTGATTTCGATCGCCCTTGGGCGGTCGACCCCTCAATGGAAATAACGCGGAAAATCGTGGCTATATACTGCGATTTGTCCGCTACACGTTTCTTTAGAAATCAGGAGCCGAAATGGCAGCAGACGAGACCGCGCAGAGCCAGCAATCGGCCACGCGACGGCGTCGCGGCCGTCCACCAGGCAGCAAGACCACCAATCGCCGCAAGCTTGGTGGCGGTGACTTGATCGCGCAGCTGAACACGATGGTCGCTGAGCTCATCAAGGAAAATCGCAAGCTCAAGCGCCAGGTGGAGAAGCTGACCGCGCGCGGAGCAAAAGCCGCCAGCACCACCGTCGAGCGCGGTCTGCGCACCATTCAGCGCCGCGTGCAAAAGGCGCTCACTGGTACGAAACAACGACGGCGCCGGACGACGAAACCTGTTGCGGCGCCCAAGCGCCGCACGACGACCACGAGGCGCCGCCGAAAATAGGGGTCTCCCGCGAAGTGAAGACTTCGTGGGGTAAAAAAGCTAGCTAGGGGTTACCCGACTCCATCTTCTTGGCGGTTCGGTACGCGTCGACTATGCTGAAAAGCCACAGGCCGCCGCCGCCGAGCTCCATCGGCACGCCGACCGCGGCTCCGATCACGGTCAAGTCCAGGTCGGCGCCGAAGAACTGCAGGCCTCCGATGCCGACCAGATAGGCAACGCCCTTCACGTTGTGGCCCAGGTAGAAATGTCCGAGGCCGGGAACGATCGCGAGCGCGGCGGCGAGTGCTGGGCTCTTGTGAGATTGCCGGGCCGCGGGAACTGCTTGATATGAGCCCGAAGCGGGTGCGCCGCATCGTGGGCATGGCGCGCTTGGGTTGGTGAGCAGCGCCCCGCAGTGGCCGCACAGTACCTCTGACGCCATCCCCTCTAGCTTGCCCGTTTTGATAGCCTGCGAATCGTGGATCTCGGCTTCACATCCGACGAAGAAGCCTTCCGGCAAGAGGTCCGAGACTGGATCGAAAAGAACCTCCCTTCAGAGTGGCGCCACAAGGGTGTGGGGGGCTTTCGTGAGGAAGAGGAAACCGATCTCCAGCGTCAGTGGCAGCACCGACTTCATGAAGCCGGCTGGCTGAAGCTCGCCTGGCCCAAGCAAGCGGGCGGTCGCGAAGCCAGCCCGGTCATGCAAGCGATCTACCAGGAAGAGATGGCGAAGGCCGGAGCGCCGATCATCCTCGGGCGTCTGGGCGTCAGCCTTCTGGCCCCGACCTTGCTCGTGCACGGTTCGCAGTGGCAGCAGGAAACCTACGTCGAGAAGATCCTGTCCGGCGACTTGATCTTCTGTCAGGGATTCAGCGAGCCGGATGCGGGAAGCGACCTGGCCGGCTTACGCGCTCGCGCCGAAAAGCGCGACGGCCACTGGGTCCTCAACGGCCAGAAGACATGGTCCAGCGGCGCGCATTACGCGGACAAGAGCTTCCTGTTGGCGCGCACCGATGTGGACGCCGAGCCGCACAAGGGCATCTCGTTCTTCCTCGTCGACATGCATCAGCCTGGCGTCGAGGTGCGGCGGATCCGTCAGATGACCGGAGGCGGTGAGTTCTGCGAGATCTTTCTTTCGGATGCAGTGGTCGAGGATCGCGACCTTGTCGGCGAGCCCGGGGCCGGCTGGAAGATCGCGATGACAGTCTTCGGTTTCGAGCGGGGCGGGCTGGCCCAGGCGGCGCGTTTCGAGCGCGCCGTGGCCGAGCTCGCGACCCTGGCCCGCGATCGCGGCGCCGGCTCTGACGCCACCGTCCGCCAGAAGGTCGCTCAGGCTCAGATCGAAGCGCATGTGTTCCGCCTGATCGGCCTCAGGAATCTGACCAGCGCCCAGCAGGGCCACGCGCCGGGACCTGAAGCGTCGCTCACCAAGCTCTATTGGAGCGAGATGGACAAGCGCATCCAGGAGACGGCGGTTGGCGTTGAGGGTCTTTACGGCGCACTGGCGCCAGGCTCGCCGTATGCGATCGAAGACGGCCGGTGGCAGTACGGTTGGATGTGGGCGCAGGCGGAGACGATCTACGCGGGCTCGTCGGAGATCCAGCGCAACATCATCGCCGAGCGCGTGCTTGGGCTCCCGCGCGGACGCTAGGTGGCGGCCACGTCCGTAGTCGACAGGCTGCGTGCTCGCATCGGCTCGACCGCGCCGTCGATCACCGCGACCGTCGAGGCGGGGCATCTGAAGCGGTTCACCGAGGCGATCGGCGACCACGACCCGCGCTGGCTGAAGGAAGCTCCGCCGACATTTCTCGTCGCGCTCGCGCCTCCCTCGATGCACTTGGCGGAGGCCGAGGAGTACGGCAAGGGATGGCTCAACGGCGGCAATCGTTTCGAGTACCTCGAACCGGTCAAAGTGGGCGATCGCATCACCGCCACCGGACGTGTTGCCGACGTCTACGAAAAGACCGGCTCGAGCGGCTCGCTGCTCTTCATCATCTTCGAGACCGAGTACGTCAACCAGCACGGGCGCACTGTGGCGCGCCTGCGCGGAACAGGGATCAGGCGATGAACCCGGCCGTCGGCGACGAGCTTCCGGAGCTGGTCATGCACCCCACCACACGCCAGCTCGTTCAGTACGCGGGCGCGCAGGGTGACTTCTACGAGATCCACTATGACCAGGACTTCGCTCGCAGCGTCGGCCTGCCGGGCGTGATCCTGCATGGCCTCCTCAAGGCTTCGTTTCTGGGCCAGCTGCTCACCGATTGGCTCGGAGATCGCGGCACGCTCAAGACCTTCGAGGTCAGCTATCGAGGCATCGACCAGCCCGGGCGGCCGTATCGCTGCCGCGGCCGCGTCACGAAGGTGGAAGGCACGCACGTCGAGCTCGAGGTATGGGGCGAGGATCCGGACGGAAACCGGACGACGGTCGGGTCGGCTGCGGTGGAGATGGAAGGCTAGGGAGGCGCAGTCACGTCGGGGAGTCAGGCCCTGGGGCTGATCGTGCTGGTGATACCCGCCATGATGGTCTTCAAGCCCAATCTGTAGGGGAGCTGCGCCCGGAGCGCAAACACAGCTCGCATCACGAGCAGAACTGAAGCGTCGATCACGCAATAGCCTCCAGCGATGACCGAAGGCGGGTTGCCTGATGGGATGTGCGTCCACGGCGCGACTGGCAGCCAGTACCAGTTGCCGAGAGAAGTACCGAATATCTCGAGCTCGCCCGTGGCGATGAAGATGGCGGCGAACAGCGGCCACCGTGGCGAGCGCAGGACGAACCATGCGAACACTGGAAGGCACATCGCGCCCTGCAGGTCGACCCGGCCGGTGAGCAGCGGAAGCAAGGTCAGGCCCAACAGCGCCCACGTGCCCGCGCCGGCGAGGATCACCTGGCCCACGCGGCGCCCGTACCGCATCACCACTGGCGTCCGGGCCGCGAGCAGCCCGAATAGGTAGACCAGGCCGTGGCCCGGGGGCACGAACAAAGGAACGTTGTGCAGGCGATAGCGGTACACACCCCAGATCAGCGACCCGAAGATCTCGAATCCTGTTGCCACGCCGACGCAGATCCACACCTGCATGCGCTGCTCCTTGGGCGCCTTCAGCGCCGCCAGGTACAGCAGGAGGAAGGTGAGCGCGCCGAGCGCCCACTGCTGCCACAGCGCGGTTATGCGGCTGTCGGCGAGGAGCAGGAGCGGCGTATACGTGAGCAGGTAGGCGTGCAGCCAGTACGGCTTGAGGCGATCGAGCACCGCGGAAATAGTAAAACCCCACGAACTCCGAGGCTTCGCCGCGAGTTCGCGGGGACCCCGTTTAGTAGCGGGGCCGGTTTGCGCCCGGCCCCGCTCAGAGGGTGTTACTTGATGGTTCCGCGCTCGTCGATGAGGCTGCCCTGGAGGGTCCATCCGGTCCCGCCCCAGTGGATCACCTGCTCCTGCGTGATGGGGAAGTGGTCGCTCGAGGTCGTCTTGACCTTTACTCCCGGAAGCAGGAACGGGTTGGTCTCATTGAGCTGGTTGGCGGCGATGTTCATCACGTTCTTGCGCGTCATGACGGAACCCGCCTGCGTGAGGATGTCGACCATCGTGTACGCGACGGCGACGCCGTAGATGTTGAATCCGTCCATGACGTTGCAGGTCGTGCAGTTGGCGATGACGGTCTTGTACAGCTTCATGCCGTCGTCGCTGGCCCACTGCGGGTCGGTCGGGTCCTTGATGTAGCCGACGCTGGTCACGTTGGTGAGAGCCGCGCCCGACTTCTGCGCCAGGCCCATGTAGACCTGCGGGTTGGAAACGGAGTTCAGGTAGATCAGCGGCGCCCACCCGATCTTGGTCACGATCGCCAGAGAGCCGATCGTGAAGGCCGGCGTTGTGAAGAGGAAAAGCGTGTCAGCGCCAGAGGCCTTCAGCTTGGACAGCTGCGCCGCGAGCGTCGGCACCGCCGCAGTCACGTCATAGCTCTCTTTGTCGATGATCTGCGAGGCGCTCGAGCCGAGCCCGTCGGTTAGGCCTTTCAGATAGTCCTGGCCGTAGTCGTCGTTCTGGTAGAGGACGCCGATCTTGGCGCCGGCGTGGTTGGCGAGTATGTCCTTGGCGTAGATACGAGACTCGCCCTGGTAGGGCGGCTGCCAGCCGATCGTCCAGCTGTGCGAGCTGTAGTCGGCCATGAACGTCGTGGCGCCGGTGGCCACGAACAGCTGCGGCACCTTCTGGGTGTTGAGGTAGTCGCGGACCGATGTCTGGTTCTGCGTGCCGAGGCCGCTGAACATCGCGAACACCTGATCCTGTTCGACCAGCTGCTTGGTCAAAGTGACCGCATTGGCGGGCACATAGCCGTCGTCAAGGATCTTGAAGTTGATCTTTCGCCCGTTGACGCCGCCCTTGGTGTTGTTGATGTACGTGAAGTAGGCGTTCTCGGCGTTCCCGATCGTTCCATACGCTCGAGCCGGCCCAGACTGGGCGATCGTGTTGCCGAGGAGGATCGAGTTGCTCGTGATGCCTACGTCGCTCTGCGCCGCGGGGGCGTTGGAGCCTCCGCAGGCGGCCATGGTCACGAGGAAGGCTACAAGCACCCCAAGACGTGGTCCCATTCTTGCCATAGAAGCTCCTCCTGTTTTTCTGTTCATGTATTTAAACAGTCTGGGGGTCGGACGGCATCTGTCCACTTCCCCGATCACCGGCCCCGCGGAGCCGGGCTTGCAGGCGGGCATAGCCCACGGTTACCAGGCCGACGACCCCGTTGGGGGCGAAGATCATGATCGCGATCAGCAGCGCCCCGTAGGTCACCTGCGGCCCCGCGTTCTTGAAGGCGGCCGCAATCCCGGCCGGAATCCAGGGCTGCGAGGCGACGAACTGGCTGGAGACGATCGGCAGCCAGAAGGTGAAAATGCCGCCCACCAACGGACCCGTGATCGACGCCAGGCCCCCGATGACGGCGCCCACCAGCAGCTGGAATGACAGGGCAAGCGGAAACGTGTCTGGGCTCACGAACCCGATGCTCAACCCGTAAAGGGCTCCGCCAATGCCCGCGTAGAAGGCGGAGATGCCGAACGCCATGGTCTTGTACGCCGCAACGTTGATGCCGGATGCCGCTGCCGCCACCTCGCGGTCGCGGATCGCCCTCATCGCGCGGCCCGGCCTGTGGCGAACGAGGTTCCACGCGAGCCAGAAGAGGAGGAGCGCCAGGATGAGGCTCACGTAGTAGATCCACTGGTCGCTCGTCATCTCCAGCCCACCGGTCACGGCGGCGAAGGCATCCTTGGCGAACTGGGGTGGGTCGGGCGGTGTCAGGAGGATGCCCTGCACTCCGCCTGTGAGCTGCACGGGGCGCTTGATGAGGCTCGGCGCCACCACCGCGAGGGCAAACGTTGCGAGCGCGAGATAGAGCGCCGAAAGTCGGAGGGCGGGGATGCCGAGGACAAAGCCGACCACACCGGTGAGAAGCCCCGCGATCGGGATGGTGATCAGGTAGTCGACCTGATACCGGTGGATGAGGATCGCGCTCGTGTAGGCGCCTACCGCCATCAAGGCGCCGTGACCCAACGAGATCTGGCCGCTGTAGCCGACCAGGATGTTGAGACCCATGATCACGATCGCGAAGATCAGCACTTGCGTCCATTCGCTGCTCTGAAAGCTGGAGACCACCGTGGGCAGGCCGATGAAGAACAGCACGACGATGAGACCGAGGAAGTAGAGGGGCGGCGCGCTACGGAGTCGCTGCACTAGTGTCCTGTCCCCGAGGCCCGCCGCGCAGGAGGCGACGCCGGCTTCAGCGCCCTGCTCGGGGTCCCCGCGCAATCGTTAGATTCCGCGGGGTGAGCCGGCGCCCGGCCGTCTAGGCCGCGAAGATGCAAGGGACTTCGGGGCCGGGACACTAAACGTTGCGCGCGGCCGCGCGGCCGAACAGGCCGTTTGGTTTGATCACCAGCACGCCGACGATGATCGCCAGGGCCACCGCCAGCTCGAGGTCGCCGCCAACCAGGTATGCGCCTACGAGGTTGACCGTTACACCGACGATCAGACCGCCGACGACCGCGCCAAGCGGGCTGTCGATGCCCCCGAGGACCGCGGCGGCGAAGGCGTAGATGATGATCGTCTGCATCATGTTCGGCTCCAACAGCAGGATCGGGGCGACCATGATCCCGGACACCGCGCCGACGGCCGACGCGAGCCCCCAACCCAGCGCGAGCATCCAGCTCACGCGCACCCCGAGGAGCCGGCTCGCCTCGGGGTGGTGGGCGGCGGCGCGCAACGTGAGCCCGACCGTCGTGCGCTGGAGCAGCAGGTAGATCGCGACCAGGACGATCGCCGACACCACGATCACGCTCAGGTCCTGGTAGCTCGCGAAGGCGCCGAAGATGTTCACGGTGTGCGCTGAGAACGGGCTCGAGAAATAGTTGGGCGTGTACCCGAACAGGAATCCGGCTGCGCCGTTGATGAGGGTGGCGAGGCCGAGGGTGACGATCACAAGCGTGAGCACGGGTGCGCGTTCGACGGGCCTTATGACCGCCCGCTCGATCAGCACGCCGCCCGCGAAAGCGAGCCCCAGCGTCAACGGGAAGGCGATGAAGTAGTTGACCCCGTGGCTGATAAACGTGTAAGCGATGAAGGTCGCGAACATCGCCATCTCGCCCTGGGCGAAGTTGACGAGGCCCATCGCGTTGTAGATCAGGACCAGGGCCAGGGCGAGGCTCGCGAAGATGCCCCCGCTGGCGATGCCGCTCACGACCTGCTGGATGAATTCCTGCATCTGCTTAATAGCCGAGGTACGACCGGCGAACGGATTCGTTGCCTTGCAGCTCGGCGCTCGCGCCATTGACAGCGACTCGGCCCACCTCGAGCACGTACGCCTGGGACGAGATCTCTAGCGCGAGTCGGGCGTTCTGCTCGACCAGCAGGACAGCGACGTGGTCAGTCTCGTTGATGGTCCGAATGATCTCGAAGATGGAGCGCACCACAATCGGCGCGAGGCCAAGCGACGGTTCGTCGAGAAGCATCAAGCGAGGCTTCATCAGCAGTGCCCGGCCGACCGCAAGCATTTGCTGTTCGCCGCCGGAGAGCGTGCTTGCGGAGAGCCTGCGGCGCTCGCGCAGCACAGGAAAATACTCGAACACGCGGTCGTAATCCTTTCGAACGGCAGCCCGATCCTTGCGCGTGTGCTCACCCAGTCGCAGGTTTTCGTCGACAGTGAGCTCGGTCAGGATGCCTCTGCCTTCGGGGACGTGCGCGATGCCGCCCCTCACGATGTCCTCGGTGGGCTTATGCCGGAGAGAATGGCCGGCGAAGCGTATCTCTCCCGTCCAGGGAACTCCCCCGGTGATGGCGCGAAGGGTGGTCGTCTTGCCGGCGCCGTTGGCGCCGAGGAGGGAGACGATGCCGCCGTCCGGCACCGACAGCGATACGCCATGAAGCACCGACGTCGGCCCGTAGCCGCAGCGGACCTCTTCGAGCTCCAGGAGGGCCGTCATGCAGCGCCCAGGTAGGCTTCGATGACCCTTGGGTTCCGCTGCACCTCGGTGGGGGTGCCCTCGGCGATTTTCTTACCGAAGTCGAGGACGACCACATGGTCCGAGATGCCCATCACGAACCCCATGTGGTGCTCGACCAGCAGCATCGTCATGCCCAGCTCGGTGTGGATCCGGCGCAAGAGGCGAGACATCCCATCCACCTCTTCGTGGCTGATGCCGCCGGCCGGCTCGTCGAGGAGCAGGAGGCGCGGCTGCGAGACGAGGGCTCGCGCCAGCTCGACGCGTTTCTGCGTCCCGAAAGGAAGCGTCGCCACCGGATGGCCGGCGAGCTTGTCGAGACCGACGAATTCGAGGGTCTTCATCGCACGCTTCTTGGATGCGGCTTCGGCGTTGAGTGCGGACGGCAGCGGTACCGATGCCTCGAGCCATCCGCTGCGCGTCTTGATGTGGTCGCCGACCATGACGTTTTCGAGCACGGTCATCGAGCGGAACAGGGCGAGGTTTTGAAATGTCCGCGCCACCCCGTGCCTGAGGATCTCGTGCGGGGCCATCTGAGTGACGGGCGAACCGTCGACTGTGACGCCGCCCGCCGAAGGTCTGTAGACCCGCGTGACGATGTTGAAGAGGGTGGTCTTGCCGGCGCCGTTGGGTCCGATGAGCCCCACCACCTGGCCTGCCTCGACAGTGAATGACACGTGATCGAGGGCGACGACTCCTCCGAAGCGGACGGCGAGATCACGCACCTCGAGGAGCGCCATGTTCAGCGCGTCAGTCTACGGACGCCCGCGTTTGGCGGCTAGTACGAAGTGGGCTCGGGCGGCTCGGGGGGCGGTACATCCGCAGGGGGCGGCTGCATATCCGGGGTCGGAGGAGCGCTGGGGCTCGGCTGCGGGGGCGGTCCGATCTCGGGGCGAGCGCTTCGGTGCACCACCGACGCCGACGGCAAAACCGGCGTGCGGTCCACGCGCATCAGCAGCCAGTACGCCAGCGCCGCCAGGATTGCCAGCAGGCCGATGATCGGCAGGAAGACGAAGGGCGGTCTTGTGATCACGTCCAGGCCGTTGCGCCCAGAATTCGTGGTGAGCACCACGGGCGATGCGCTTGGCGTCGGAGATGGCGATTCCGATGGCGTGGGTGACGGCGAGGGCGTTGGTGACGCCGCCGGGGTCGGCGTGGGCTGACCCTGGAGGGTGAAGTTGGCACAGGGCTTCGGCGGCACGCTGGCGCACAGGTGGTGCACGCCAGGGCTGTCGCCGGGGAAGGGTGTCACGGCCTTGGTGAAGTTGCCGTTTCCGTCGCTGGTCACGTTCGCCGCGACATGCGAGTCGTTGTCCCAGTAAAGGGTCATCGATTCGTTGGGCAGGAACGACGTGCCGGTCACATTGATGTGAGTGCTTGGCCCGCCTGCGGCGACGTCCAGGACGATGTTGGCTCCAAGCGGAACGGGAGTCGGGGTTGGGGATGGCGTCGGTGTCGGCACAGGAGATGGAATTGGTGACGGGCTCGGCGGAGGAGGCGGCGTCGGAGTCGGGCTTTGCGCCGCCACCATGACAAACCACACCGGGAAAAAGACCAGGACCTTGAGGAACTTCACTCGAAGGCCGAAGGGTACCTCAGATCGGCGGCCACGGAATCGACCAGGCCGAGCTGGGTTCCGGGAATCGCCACCTCGGGTCGAGCACGCCACGCAGCCGGCGCCCCAGCATGTCGACCTCCGATGGGTCGAGCAGCCTGTCGAGGGTGCCGGCCAGGTCGCCTGACTGAAGGCTGACCAGCGCCCGCTCGACATCGCCGCACAAGTTGCCCGGCAGCCGCTCGCCGGCGAAGTCCCAGATCACGGTCCTCAGCTTTTGTGCGGTGTGGAATGTGAGCCCGTGGTCGATAACCCAGACGCGATCCTCGGCATCGAAAAGGCAGTGGCGCGATTTGCGGTCCGCGTTGTTGGTGATGACGTCGAACAGAGCGACCCTGACCCACGTCTCGCGGAACGACGACTGCTCGGAGAGGAAATGCCGGTTGTCCGAGTCGACGAAAAGCTGGACCATGCCCACGCCGTGCGGGGCG
>DATNOD010000072.1:0-25963 GCA_035601515.1 Candidatus Eiseniibacteriota bacterium | reverse complement strand
ACTACTTCGGCCAGAACTTCTCACGCGCTTACGACATCTCGTTTTCGAACATCGAGAACGAGCGCGAGCTCTGCTATTCGACCTCGTGGGGCATCAGCACGCGACTGGTCGGCGCGCTGGTCATGGCCCACGGCGACGACTCGGGCCTCATCGTGCCTCCGAAGGTGGCTCCCATCCAGGTCGTTGTGGTGCCCATCTTCCGCGACGCTGAAAGCCGCACTAAGGTCGAAGGCTTCGTCAACGGTTGGGCCCGCGAGCTGAATGCGGCGGGCATCCGCCACCGCGTCGACTGGCGCGATGAGCGTCCCGGTGACAAGTACGCCCACTGGGAGCTCAAGGGTGTCCCGCTACGTTTGAACGTTGGCGCTCGCGATGTCGACGCCGGCCAGGTCGAGATGGTCGACCGGCTTTCACGCGAGCGCAAGCCGGTGCCCGTCGCTGGTCTCGTCGAGCGATTGCAAAAAGAGCTGAGCGAATTCCAGTCAAAGCTGTTCGAGCGCGCGCGGCAGTTTCAGCGCGAGAACACGGTTGAGCTGTCGACGCTGGCCGAGGTGGTCGCGCATTTCAAGGAGCACGGTGGCTTCGTGTGGGCGCCCTGGTGCGGCGACGCTGAATGCGAAGCCCGAATCAAGGCCGAGGCGGGCGGTGTGACGATCCGGACCATCGACTCCGAGGAGAAGGCGAGCGGTAAGTGCCTGGTCTGCGGCAAGCCGGCGAAATATAGGGTGGCGCTGGCGAAAGCCTATTAGCTAGACAACAGTGGAGCCTTAGGCCGGATTTACTCCGGCCGTCCCCCGCATGCCACCTTCCAGGCGCCACCCAACGTGGCCGAGGAGAGGGGAGGGTCCGCGGCGGGGGACAGTCTGTCCCCCCCGCGAATCAGGTTGTCGGGTTTTCGAACGCGCCGATCGTCGGCGCATCTTGATAGAGCGATTCCTGCGGTATCAGGTTCAACGTCCCGTTGTGCGCCGCGTCGAGCACCGCTTCCGCGACGTCGGGATGAAAATGCGTGCCGGCGCCTTCACGCACCTGCGCGAGTGCCACATCGAGCGACATGCCTTTCCGGTACGGACGATCGGAGGTCATCGCGTCGATCGCGTCGGCCGCGCTGACGATCCACGCGTACATCGGCAGGTCCTCTCCCTTCTTTCGGTCCGGGTAGCCCTTGCCGTCGAAACGCTCGTGGTGGGAGCGGACGATGACCAGCTCGTCGGTGAGCATCTTCAGGCCGCTGAGGATGTTGAAGCCGATGATCGTGTGATCACGCATCTTCGCGAACTCTTCGTTGGTGAGCTTCCCGGCCTTCTGCAGCACCGCATCCGGAACGCCGACCTTGCCGATGTCGTGAAGCCGGCAGCCACGCTCCAGTCGCACCCAAGCGTTCTGGTCCTTAGATGAGTACTTCATCTGGCGCGCGATCATCAGGGCGTACTGCGTGACGCGCACCGAATGGCCGGCCGTGTAGCGATCCTTGGCGTCGACCGTGTTGGCCAGCGCTTCCAGAGAAGCGAGGATGACTTCCTCACGGTCTTTGAACAGGCGGGCGTTGTCGATGATCACTGCAGCCTGCGCGGCCAGCTCCGTGACCAGGTTGCGGTGATCAGGCGTGAACGGATGCCCGACCTTGTAGTTGGCGAGGAACAGCACACCGGTCGGCTTGCCGCGCAGCGTGATCGGGACGCAAAGCACCGCGCGCGGGTTCAATGGGCTGTCCTTCTCGGCGACCGACGTCGAGAGCGCTTCCATGTACGACGTGCCCGATGCCATGACGTCGCGGCAGATGTCGCCGCCCACTCCCAGCGCAAGCTTCTCTGCGGTGGCAGAGTCGGTGCCGAAGCCCCCTTTCAGGATCAAGCGCCCCGACTCCTCGAGGGCGAGGCATCCGATCTGGGCTGAGGACGCCTTGGCCGCGCCCGCGAGCACCTGCTGCAGCACCTGGTTGAGGTCGAGCGTGGAGGTGGCCGCCTGCAGCGCCTCCTGCAGGTTCCGTAGCTCCCAGATGCTGCGCTGGTTGTTGTCGTACAGCTCGGCGTTGCGCACCGCGACAACACCCTGGTTGCCGAGCGTGGCGAGAACACGATTGTCGTCGGTCGTCCACTCGCGCTTCTTGACGTCGAACACCGAGAGGGTGCCCCAAAGGCGCCCGTCCTCGAGCATCGGGACGCAGATCGCCGCCTGAAGGCCATACGCCACCAGATCGGGCGGGGAGCGCAGCTCGAAGCTCGCCGAGATGTCCTGCACAACGGTGGCTTTGCCGCGGAGCATCACCGCCCCCACGATGCCCTGCCCGTTCTGGAACTCGAGCGCGTTTACCGCGGACGGAAAGCCCAGCGACATGATCACCGACTGATTCCCCTCAGACGTGCTTCGGGTCAGCAGTCCGGCCGTGGCGCCGGTCACCCGAACGGCCGTCTCGAGCGTCTTCTGCTCGAGAACATGTGCACCTTGGGTTACCGTCGTCAGGGCTTGGGAGACCTCTCCAAGCGCGTCGAGCGCAGTGTCGAGCTTGGAAGCCTGGCCGGTGATCGCCTGCAGGATGCGCGAGTTCTCGACCGCCACGCCCGCCATCGACCCCAGCTCGTCCAGGGCCGCGATGTCGCGCTGGCTGAAGCCCGTCGACCCGTTGCGCCCGAGGCAGATCGCGCCTAGGACGCCGTTCTCGGTCCGGATCGGGATCAGGGCTTCGTTGGCGGTGCCGCCCTCGGATGCCTGCAGCCCGCTGTAAATGCCCTCCTCGAACGTGACCAGGCTGCGGAGAATCGTTTCGCCGCCGCGCACCTTGACCAGCGGCCCGTCGATCGGTGAGGGCGCCGACGGCTCGCCAACAAACACGAACGTGTCGTCCGGCTGGAACAACGCAACCCGGCCGGCGTCATAGCGGATCAGCTGCGTGCCCTTGTTGAGGACCAGCCCGAGCACCTCGGCCATGGTCTTGCCCGACGCCTCTTTGACCAGCTCGTTCATCAGCGAATAGCGCGCCGACTCCTTCTGAGACATGGCGACCGCATGCGCGCTGGCGAGCTGCGTGCCGGCCCTGAGCATCAAGGTCGTCGCCAGGCGCAGGTCGTCGTCGGTGAAGCCGCCGCGCTTGTTGCCGAGAAGGATGAAGCCGCCAAGGTGGTCGCCAATCCGCAGCGGAACGGCCAGCAGGTTCTGGACTTGAAGGTCGTCTGGCACGTAGTTCACCAGCTCGGTTAACCCTGACTTGTCGACGCCCACGAACTCTTTGCCCGAGGCGAGAGCGCCCAGGAGAGGACCCGCGCCGATCCGGTTGACGGCCTGGGGGCGCATCCGACCCAGCCCGAATCCAGGCGGCTGTGGCACGAACTGCTTGCCGTCGGCCGATACGAGGTAGGTGCAGGCGAAGCCCGCCCCCATCTGGCCGGCGATGCTCGTCGTGAGGGATGCGATGTCACCAGGCTTCGCGCTTTCCGCATCTGACGTCGCGGCGAGGAACACGCGGTGTTTCTCCTCCAGCTGCCCGGCCAGGGCGTCCATCTCGTCCAGCTGGCGATGAAGCGCGTCGGTGAAGCTCCTGTAAGCGATGCTGCCGACGTACCCGCCGAGAGCGAGCACGACGAGGCCGCCGACGTCTAGCGGAAGCGACTTGTCCGTGAAATCGAAGCGGGCGGCGGCGATGGCGGCGAGCAAGGCGGCGACCCCCAGTGGAGCGGAGATCTTCCACCTGACGTTCATCGCGCCCGCGGCGATGGCGAGCACCCCGCCCACGCCTCCCAGCAGCGCGGCCTCGCCGGTGCGGCCGCTGACGTTCAACGAAGCCCCCGCCAGGAGCAGGACGGCAGCCGCGGCGGAGAATCCGACGCGGATCGCAAACGTCCCTCGTAACGAGTTCAATCGAGCCCCACCTCGCGCAAGTCTAGGAACTTGAACTCGAACTTGAGCCTTAACAGTGCACCGGGCTCCGGGATCCGCCGCAGATTCGCGGCATCGGCGGCCTGAGCCAAGGAAGGGGTGGCGTGGCGAGGAGCGCATTTCTAGATGCGTGACGAAGCCGCGCCGGGCCCCCTGACGCCGGCTTTAGCGCCGCGGCGACAGCCGCCGCGCCCGGCCGCCTAGGACGCGAAGATGCGAGGAGCCTCGGAGCCCGGGGCACTCAACCGCTCCTAAACTCATAACCACGTGACGGTTTCCGAGTTGCTCCGGGTCGCCGACCATCTCGAACCCAAGGACCGCGAGCTGGTCCGGAAGGCTTACGAGCGTGCCGCCACGGCCCACCACGGCCAGCGCCGCCTGTCGGGTGAGGAATATGTCAACCACCCGCTCGAGGTCGCCGCCATCCTCGCCGACCTCCAGCTGGACGCCCAAACTCTCGCCGCCGCCCTGTTGCACGACACGGTCGAGGACACGGCGCTCACGGCCGAGGAGGTGGAGGCCGAGTTCGGGCCCGAGGTCGCACGCCTGGTCGAGGGCGTCACCAAGCTGGGCCGCATCTCGATCCGCACCGACCAGCAACAGCAGGCGGAGAACATCCGCAAGATGATGGTGGCGATGGCGGAGGACCTCCGGGTCGTCCTCATCAAGCTGGCCGACCGCCTCCACAACATGCGGACGCTCGACCCCCTGCCCGAGGTCAAGCGACGCAAGATCTCGCGCGAGACGCTCGACATCTACGCCCCGCTCGCGCACCGCCTCGGCATCGGCCAGCTCAAGTGGGAGCTGGAGGACCTCGCCTTTCGGAACCTCGAACCGGAGGCGTACGAAGACGTCGTCAAGCGGATCGCACGCAAGCGTAACGAGCGCGAGACGCTGGTTTCAGACCTCCGCGAGATCCTCGCTCGCGAGCTCGACAACGTCGGCATCAAGGCTGAGATCACCGGCCGGCCCAAGCACATCTACTCGGTCTGGCAGAAGATGACCCGCGAGAAGAAGGACTTCTCGGAGATCTACGACCTTTCGGCGATCCGCGTCCAGGTGGACTCGGTGCGCGACTGCTATGGGGTGCTGGGCGTGGTCCACTCGCTGTGGAAGCCAGTTCCGGGGCGATTCAAGGACTACATTGCGATGCCCAAGTCGAACGGCTATCAGTCGCTCCACACCACCGTCATCACGCACACGGGCGAGCCCATCGAGATCCAGATCCGTACTCACGAGATGCACCGGATCGCTGAGTTCGGGGTGGCAGCCCACTGGACTTACAAAGAAGGCGGCAAGGACGCGAGCTTCGACCAGAAGCTGTCGTGGCTCCGAAGCCTGCTCGAATGGCAGAACGAGATCGGGGATTCGGAGTCTTTCCTCGACACCGTCAAGGTCGACCTCTTCCAGGACGAGGTCTATGTGTTCACGCCGAAGGGAGACGTGCTCAATTTGCCCGCCGACTCGACGCCAGTCGATTTCGCATATCGCATCCACACCGAGGTCGGGCACCGCTGCATAGGCGCCAAGGTCAACGGGCGGATGGTCCCGCTCGACTACGAGCTGCAGAACGGAGAGATCGTCGAGATCCTGACCTCCAAAGGACCCCATGGCCCAAGTCGCGACTGGCTCAACTTCGTCAAGAGCGCATCGGCCAAGGAGCGAATCCGCAAGTGGTTCAAGAGCCAGCGCCGCGAAGAGAACGTCGCCAAGGGACGCGACCTGCTCGACAAGGAGCTCCACCGCATGCACCGCGTGAGCCTCGCGGACCTGCCGGACACCAAGCTGGTCGAGATCGCGGGCATGCACAGGTACCCGGCGGTCGACGACTTCCTCGCGGCGATCGGATATGGAGACCTTTCCCCTCACTCTGTCGTCATGCGCATGTCGCTGACGCCGGACGGCGCGGGTGGCGACCTGCGGGCCATCCCGCTCATCCCCAACGTCCAGCCCACGCCACGCGTGCTGGTGCGGGGGGAGAAGGGGATCCTGACCAAGATCGCGCCGTGCTGCCAGCCGGTGCCCGGCGACGCGATCGTCGGCTACACGACGCGAGGCCGCGGAGTGACGGTCCACCGGGTCGACTGCATCAACGCGGTCAACGCACAGGACCAGGCTCGCGTGGTGCCCGTCGACTGGGACTCCGATGCGACCCACATCTATCCGGTCGCGATCAAGATCGAGGCCTGGGATCGCCAAGGCCTGCTGCGCGACATCGCCACGGTCGTGGCTGAGAATCGGGTCAACATGTCCGCGCTCGAAGTGCATGTCTACGACGACAAGACCGCTGTCGTGTCGGCGACGGTGGAGATCGATTCCCTGGCCCAGCTGTCACGGCTGATGGAGAAGTTGGAGGCCGTGAAGGACGTGCACACGGTCGCCCGCGAAGCGAGTTAGCGCGCTGTCAATCCGAATCGAGTCGACGGCCGACCGCAGGTTTGGCACCAACTCGTACCTGGTGGAGGACCAGAACACGGGGGACGCCGTCGTCATTGACGCCAACTTCGAGCCCGAGCTGATGACACGGCTCATTCGGGAGCGCGGTGCAAAGGTGAGGGCGATCCTGCTGACTCACACGGATGTCGACCATGTCGCCGGACTGGCGGAACTCCTAACGGTCCTTGGCTCGGTGCCCGTCGCGGTGCATGACGCCGAGCGTGACGTGCTCGTCGAAGGCAAGCCGCTGCGCCACGAGTTTGCGATCGCATCCCCGCCCATCGAAAACGTGGTCAGCCTGGTCGAAGGCCAACCGTTCAAGGCCGGCTCGCTCGAGTTCGAAGTCCTTCACACCCCAGGCCACAGCCCGGGTGGGGTCTCACTCCGGATCGGCGACGCAGTGTTCACAGGCGATGCGCTCTTCGCCGGCTCGGTCGGGCGCTCCGACTTCCGCAACTCCGATGGCCGGGCGCTGCTGGAGGGGATCAGGTCCCAGCTGCTGTCGATGCCGGACGAAATCGAGGTTTACAGCGGCCATGGGCCCTCGACGACCATCGGTCAGGAGCGCCGGACGAACCCCTTCCTCAGCTAGACAAGACCAAGGTGGCGTTCTAGGCCGGATTTATTCCGGCCGTCACCAGGCATGCCACCTGCCAGCCGCCTCCCAACGTGGCCGAGGAGAGGGGAGGGTTCCGCGGCGGGGGACATCTGTCCCCCCCGCGAACAAAAGTGGGGCCTAAGGCCGGATTTATTCCGGCCGTCACCTAGCTTGCCACCTGCTAGTCGCCACCCATCGTGGCCGAGGAGAGGGGAGGGTTCCGCGGCGGGGGACATCTGTCCCCCCCGCGAATTGCCACCTGCTAGTCGCCACTGAACGTGGCCGAGGAGAGGGGCGGGTTCCGCGGCGGGGGACATCTGTCCCCCCCCGCGAATCTATTTGTGGCTGGCGATGCTCAGCACGACCAGGAGCGCGGGGCCGAGAAGGATCAGCCACAAGGTCGGGAAGACGCAGCCGACGGTGGGGAGGAGGATCTTCAACGATGCCCGCGCCGCCTCCACCCTGATCTTCAACCGCCGCTTGACGCGCATCTGCGCCGCATGGGCCGCGATGGTGCGGGCGATCGGGACGCCGGTGCGCTCCGCGTGAAGGATCGATCGGACGAGCGCAGTGAAGTCTTCGACCTCCGTCGCCTCGGCCATCTCGATGAGGGCGTCGCCCCTGGGCCGGCCTAGCTCCATCTCGCGCAGGGCACGCGCCACCAGCAGCGTCAGCGGTCCCTCCTGGTGCCGGACCAGCTGCTCCAGCGCGCGATCGAGACCCAGGCCGGCTTCCATGCTGATCGCCACCACGTCGAGCGCGTTGGGAAGCGCGGCCTCGATCTCCGCGCGGCGCTCGCGCACGAGCTGGTCGAGCCAAAGCACCGGAAGATAAAAGCCGATACCGACTCCGAGTAGCAGGAATATGCCGACCAGGAATGTGGACCCGAAGGCAACGCCGAGAGCCGTTCCGATTGTGCCGAGGGCTGCCGCGCCTGCAATGCGCAGCGTCTGCACGCCGGCCGGGTCGAGACCGAACGGGTTCCCCGCGAAATCAAGCTCGCGCTGAAAGGTCGCGGCCTGAGCCGCGGGAGTCACCCTGTTCATCTGTCTCCTCAGCCAGCGGCGCACTGGTGCTGTCAGCCTCTCGCTGAGCGGCTTCTCCAGCTCCAAGGCGATTGCGCTCTGTCCGAGGCCGAGCTCCTGGCGCGCCAATCGTTGACGCGCAAGCGCGGTGGCGTCGGCTGCTTGCGAGCTCCTGAATCCCACCGCGAGCAGCCCTACCCCTGCGGCGGCGACGATCCCGACGATGATGGAAAGGAGGTTCATGCGATCGCCGTGATGCGCCTGATGATGACGTTGCCGATCACCAGCAGTGTGGCGGCGAGGCCGAGGATCACCCAGCCAAGCGGATTGACGAACATGGGCCGGAAATAGTCCGGCACGAGCAAGAACAAGAGACCGCCGGCGGCCACCGGCAGCAGCGTGATGATCAAGCTCGACGCCCTCGATTGGGCGGTCGCCGCCATGATCTCTTCGCGCATCTCGGCGCGCTGCCGCATGGTGTCGGCGAGCGTGATCAGAATCGCGGGCAGGTCCCCTCCGACGGCGTGCTGGATCGTGATCACCATCACGATCAGGCGGAGGTCGGAGCTGCCCATCCGCTTGACCATGTTGCCCAGGGCGTTTTCAACGGACGCTCCGAGCTCGACCTCACGCTGCGCCAGCCGGAACTCTTCGTCGACCGGTGGTCCTGCGTTCTCCGTGACGGCGCCGAGCGACTGCGCCACCGACTGGCCCGCTTTCATCGAGTTGGCGATCAGCTCCATCGCGCGCGGGAGGCCGGCCTCGAACATGCGCAGCCGGTGGCCGCGGCGGTTGCGCAGGTAAAAAGCGGGGAGCAGGTACCCGAGCACGGCCAGTATCGGGACCGCGAGGCTTACGCCGAAGCGTGCGTACGCCAGCAGCGCGAAGACGACGGCGGCGACGACCTGCAGGATGCGGAACTCGTAGGGGCGAAGCTGCAGGTCGGCACTCGCGAGGTCGGCGGCCAGCGCATTCGGAGCCTGCTGCGACGCGATCCACACTGGAGCTCCAGTGGGCTCGAACCGCCGGCGAAGCTGCTCGCGAACGTCGGCGAGGGTGCGATACGTGACGCGCGCGGACGGCCCTCCCGTCTCGGCCTCGGTGATGGCCCGGTCGCGGGCGACGATGCCGTAGACGACGAGCATCACACCGAACGCTGCGGCAACCGCGACGAGAACGATCAGCCAACCCACGTTCTACGGTCTCCCGGAGACGAGCGCTATGGCGTCGTGAAGTGCCACTTGGCGTCCACCTCGCGAGGTCCGACACCTGCCGCCGACGACAGCTTCGGGCACGACGGGTCGGGCTGGTTCGGTGTCGGCTCGTAGTCCTTGAAAGACTCGAGGGTGTACTTGAGGATGGCGTTGTTCAGGAACCAGAAGAGAAACTCCGAATCGCACGGCGTCATCAGCAGCGTGAGGCTGCTGGTCACCTGCTGGCCGCCGGTCGTACCTGTTGCGGGACCGACCCTGATGACGTCTAGGTTTCGGAACACGGTGCGCACGACAGCCACCCCGGGGCTCGAGCCGAACACGGATGAGTTGACCGTGGCGAGCACCGCGATGCGGTCGCCAAGCTGGACGTAGCCGCCCACGCCGACCTGCTCAGAGGTCGGGACCGTCACGGCGACGAAACCCGATGGGATGGGCAGGTACGTGACGTCGCTGCTACTGAGAAGGTCCGGCGACTGCGCGATCAGGTTGGCCGTCACCGGCGAGTCGGCCGGGATGTCGACGCGCGCGCCTTTTCCGGCCACGAGGTTGACGTCGAAGAACGCCTGCGGCGGGACCGGGTTCACCGCCTTGAGCATCAGGTCCGACGCCTGGATCTTGGTGCGGGCGCCAATGGAGTTTTTGGCCACCACCACCTTGGTTCCGGTGGTACCGGACGGGAACAACAGTGGAATGCTGGCGACCCCGGCAGCGGTCGCAAAAGCGAGGACGGCGAGGACGGTCCCGATGATGATGTAGGTCCGGCCGCGCCGGGGCCGGCCGATCTCAGAGGCCATCTGAGGGCTCTGGAAGAGTGTTAAGCGGGCGTTTCACGGTGCACATGATGAGCGATGTGCACGGGATTTCAGGTGTCCTCAACAAGGAGCAGGGACCTCGCGGAGCAAATTCAGGGGAGCGCCAGGTGGGGCTTAAGGCCGGATTTATTCCGGCCGTCCCCCAACCGTGCCACCTTCCAAGCGCCTCCCAGCGTGGCCGAGGAGAGGGGAGGGTCCGCGGCGGGGGACATCTGTCCCCCCCGCGAATCTCACTCTATAAGTACCGCTTCGACCAGCGCGGTGCTGACGCCGGCGTCGCCTCCTACTGCCGTCCCGGCGCCGGCTCCAGCTGACATCGTGAGGACGCCGCAGGACACCGAACCGGCGATCGTGCTGGTGCCATTCACGCTGTCGATGCACGTCCCTGGCCAGTAGATGGACCCCAGCAGCCAGGCGTGGACGGCGGTCCCGGTGAGGGCGATCTGCCCGGTATTCGAGGCAAGGGCATAGACAAGGAGATTGGAACAGGCCCGGTCGCCGGCTGGACACCAGGACGCGCCGCCGAGACAGCTGGCCGCGTCGGCCGCCGCGGGCGCGTTTGAGCAGGGCGCGGCGAGCCACGTAAGGTTGTTAGGCGAGTCGGCACCGGCGTTGGGTGGACAAGGGGACAGCGAGCAGGGAAGAGCCCCGAACTGACACGAACCCGCGCACACAGCGCCGCCGCCGACTGCGCACGTCCCCGACGAAAAGCCGGCCTGGTTCACGAACTCCATGGTCACGTCGCGGGCCAGCAGCGTCCCTCCACCCAGGCAGACGCCACCGCCGCTGGTGAAGTTGGACCCGTTCCAGCCATTGAAGTAGTAAAACCCGGGGTCGAACACCGACCCGGACGTGGCGGCGGCCGGCTTGAACGCAGCCATCACAATCCCCCAGGTCGTCGCCACAGTTGAGTTCAGCGTCTCATTGGCCAGACCGGCCGGCAGGTCCAGTCGGTACTCTGCCGTGAAGCCGTCGGGCGGATCGTTGGCGAGGCTGTTCCAGCTTGCGCCCTGCGTCACCACCTGGCCCGCTATCGCCTCGAGCACCCCAACGTCGGTGATCACGAGCTCGTTTGCAACCGCGAGCGCGCCAGAGGTGGAGATGATCGCGGTCGTCCCCGCAACACCGAGCGCTGTGTTGCCGGTCTGGTCCAGGGGCGCCGCCGCCGCGACGTTGCGCCACTCCGTCACCTGGGCGGTCGAGTCGATGCTCGCCGGGGTGATTGTGAAAGTTGGGTTCGGGACGTTCCCAGGATTGTTCGGGTAGTACCAGATTTCGGTCCGAGGGCTGGTTCCCGACTGGCTCGGGACGCCGGCCTCGACCCAACCCGCCGGCGCGAGGAATCTGTTCGCTGACGCGTCGGAGCGGACGTCCGCCACCAGTAGCGTTCCGGCTGTGGTCGCAGCCGGGAATGTCGGTGTGATCAAGTGCTTGGCGGTTACGGTTGGCCCCACCTGCACGCTGGAGATGCCGGCGCTCAGGTTCCCCATGTTCAGGTAGCCGTAACAGCTCGGCTTGAAGTGGTAGTAGCCGCTGGCGTCCTGGATCGGGGCGGGTGCCAGGCCCGTGCCCACTGTCACCCCGCCGGCGACGATGTTCGGATAGGTCCCGGCGGACGAGCAGGCGGCTCCCCCGCTGCCTTGCAGCGTCGCGATAGCAGCCGCGTCGGTATTTGGATCAGGCGGCAGCAGCGCCGAAACTGGTGGCACCGGCAGCGGCGCCACGCCCGCCGCGCATGGGTTGCCGTTGATGGCGACATCGCCGGCCGACAGAAACTGGCTGACACCGGTGGTGCCGCATGCCGGCGTCACGTGGCCCGACACCTCTGCGCCGTCGGAGCAGATGGCGTTGCTCGAGCCGGTGTTCAGCCCGGCGGTGCATGCGCCGCCGCCGCCGACCCAGCCCTGGCCGTCGGTGTAGACCTGCACATTACCCACATCCGAATAGGTGCCTGAGGCGGCGTCGAAGCGCGTGTGCGAGTAGAAGGCGCAGCTGCCGCTGCGAGTGATCGCATTCTGCGCCACGATGCTGCCCGCAACGTTGACCTGCCCGCCGGTGCACGACAGGGTCGTGGCGGATATGGCCGGCACCGATCCCGCGAGCTGCTGGGCCACCGCCCGCCGGGTCACGGTGGTGTTGCTCGCGCCGAGCTCGCCGCCGAACGAGATCGGCAGGGTTAGCGTGAGGATCACCTCGACCTGCTGCTGGTGCGCGCGATATGGGTAGTTGTAGGTTGCGCTGAGTCCGCCGGCGAATGTGTCGGTGCCCTTGTACGGAGTGGCGCACGTGCCCGGCGTGATGCTCAAGGCGGCGGTGCGGGTCTTGCGCGTGGCGAGAAAGTTGTCCGCCTCGGTGATGACCGCGTTCGCCTTGGCGGCATTGCAGCTGATGCCGATCGTCAAGGCCGAGTCGAGGGCGGTCGCGTCCGCGAGCTCCTGCAGCTGATTCTTCTGCCAGACCACCGACCCCGCCAGCAGGATCAATGCCGCGGAGCCGATCAGCGCCAGCAGCGCGACGGCGACTATAACCATCACCTGGCCCGACTGCCTGCGCATCAGAACTCCATCCGCGCCACCGACTGCGAATCGAAGGTGATCGTCGAAGGCAGGCCGAGCAGGCCGGCGAGGACCGGTTGCCATTTCAGCTTGAGGTCGACCACCACCAGCTGATGACCTGACGTGCGCACGTACGCGCCGTTGGCCGCGGCACACGACGGGCAGCTCCACCTGGGATTCGGGCCGCCCGACGAATCGATCTCATAGATGAAGACGTAGACGGTGTTCGTGCTGGTTCCGCCGGCGAGCGCGATGGTGCCGGGCAGCTTGGGGTTGGCGTTCGCCGTGTACGTGCCGTCGCTCGCCGGCGCCGCGCTGATCGATGCGGAGTCGTGGTAGACCACCTGTATTCCCAGCGGGTCTAGGAGGTGGGCGCCGTTGACGATCGAGTTCAGTGAACACGGCGTCGCAAGCGCCGTGCAATCTGGCGGCAGCGAGTTGGAGCCGCTGTAGTAGTTGAGGGCAGCCTGCCTGGCCATGTCTCTTGACGCGCCGGACAGGAGAGAGTAGAGCAGCAGGCCGCGACCCATATCGACAGTGGCCCCGATGATGAGCAGCAAAACCGGCGCCACGAGAGCGAATTCCACGAGTGCCTGCGCCCGGCTGTGGCGCCTCACCAGGACGTCGTGGTCTTGCTCGAGCCCGAGATCGTGACGAGGCCGCCGAGCAGGTTCAGATCGTTGAACCCGTAGTAGACATAAACATCGACCTCGGACTGAGTCAGGGTGCTGACGCTGCCCGTGCAGTTGGCGCTGGCGCCGCAGTACACGACGACGACGACCTGGCCCCCTGCGGGCGCGGAGTAGTCGGTACCCGCAACAAATGGCGGAGAGTGGCCGACCTGGGTTGCGCAGCTGACGCTGGACGACACCGCCACGAGGTCGGCCTTGATAACGTCGCACATCGCCGCAATGCCCGGGCCGTTCGTCGTCGCCGTCTTGCCGGCGGCGGCGCGGGCGCCGTCTCGCGCGGCATCAGAGGTGGCCACGGCGTATGAGTAGCCCCGGCCCAGCTCGAGGACGCCCGCCACGAGCAGGATGAGGATCGGGAGGGCGATCGCGAACTCGACGAGTGCCTGCGCTGGGCTCCCCACCCTGTGGGGAGCTCCCCGCTGCGCAGCGCCGGGGTGAGGGGAATCCCGCCCGCTGTTACCCATCGAGCTTTAACTTCCCAACGATCAAACGCGCCAGCTCGTTCGAACCGCGCGAGACCTGGGAAGAGGGATCTCGTTGCAGGACCAGGTTGCCCGCCAGCGTCGCATCCTCGGGCCGCGAGTCGTCGAAGTTGATCGTCAGCGACATCTTGTGGCCGAGGATGGACTCGACCGCATTTCGGTCAAGGGGCGCACCCGGCACGCGGTGATTGAGGACGAGCTCGAGCTTGTTGTCGGGCACGTTCATGATGTCGCGGAACACCGCCAGGGACCTCCGCGCGTCGGTCATCGCTGCGATCTCGGGCGGCACCACGACGACCAGTCGATCCGCGCGCTCGATCACCACGAGGCTCGCTTCCGCGAGAGAGGTGCCGAGGTCGGCCACGACCAAGCGATGCCACGCGGTCGTCACGTCGAGCGCCCGGCCGGTGAGGTCCGCCGTCATCAGGTCAACCTGCTCGGGGCGGAGAGTCCCAGGGAGGACTCCCAGTCCGGTCTTGTGGTAGACGATGGCGCCCCGCAGGTTCTTCTCGAAATCGGCCGGCGCGGCCTTGGACGCGCCCGCGATCGACCCCGTGGCGACGAGATCGGCGAACAGGGCGGCGTGCCCGAATGGCGCCGACAGGTCGATGAGCAACACCTGCTTCGGCATGCGGGCGGACAGCGCGGCCGCAGTGTTGACCGCCAGGGTGCTGACGCCGGAGCCGCCCTTGGCCGAGAAGAACGCGACGATCGGCGCCGACGTTCGCGAGGCGCTCTGCGCTTGGGTGGCGGCAGCCGCGGCGACTTGCTGTTCCCAGAGCTTGTCCAGGGTTATGGCTACGCGCTCGACGTCTTGGCCGATGCCCGCGAGCAGCCCGTCGCGATCGAGCGTGAGCAAGATCGAGTTCGAGAGGCCGCGGATGCTGGTCACATAGCGGTCACCGGTGCGGGGGGCGGGGAGGATGAGCAGGTCGCCGGGCGCCGGCCTGCGGGTGAGCAGGAGCTTGCCGGAAGAGTCCGTGATCGACTGCTCGGCCACCCCAGACGCCAGGAACATGACGACGTCGCCGCCGGTGCTGCCGAGCCTCAGTGTGTCGCCCGGTGCGAGGTTCACCGCCTGCATCCGCCGGGCCAGGGCGCGAAGCGCGCCGTCCGAGAGCTCTGCAAAAACCGACGACATTTCGAGGACGCGCACACGAAGCTGCAGGACGGACGGCTTGTCCGCCTCGAGCTCGCCGCTCGCAGCCACTAGTGGTCCTTCCTCCCCCGCCCCGGGTCCGTCACGAACCTCGCGGGCGTTCAAAACGCCGATAATGTACCAACGTCCCCCCAGATCGACCCGCGCATCCCACCACAGGTTGAGCAACAAACCCCCTCCTGACGCTGATTCACGCCGGGTCACCCGGAAGGCGGGTACCTTCCGGCAGCAGGCTCCGCGATCACGCGTGGCGGCCAAGATCGACCGCGCTCTCGCCACCGCGCTCTCGGGCGATCCCCGCGTCTTGATCGATGCCAAGGCACCGGAGCTCCTGGCTGACGGCGCTCCTGTCGCCGATGTGATCACCGCCGCGATGGAGCGCGCGGGGATGGCGCTGGCGGCTCAATTGACCGTGACGCAAGCGTTTCGCCGGAGCGGCCTCGAGGCGGAGCTGCTCGATTCGCTGGTCAGCCCAGACGCCGCCATCCGCATCGCAGGCGCAAGGCTGTGCGGCGCGCTTCGGCTACCTGATGCGGTGCCTTGGCTGGCGGACATGCTGGACGACCCCGAGCCGGCGGTTCAGGAGGCCGCGGTTCGCGCTTTGGGCCGGGCGGGTGGCCGGCGGGTGGTCGATGCCCTCATGGCTCATGCCGACCGCCTCCCGATCTACCGGGTGGCAAAAGAGCTCGCTCAGGCGGCTTCCGACATCGATTTTGAGGCACTTCTGCGCGATGGCGGTAACGTCAAGACGACGGTTACGGTCCTCATGGCATGTGGATTGCGTGGAGATGCGCTGAGGACGCCCCTTCTCGTCAGAATGGCGCAGGACCGCATATGCGATACAGAGATCCGAGTGGCCGCATGCCGGGCGCTGGCGATGATCGGTGATCCCGCCGGAGCCGACGCCCTTCGGCTCCTGGGCTCCGACTCCGACCCCGCCGTTCAGAAAGCGGCGGTACGTGCGCGCATGCGCATCAGCGCCGCGATGAGGAAGCAGATCCGATGAAGCTTTCGGAGCGTTTCGACCGTCGCTACCAGCAGTCGCCGATGACGGCAACCACGGCGCCGGCGCCTGCCACGGCTCCCCAGCAGGTCGTCAAACCGCCTACGCCAGCGCCCACGGTGGTGACCGAGGAAGTCCTCACGATTCCAATGGAGCTCGCAGATGCCGCGCCTTTGAGCCCCGCCATGGCGGCCGCGAAAGCCGAGATCCACGCCCAGCTCCTCGCCCATCACACGGCGCAGATCGACATCAACAACCGCGCCGGCATCCGTCGCCTGTTGTTGCAGCTGACCGAGGAGCACTTCCGTGCCAAGCCGCCGGCAGCGCTCGTAACGGCTGTCGACAAAGACCGCCTGGTCGAGATTCTGTTCGACGAGGTGATCGGGCTCGGCCCGCTCGAGAGCCTCTTGCGCGACCCCGATGTGAGCGAGGTCATGGTCAACCGGCCGGAGCAGATCTTCGTCGAGAGGCGAGGGAAGATCGAGCTGACCAACCTCGCATTCGAGGACGAACGCAGCCTGCGCCGCGTCATCGACCGCATCGTGTCGACGATCGGCCGGCGGGTCGACGAGTCAGAGCCGATGTGTGACGCACGGCTCAAGGACGGCTCCCGCGTCAACGTGGTCATCCCGCCGGTGGCGATTTACGGTCCATGCCTCACGATTCGAAAGTTCGGTCGCGAGGTCTTGAGCCCGGAGCAGATCGTCAGCACGGGCGGCGCGACGGCCGCGATCATGGGCTACCTCGACGCGGCAGTAAGGACGCGTTTGAACATTCTGGTCTCGGGTGGCACCGGCTCGGGAAAGACGACGCTCCTCAACGTGCTGTCCGGGTTCATCCCCGGCAATGAGCGAATCGTCACCTGCGAAGACGCCGCCGAGCTGCGGCTTCGGCAGGTGCATGTGATCAGCCTCGAGTCGAAGCCACAGAACGTCGAGGGCCGAGGCGCCATCTCCATCCGGGACCTGGTTCGCAACTGCCTTCGCATGCGCCCGGATCGAATCGTCGTCGGCGAATGTCGCGGACCGGAGGCGCTCGACATGCTGCAAGCCATGAACACCGGTCATGACGGGTCGATGAGCACGCTGCACGCCAACAACCCGCGGGACGCCACGAACCGCCTCGAGACACTTGTCCTCTTGGCCGGCGCAGAGTTGCCGTCAAGAGCCATCCGCACACAGATCGCGTCAGCGATCAACGTCATCGTGCAGACGGAACGGCTGCGCGGGGGCTCGCGCAAGGTCGTCAGCGTCGCCGAGGTGATGGGATTGAAAGACGGCGAGGTCGCGCTCCAGGAGCTGTTCGCGTTTCGGCAGGTCGGCGTTTCCGCTGATGGGCGCGCGGTCGGGTATCACACCGCGACCGGCGCACGGTCGGCGTACCTGCAGCACTTCCGGAGCAACGGGGTCGAGCTCGCCGAGGAGATGTTTGTGCCTGCGGCCCAACCCGACCCCGACCAGCTCTATTGATGGAAACGCGAGACGTGCAAGACAGCACTTCAGACACGAACCCGCCAGCATCCGCAATACCGATGCCGGGCGCCGCGCCCCCGCTTTCAACAGTTGGTCGCGAAGACCTGCTTGCTGATTTTGGTCATCAGCTTCGCAACGAGCTGAACGCCATCGTGATGGCGGCCAGCATGTTGTCGGCGATCGCGACGACCAGCGAGCAGCGCGAGCTTTCTTCAGTCGCCGAGAGCGGCGCCAATCGCGTCGCGAGGCTCCTCGACGACATCCTCGACGCCGCCGTGATTCAGAGCGGAGACTTCGAGCTGGCGCTTCACCCGTTCGATGTCCGCGCGAGCGTCGAGTCGTGCCTGGGCATGGTCGTTGAAGAAGCCGGGGCCAAGAGCATCGACCTGTCGTTTCGCGCCGAGCCCGACGTGCCCAGCGTCATCATCGGTGACTCGCGTCGGATCGAGCAGGTGATGCTGGCACTGCTCCACGGCAGCATCGAGCGCACTGAGCGCGGCGGAGTCGGCGTCGAGCTCAGCTGCCAGCAACGCGGTGATCTTCTCGAGCTCCACGTCCGAGTCCGCGACACCGGCCGCGGCGTGCCGGCTCGCATCCTTCGCGGCGGTCTGAGCGACGATGCTTCGCTGCCCGATCTGGATGAACCGGGCGACGCGCTGGCCATCGTCAGCCTGTCCATCTGCCGCCGGCTCGTGGAGATGATGGATGGCGAGCTGCGCGTCGACCAGGGTGGAGTCGAGGCGGGACCCGACGCCGGCACGACGTTCGCCTTCACGATCCTCACTCAGGTGATGCATGCGCCCGTCGCGATCGCGCAGCGAACGATGGAGGGCATGCGCGTGCTGGTCGTGGCTGCCGATCCCACCGAGCGGCGTGTGCTCGCGCTGCAGTCGGAGCTGTGGGGCGCGCCCGCTACTCCCGCGACAGTTGCGGAGGCCCTCGCCTTCGTGCAAGCTGGGCAGGAGTTCGACATCGCGATCGTCGAACACAGGCGCCCCACCATCGACGGTCTGGCGGTCTCAATCGCGCTTCGGTCTCAGCGCTCACCAGAACAGCTTCCGATCGTGCTCATCACGGCGGCGCTTCCCGGCGAGGAGGAGGCGGGTGCCGCGGACAGCGGGGTGGTGCAGGCGACCCTCACCAAGCCGGTGCCGCCGCACAAGCTGCACGATGTGATGGCGCAGGTCGGTGCGCACCAGGAAGTTGCGCCTGAGCCCCACCCGGTTGTGGCGCCAGGTGTGCTGAAGGTGTTGGTCGCCGAGGACAACCTTCTCAACCAGAACACGTTGCGCAGGCTTGTGACCAAGCTCGGGCACCACGTCGATGTGGTCACAAACGGGCGCGAGGCCGTGGCCGCGGTCGCTCGAGAGAGTTATGACGCGGTGCTCATGGACGTGCTGATGCCGGAGATGGACGGGCTCGAAGCGGCGGAGGCCATCGTCCGGCGCTGGCCGCGTGGCTCGCGGCCGCGGCTGGTCGCGCTCACGGCGATGTCAGCGCCGGGCGACCAGGAGAGGTGCTTGCGGGCAGGGTTCGACGATTACATGAGCAAGCCGGTCCATCTCGATGAGCTTTCAGAGTCGCTGACCGCGGCCGCCGGCTGGCGCGCGACGCCGAAGGGAATGTAGTCGGTCCCGGGCCCTACGGATTACCGAGTCGCCGGTCGAGCCGGTCGGACTGGTCTTCGCGAGCGGATTGTCGTGAGGCGCGGGCCTCCAGCAGCACGACGACGATGACGATCATGCCGCCCAGGACCATCAGCCCACCGAGCAGCTCGCCTTCGAGGGCGTGAGGCTGGACGATGATCTGGATCATCGCCGAGCCGAAAACCAGGATGTAGCTCAACCCGAGCAGCCGGACCCGAGGGGCAACGCCTTCGTCCTGGTCACCGCGCCACGGGCGCCTGCCGATGATCAGTAGATAGGCCCCCATCACCAGCGCGAGCGCGGCGAGGATCAAGGAAACGAGCTGCACGAGTGCTGTGAGATCGGCCGGCATTTGCGCCAGAGATACTAGCCGGGCGCGCTAGTGGTTTCGCCTACGTACATACAATCGGTACTCCAATGCCACGCTCCGAACCGATCAAGGCCGTGCGCGGCGTTCGCGACTTACTCCCGCGCGACCGACCTCTCTGGCGCGCCACCGAGCGGGCGGCGGCCGAGGTCGCGATGCGGTTCGGTTACCAGGAGATCGTGACCCCGATCATCGAGCACGTCGAGCTCATCGAACGCGTAGGTGAGGACACTGATGCCGTCTCCAAAGAGCTGTATCGATTCGAGGATCGCGGCGGCCGAAAGCTCGCCCTGCGGCCCGAGGCCACGGCTGGCGTCGTTCGTGCATATTTCGAAGGCGGCCTCAACCAAGGGCCACAGCCGGTGCGGCTCTATCTTGTCGGGCCGATGTTCCGATACGACCGACCGCAGAAGGGAAGGTATCGCCAGTTCTATCAGCTAGACGTCGAGGCAATCGGCTCAGCCAGCCCGGCGCTCGACGCCGAAGTGATCGAGATCGCAGCCGGATGGCTGCATGAGTCGGGGATCAGCGCGCTGTCGCTGCAGCTGAACTCTATCGGCGACGACGTCTGCAGGCCGGCGTATCTCGAGCGGTTGAAGGATTACTACAGGCCGCTCAAGGGGCGCCTGCACGCTGACTCGCAGCTTCGCCTCGAGCGGAATCCATTGCGACTACTCGATTCCAAGTTCGCCCAGGACCAACCTTTCAAGGTCGATGCTCCTCGCATCACCGACCACCTATGTGAGCCATGTGCCGATGCTTGGGCTCACGTGCGGAGGCTGATCGACGCAGCCGGCATCGAGTACGTCCACAACCCATATCTCGTGCGCGGCCTCGACTACTACACGCGCACGGTCTTCGAGTTCTATCCGGCGGGTGCGTCCGGGCAGCAGGACGCACTGGCGGCGGGCGGCCGCTACGACGGGCTCGCAGAGGCCGAGGGTTGGCCGTCGACTCCCGCGGTTGGGTTCGCGGGAGGCTTCGACCGAGTCGTCGACGTGATGGCCGCGAGTGGGGTGGAGGTTATTGCAGCGGCCGCCGCCGACGTCGTGGTGCTCGCGGACGGAGGCCAGGAGATCGCCGCCGCTGAAGTTGCACGCATCTGCCGGCGCGTTCGTTCGGTCGCCGTCGACTACGAGGCCAAGAGCCTGGCGGCCAAGATGCGGTCGGCAAACAAGCTGGGCGCTCGCTGGGTGGTGATGCTGAGCGCTGAAGAAGCGCCGCGGCGCGTGGCCCGGCTGCGCGACATGGCAAGCGGAGAACAGGCCGAGGTTTCATGGGACGAGCTCCCTGAGCGGTTGGCGTGAGCGGCTACACGGCTCCGCATTGCGGTTCGCTGCGCGCGAGTGACACTGGTCGCGAAGTCGACCTTTACGGCTGGGTCGCGCGGCGGCGCGACCATGGCGGCGTCACGTTCATAGACCTTCGCGACCGCTGGGGCATTGTGCAGGTCGTGATCAGGTCGATCGCGATGGTCCAAGCGGAATTGAGAAACGAGTTTGTAATTCGTGTCAAAGGCACGGTGGGCCTCCGACCGAGCGGTTCGGAGAACCCGAAGATCGCCACCGGAGCGGTTGAGGTCGTGGCGGATGAGTTGGAGATCATCTCGGAGGCAAAGACCCCACCCTTCGAAATCCAGGACGACGTCAACGCAGACGAGGCGACGAGGCTCAAGTATCGATATCTCGACCTGCGCCGGCCGTCTATGACGCAAATGCTCGAGCTTCGAAGTCGCGTCAACAAGATCATCCGCGACCACATGGACGCGCGCGACTTTGTCGAGGTGGAGACGCCGATCATGACTCGGAGCTCGCCATCAGGCGCGCGCGACTTCCTGGTCCCCTCACGCCTGCATCCCGGCAACTTCTACGCTCTGCCGCAAGCTCCGCAGATGCTGAAGCAGCTGCTGATGGTCTCCGGTGTCCAGCGCTACTACCAGATAGCGCGTTGTTTCCGAGACGAGAACCTGCGCGCTGACCGTCAGCCCGAGTTCACGCAGCTCGACCTGGAGATGTCGTTCTGCGACGAGGAGGACGTGTTCGCTCTGATCGAGGGTCTATTCGCCGAGCTCTGGGACAAAGTGCTTGGCGTGAAGCTTCAGCTGCCTTTTCCCCGACTGGACATCAAAGACTCGTTCCTGCGCTACGGCTCCGATAAGCCAGACCTCCGTTACGAGCTGGAGATCGTGGACCTCGGCGCGGCTCTCGGCGGCACGAAAGTCGAGGTCTTCGGCAAGGTCCTCGCAGCGGGCGGGGTCGTGCGTGCTCTTGCAGTGCCAGGTGGAAAGGGCATGGCGAGGCGTGAGCTAGACGAGCTGGTCACGGTCGCGAAAGGCGCAGGCGGACAAGGTCTTGCGTGGACGCCGGGAGGCGCGCTCGACAAGTTCATCAGCGAAGAGGAGAGCAAGGAGATCGCGAGGCTCACCGGTGCGGGCCCAGACGACCTGGTCCTCATCGCGGCCGATCGTCGCCGCAAGGCGGAGACGGTGATGGGCCTGATCCGGCACGAGGTCGCGCGGCGCCGGAAACTGATCCGCGAGGGCGAATGGAAGTTTCTGTGGATCAACCCGACATACCTATTTGAAGAGGACGACCAAGGCAGGCTTACGTATGCCCATCACCCGTTCACGCGGCCGTTCGACGAGGACATGACCTTCGTAGCGGAGCGGCCCTATGACGTCCGGGCGCATGCCTACGACATCGTGTGCAACGGCTACGAGCTCGGTGGAGGAAGCCTTCGGATCTACGACCCGGCGATGCAGGAGCGAGTCTTCCAGCTGCTCGGCATGCCGCTCGATCTGATTCGCGCCCGGTTCGGCACTCTGCTCGAGGCGTTCACCTACGGAGTGCCTCCTCATGGTGGAATCGCACCGGGCATCGACCGCATCGTGATGATGCTTGGCGGTACCGACAACATCCGCGATGTGATCGCGTTCCCGAAGACGCAGTCGATGTCGGACCTGATGCTCGGCGCGCCCTCTGAGGTGGACCAGTCGCAGCTCGAGGAGCTGCACATCAAGGTCGTCACGACCGAGAAATCCGACCGGTAGTATGGGTCTGCTTCCAAAGGGGCGCGGCCAGTGCCTCCCGCGACTTCGTCGCGGGACCCCAGAGGACGCTTTACTTACCTAGTCCGTCGCTTCGTAGAATGACAACGCTTCCAACGGGGCGCGTGCGCGTGCTGGCTGCCCAACAGACGGAGATTAGGGACCCCGGAGTCCGGATAGCCGACCACAAGCCCGCTCAGACGGGACTTGGAAAGCCAAGGCAGGGGACCCACCTGAGCTCGCTCAGGACAACCCACCGCCGCGTCCCGGAGGGAGCCTTTTGCCGCCGGTTCTGAACCTGGTGCCGCCTGGGCTGGTCGTGGCCGTGCTCGGCGTGCTGATCGTGTCCCAACTCTTCTACGCATTCCTGCGCTATCGCCGCCGAGCCTATGTTCCGATCCTTGTCATGACCGCCCTTGGCTTCGGCCTGGGCCAGTTCTGGGATTACCTCGGCCTTCCATCGGCTCGCCTTGGCCAGGCCAATGTGTTGCCGGCCGTCGTGTTCGCGCTGCTGCTGCAGCCGCTCGCTCGTTTCGTGCCTCGCCTGCAGCGCCAGCAGCAGGAACCAAAAGCGCCTGCGGCCGGCGGGCAGCCGCGCAACTAATCGCCGCGTGTAGGCCGGATTTATTCCGGCCGGCCCCAGCGTGGAGAGCACCGCCTTGCGTTGTGTGGAGCAGACTTTTAGCCAATCCAAACCTCCTCGGAGGTAGAGCAGCCGCGCGCGCAGCGCCCGGCGATGAGACGGAACCGACCGGGTTCCGTCTCATATAACCTTGCCAGTGTTTGCCGTCCGTACATAGAGGGTATTTGCAACAGTGACTCCACAGAGCTTCATGTGGTTGGCGTTTGGGATCGCCGCCCTGCTGGTGGCGCTTGCCCTCGCCGCACTCTTATTGCGGCTGCGCCGAACCCTGGGCGCAGTGGAGGAATTGCTGGAGACGACGAACGAAGAGATGAAAGAGACTTTGCCCGAGGTGCGACAGACGATCGGCAACGTCAATGACATCACCGCGGGCGTCAACGTAGGGCTTCGCACAGGCGGTCGAGGCGCGGCCGCTGTCGGCCGCGGCATCAAAGCTGCCGTGTACGGCGTGAGGGTTGCGGGTCGGAGTCTATTTCGCCAGGTTTTAGGAGGTTAGCTGTGGCTGACGAAGGAAACGGCGGAGGCGGCGCATTCGGCTGGTTCATCCTGGGCGGTCTGATCGGTCTGATCGCCGGCGCATACATCGCATCTGGTCCCGGTCGCGGCCAGGTCGACAACTTGAGAAGCAAGACGATCGAGCTCTCAGGCAGCGAACCTGTGCAGCGGGCGCGGGAAGCCGCGCAGAAGGCGCGCCAGATGGTGAGCGACCCCGACCACCCGGTCGGGAAAGCGATCCAGGACGGCGTCGCGGCGGCCAAGCGGAAGCGCGAAGAGCTCGAGGCGGCGGCGGCTCGAAAGATGCAGCGGACCACCAACGGCGAGGAAGGAACCGAGTAACCGTGAAGCGCGACCTCGCGGAGCTGAAGATCCCGGCGTCAGCCGCGTTCATACCCGTCGCCAAGCGGGTGGCGGTGACGCTGGGGGGTCAGCTCGGGCTCAGCCTCGTCGACCTCGATGAGCTTTCGATTGCGCTCACGCAGGCGTGCGACAGCGCGATCGAGGCTGCGCGCAACATGGACGCTCCGGCCGACCTGAAGCTGAATTACTTCGCGACCAACCGCGCGCTCGTCGTCGACGTCGATCTCATCACGAATGAAGGCCATCTCAAAGTGCCTGTAGCCATGCCGGATGCCGAGGCGCAGGCCGAGCTCCAGCGCCTCGCCTACGAGATGATCCGCTGCTTCGTCGACGACTTCCGGCCGGAGGTCGAGCCGCGAACCGGTCACGTGCGCTTCCGCATGGTCAAGTACCTGGCGTCCTGACCCGCGCACACTAGAGACTGACCCAATGGCTGCCAAGCAGCGGCCGCCGCGCGAGGAGCTGCGGGCGCTCCACCGTCGCTACAAGGAGACAACGGACCCCGCAGAACGCGATCGTATTCGCGCGCAGCTCGTTGACGCCTATCGAGACTTCGTTTACTTCCTGGCACGCAAGTTTCAGAACCGTGGCGAGCCGCTGGACGACATCGTCCAGGTCGGCTATCTCGGGCTGATCAAGGCCATCGATCGCTTCGACCCCGACCTCGGCTACGAGTTCACGACCTTCGCGACGCTGACCGTGGCGGGCGAGATCAAGCGCCATTTCCGCGACAAGGGCACAGCCATCCGGTTTCCGCGCCGCCTGCAGGAGCTCCACCAGTCGGTGGTCCGGGTCAACGAGCAGATGAAGAATGAGCTCGGCCGAGAGCCAACTGTTGGGGAGCTGGCCGACAGACTTGGGGTCACGCCTGACGACGTCACGGAGGCGATGGAGATCGGGCCCGCATACTCGCCGCTGTCGCTCGACCAGCCGATCGGCTCGAGCGATGGACAGGACCAGCGTTCCATCGCAGACCAGATAGGCAGCGAAGATCCGGAGATCGACCGCGTTGAGATGCGCGACGTCCTGAACCGCGCGATGGAGCACCTCACCCCGCGCGAGCGGGCGATCATGGCCATGCGCTTCTACGAGCAGATGTCACAGTCGGAGATCGCGCGCCGGTTGGGCATCAGCCAGATGCACGTCTCGCGTCTGCAGCGCGCGGCCCTCGAGCAGCTGCGGAAATACGTGCCTCAAGAGACGGCTTCGTAGTTGCTCATAGAGTCGCGAGCGCCGGCGGACCCGCTCGTCCTTTTTCGGCGCTGGTACCGCGACGCGGACCGCAAGGGCGCGCTCCAGCCCGACGCGATTGCGCTGGCGACCGCGGATGCGCGCGGAGCGCCGTCCGTGCGCATGGTGCTCTTCAAAGGCCTCGAGGCCGGAAGGTTTCTCTTCTATTCGAACTACGAGAGCCGCAAGGGTCGCGATCTCGCGGCGAACAATCGCGCCGCGCTCGTCTTCTACTGGTCGTTGACCCGCCACCAGGTGAGGGTCTCGGGGAGGGTGAGCAGGCTCTCCCGCGCGGACTCGACCGCTTATTTCCACTCACGGCCGAGGGGAGCGCAGCTCTCGGCGCTGGCCTCGCGACAGAGCCGGGTCGTGCCCTCGCGCACAGTGCTCGAGAGGGCGGTGGCTAAGCTCGACCGGCGATACTCGCAAACAGTGCCGTTGCCGGCGGATTGGGGCGGCTACGGGATGAGGCCAGACTGGATCGAGTTCTGGGAAAACCGAGCCGATCGCCTGCACGACCGCCTCCGGTACGTCCGCCAGAGGGAAGACGGTTGGCGGATCGAACGCTTGGCCCCCTGAGTTGCGCTGTCCCTATCGCAGAAGGACTGGGAAGAAGGAGTTGGGGTTGGGATTGGTGGATTCAGGCGCGTTTTGAGGTTTTTGGCGTGTTAACGTATTAAACTCCGAACGAATGTTTGGTATGCTGCTCTCATGCAGGGGGAAGGGGGCACACCCCTCTCGAAACTGGAGGCAGCGATTCGCGAGTTTCAGGCTCGCGAGCTCGACAGTGGCGACGACGATCCCAAGCGTTTGCGCGCCGCCATTGACGCTCTGGAGGGCGAGTTCTCTTCG
>DATNOD010000071.1:0-29564 GCA_035601515.1 Candidatus Eiseniibacteriota bacterium | reverse complement strand
TGCGGCGGACCTCGGCGTCGAGACACTAGCCATGCCCGACCAGATCAAGTTCGGCACCGATGGCTGGCGCGGGGTGGTGGCCGACGACTTCACGTTTGCCAACGTCCGTCGCGTCGCCAAGGGCTCGGCCGAATACATGCTCTCGTTGTCACCGGCGCCTCTCGCCGTCGTCGCCTACGACTGCAGGTTCGCGGCGGAGGACTTTGCTCGGACCGTGGCCGACGTGTTTGCGGCTTCCGGGGTCCGCAGTCTCATCTTCGATCGCCCGTCGCCAACCCAAGTGGCGTCGTGGACGGTCATCGATCGCAAGGCAACCGCGGCCGCCGTGGTGACCGCGAGCCACAACCCGTACCTCTTCAATGGCATCAAGTTCAAGACTGAGACCGGTAGCTCAGCATCTCCCGACGTCATCGCGGAGCTCGAGCCGCGCATCAACGCGCTTGACAGCGTGCCGGTGCCAGATCGCTCCGCTTCCGGGGAGATGGTTTCCGTCTACGACCCCCGAGCCCCGTACTACGCGCAGATTGGACGCATGGTCGACCTCAACGCGATCAAGTCCGCAGGTTTGCACATCGTGCACGAGTGCATGCACGGGTCAGGTTATGGCTACATCAAGGAGCTGCTCGAGGGAGGCCGCACCGATGTCGTCGAGCTCCACAGCGACCGCAACCCATTGTTCGGTGGCGTCAACCCCGAACCGATTCCGCCCAACATCGATTCCTCCATCGCATATATGCGGGGCGGAGGGCACGACCTGTGCATCTGCACCGACGGCGATGCGGACCGCGTGGGGATCATCGACGAGACCGGCCGGTTCATAAACCAGCTGCAGGTCTTCGCGCTGCTGATGCTCTACCTCTTCGACATCCGGCACATGGTCGGTCCGGTGGTGAAGACGGTGAACATGACATCGATGGTGGACAAGCTGGGCGCTGAGTTTGGCGTGCCCGTCTACGAGGTTCCGGTGGGATTCAAAAACGTGGCGCCGAAGATGATCGAGACGGAAGCGGTGCTGGGCGGCGAGGAGTCGGGTGGATTCGCGATCAAGGGTCACATCCCGGAGCGCGACGGCATCCTGATCGGCCTGCTCTTCGCGGACATGATCGTCAAGTACGGCCAGCCGGTGTCTCAAATCCTGGCGGCCCTCGAGCGGCGCGTGGGCCCGCACGCATACGCGCGTCACGACATCCATCTCGATCGCGAGACGTACGACCAGGACCGGAAGCGAATCCTGCATACGCTGGAGACCCACGAACCGAGCCAGGTGGCGGGGGTCAAGGTCGAGCGGATTCGCTCGGACGACGGCTTCAAGTTCTATCTCGCCGACGGAAGCTGGGTGCTGCTCCGCGCCAGTGGCACCGAGGCCTTGGTTCGCATCTATTCAGAGGCGGCCGACAAGGCGGCCGTGGAAGCTCGCCTCGCCGCTCTCGAGGACATCGTCGGCCTTCGCGCGCATGCCTGAACGCATTCCTGAGGTCACCCGCGCCGATCAAACGCGCGTCGACAAACCGTGGGGCTATGAGATCCGCTGGGCGATCACTGACCGCTACCTGGGCAAGATTCTCCACGTCAATCGGGGAGAAGCGCTTTCGCTTCAGTACCACGAGCACAAAGACGAGTGGCTGCTCGTGAGCACGGGCACGATCGACATCGAGATGGGGAGGCTGAACGGCGAGCTGGAGAAGGTCCGCATGAACGCCGGAGACACAGTGCACATGCCTCCGCTCACCCGTCACCGCCTGACCGCCGTCGACGACGCCGACATCTTCGAGGTCTCAACACCTGAGATCGACGACGTGATCCGGCTCGAGGACCGATATGGCCGCGCCGACAGCTAAACTTCCTCGGGTCAAATGAAGACGCCGCCGGCTCCCGAGGAGAAGTACGCAAGGTCGACTGTGGTAGTCGCCAGCGAGCGCGATCGGGCCTTTCTGATCTTTGCCGCCGTGGTCCTGGTCTCGATCGCGCTCGGCTTCAAGTCCGAGCTACTGGGTCAGGGTCAGGTCTGGGCGCTGGCGCTGGGCTTGGTCGTGGTGGCGGCCCCAGCCTTGCTCGGGTATCTGCGCGGGACGGCCGAGTTCCCGCGCATCGAGCACTACATCCCGGTCGCACTCGGCGCCGTGACGCTGGCCGGCCTGTCGATCCTCGTCCCAGAGCTGTGGAAGTACCTGCTGCTCACCGCGACCTTCGGTGCCGGGTTCGTGCTGCTGGCGCGACTCGACTACTTGCGCCTTCGCGACTCCGAGAAGCGGGGCCACATCCTGGTGCAGGAGACGCTCCTGGTTCTGGTCGTCGCGGGTGCGTACCTCGTCCTGGTGACGATTCCCTTCAACATCGTCCTTCGGCTGGTCTGGATCTTTGTGATCACCTTCCTGGCGTCGTACCGCAGCTTCAGGGTCAATGGGACGCAGATCGCTCCGCGCCGCGCGTTTACCTTCGCCCTCTTCGTCGCCCAGGTGGTCACCTTCCTGGCGTGGGCGATCACCGCGCTGTCGAGCTGGCTCGTGGTGAGCGAAGGACCATTCGCGGTCATGCTCCTGTTCGCCTGGTACATCAATCGCGGTCTGGTCCGGCACACCGTCGAGGACAGCTTCACGCGCAACGTGATCCTCGAGTACGCGGCCTTCGCGGCCGTCCTCATCTACCTCTTCGTCTCGAGCTACCGACCGCCCGGTCAGTAGCCCGACTACATCCCGAGGTACGCCTTCTGGACGTCCTCAGAAGCGAGCAGCTCTTTGCCGGTGCCCGTCTTCACGATCGAACCAGTCTCCAGCACGTAACCACGGTGCGCGACGTCCAGCGCCTTGTTGGCGTTTTGCTCGACGAGCAGCACCGGCGTGCCCTGCGCGTTGATCTCGCGCACGATGCTGAAGATCGTCTCGACGAGGATGGGGGAGAGGCCGAGCGACGGCTCGTCAAGCATCAACACCTTGGGCTTGGCCATGAGCGCACGCCCCATCGCACACATCTGCTGCTCGCCGCCCGACAGTGTGCCGGCGATCTGGTTCGCCCGCTCCTTCAAGCGGGGAAACAGCTCGAACACTCGATCCATGTCGGCCTTGATCTCGGCGCCGTTGCTTCGCGTGTAGGCGCCCATGCGCAAGTTGTCGAGCACGCTCATCCTGGTGAAGAGCCGCCGGCCTTCGGGAGACTGGCAGATACCGAGGTTGACGATCTTCTGCGGCGGTGTGTGGGTGATGTCCTGGCCGTCGAACTTGATCGTGCCGCGCTGCGGATGAAGCAAACCCGAGATCGTGCGCAGAGTCGTCGTCTTGCCGGCGCCGTTGGAACCGATCAAGGCCACGACCTCGCCCCTGTCGACAGACAACGTGGCTCCACGCACGGCCGCGACGCGGCCGTAGAAGACGTCGATTCCGGAAACTTCCAGAAGCGCCATCAGGCGGACTTGCCCAGGTAGGCCTCGATCACCCGCGGGTTGTTGCGGACTTCCACAGGCGGACCCTCCGCGATCTTCTCGCCGTGGTCGAGGACGACGATGCGCTGTGACGCCTGCATGACGACCCTCATGTCGTGCTCGATCAAGAAGACGGTGATCCCGCGCGCGAGGATCGTGCGAACGAGCTCCATTAGCTCCACCTTTTCCTGTGGCGTGAATCCGGCGGCCGGCTCGTCCAGAAGCAAGAGCTTGGGGTCGGTGGCAAGGGCGCGCGCGATCTCGAGTCGGCGCTGCTGGCCGTAAGCGAGGTTCCGAGCATAGTTTTCGGCCTGGCGATCCAGCCCGACCAGTGCCAGCAGCTCCATGGAGTGTTCAGTGATCCTTCGTTCCTCGCCGCGCTCGAATGGGGTCTTGAACAGTGAGTCCCAGAGCTTGGAGTGCATCCGGCAGTGGTGACCGAGCCGGACGTTGTCGATCGCGGACATGTAGTCGAAGAGCCGGATGTTCTGGAACGTGCGCGCGATGCCCGCCTTGGCGGTGCGGTGCGGAGGAAAGCCGGTCACGTCGCGGCCGCGAAACGTCACCCTCCCAAAGGTCGGTTTGTAGAACCCGGTGACACAGTTGAAGAGGGTCGTCTTGCCGGCCCCGTTGGGGCCGATCAGGGCGAACACCTCGCCTTCCTCGACCTCGAAGCTGACATTGTCGACGGCGACGAGCCCCCCGAATCGTTTGGTCACGCCGTCGACTTTCAGGATGGGCGCCATGTCAGGCCTGCAGCTGACGGGGCGCGGCGATCGCCTCGTGCTCCTCATGCCGGAGCTCTTGTTTGCGGATCTGGCTTGGCAGCAGTCCCTGCGGGCGCAGCAGCATGATCCCGACCAGGATCAAACCGAAGATCACGTACTTGCTGCGAGAGACCACTTCAGAGATACCGGGCCAACCGTTCGGGTTCGACTGGTTGAGCCAATCCAGGCCGAGGGACGAAGCAAGGTTCTGCATCTGCAACGGCGCGTTGGGCAGCAGCCAGAAGAGGATGAAGTACAGGACTATGCCGCCGAGCATTGCTCCCGGGATGTTGCCCATCCCACCGAGCACGACCATCGCCAGCACCGTCACGGAAACGATGAAGCCGAAGTTCTCGGAGCTGACGTATGAGAGCTTCGCCCCGTAGAAGGCGCCCGCGAAACCACTGGTCGCGGCGCCGATCGAAAAAGCCAGGAGCTTGATGCTCACCGTGTTGACGCCGCTGGCCGCGGCAGCAGTCTCGTCTTCTCGCACCGCCATCCATGCCCGACCCAGGCGCGAGCCGTGGAGGTTGTTGACCAGGATCACGACGAAAAAGATCAAGGCCACCATCAGCACGTAATAGGCGGTGAGGTTGGCAGAGGTGAATCGGAAATCCGGTACCCACGCGAAGTCCTGGCCCACCCACGGGCCGACAAACCAGCCCGGCAGCGAGGGCACATCGAGGGCGCTGATCCCGGGTACGCCGCCGGTCCAGATGCCCGCATTGCGGAACACGCGCGGGACGATCTCGCCGAAACCAAGCGTCACGATGGCCAGGTAGTCGCCCCGGAGGCGCAGAGTGGGCGCACCGAGCAGCGCGCCCGCCGCGGCGGCCACGAACATGCCGATGAACAGCGCGATCCAGAACGGGACGTGCAGGTTATGGCCGATCGGTGTGACGCCGAGGTGGTTCGAGGCCACCAGCGCGTACGTGTATGACCCGATCGCGAAGAACGCCGCATAGCCAAGGTCGAGCAGACCGGCGAAACCGACCACGACATTGAGGCCGATCGCCATCAGGATGTAGATGCCGGCGTCGGCGGCGAGGCCGACCAGATAGTCGCCACTGCCACCGGTGGCGAACTGGACTATGGCGGGGTAAAACAGGGCGCCCGCTCCCATCAGCACGTAGGCAATGGCGTTGGGGCTGCGCAGGCTGGTCCGAATGAAATCCTGCGCGCGCGTCACTTCTCAGGCACTCGCATCCCGAGCAAGCCGGTCGGTCTGAAGACCAAGACGAAGATCAGGATGCCGAACACCAGCACCTGCGTCCAGGCCACCGTGAAGTAGCCGTCCGAGATGGCGTAGATGACACCGATGAGCAGGCCCCCCAGCGCTGCGCCCGGGATGTTGCCGATGCCACCGAAAACGGCGGCCGTGAACGCGTATAGACCGTATGTGAACCCGTCGAACGCGGAGTAGGAGTTGTAGTAGAGCCCGTAGATGATGCCGCCGGCGCCCGCAAGTGCAGCGCCGATGAAGAAGGTCGCCGAGATCGTGCGGTTGATGTCGATACCCATCAGCTGCGCGGCGTCGCGGTCCTGGGCGGTCGCCCGCATCGCCTTGCCCAGCGTCGAGCGGTTGACGAACACAGTCAGCGCGATCATCAGCACCACCGCGAGGACGATCACAGTCACAGCCTTGGCGGCGATCGTGACGCCGCCGCCTAGGGGAATCTGATACTCGGGTAGGAGATCCGGATAGTGCAGAGTGAACGGCCCGCGCCACACGTTCATCACGCCCTCGAGGAGCGCGGACATGCCGATGGCCGTGATCAAAGGGGCAAGTCGCGGGGCATGCCGAAGCGGGCGGTAGGCGACGCGCTCGATGCCCACGTTGATGAGCGCGCACACCAGCATGGTCACGAGGAACACGCCTATCAAAGGCAGGACCACGCCGATCCCGAACGTCCGCCCTTCGGTGAGACCAAAAATCGGCAAGATGGCGGCCGAGATGAACGCGCCCAATGTGAACACGTCGCCGTGCGCGAAGTTGATCAGCTCGATGATGCCGTAGACCATCGTGTAGCCAAGCGCCACGAGGGCGAAGATCGCCCCCAAAGCCAGCCCGAAGCCCATCGTCTGGAAGAAGTAGGTGGCCCCGCCTGGGGCCGTGGCGACGCGCTGTACGGTCGCCACCAGGGCGACGACCACGATCGCAAGCCCTACGAGGTTGATCAGCGAGGCTGTAGGCGTGGAGATCAGGGACGCCCTAACCCTTTGGACCATCGCGGCCATCCGCGTAATTGTTCACAAAAGCGGTGGCTTGGCAAAAAAAGAGGGAGGGGCCGGCGGCCCCTCCCCGCGGAAAGAACGCTCTTAGACGGTGACGGCGATGTTCTTGACAGTCGTCCAGGCGCCGCCCTTGTACTGCTGAACTTGCAGTGCCGGGGTGGTCGGGTCACCCGCCGAGTTGAGGGTGTAGGTACCCGTGAGGCCCGGGAAGTTGGAGGTCTTGGCCATCTGGTCGATGACCTGCTGCCGGGTCGGCATGTTGCCGCCGTTGGCGTCGATCGCGCGCCCGATGGCGTCGATCAGGATGGCGGCGCAGTCGTAACCGGCGAACGTGTAGGCCGCAGTGTCGTCAGGGGAAGGGTGTGCCTTCTTGTAGGCGGCGATGGTCGTAGCGGCGCTTGCGTTCGCGTTCGCGTCTGCAACGCCCTGGGTCGCGTACATGTGGTCGTTGCCCATCGTCGTGCCGGAGTCCTTGATGCACTGCCCGTCGCCGATACCGTCAGGGCCGAGGTAGTAAGAGTTGGGGTCGAAGATGCCCTGGCTCTCCTGGCGCGGGATGCAGCCGTAGGAAGCGGAGGTGGCGCCGGCGTAGATGGCCTGAGCGCCAGCGGTCTTGGCCTTGTTCAGCCAGGCGTGGAAGTCAGGCTTGCTCGAGGTGTCGAAGCCCTGGCGGGCGACGACGGTTCCGCCCTTCTTTTTGAATTCTGTGGCGAAGTTGTTGGCGACGCCGAGTCCGAACGGCTCCTGGTCGTCCCAGACGGCGACCGTCTTGAGGCCAAGCGTGTCCGCTGCGTAATCGGCCATCGCGGGACCCTGGAAGGTGTCGTTGGCGGCGACGCGGAAGTAGTTGTTCTTGCCGGTCGGACGCAGGCTCGCGGCTGTGTAGCCGGCGTACTTCTGGCAGTAGTCGAAGGCGAGGGTCAGACACTCGTTCGTGTTGGACGGGCTGATCATCGCCAGAGGAGCCTGGTTCGCGACCGGAATCTCGGCCGCGGCGACGCCCGAGTTGAAGGGGCCGACCATGCCCAGCAGCTTGGTGTCAGAGATCATCTGCTGGACGTTCTGGGCGCCCTTGGTCGGGTCGTGCTTGCCGTTGACAGCGTCGTCGTACGGCACGAACTTGAGCGTGAATCCCTTCACGGTGCCTGCTTGCGAGACGGCGAATGCCGCCCCGTACTGGGTGGGCAGGCCGCTCGACGCGTCAGCACCGGATGTCGGCAGGTCGCTGCCGATGTCGATCGTGCCCTTGTTGGTGCTGCCTCCGCCAGTGCCACCGCACGCGAAAGCGGCGAACGTCGCAACGATGAGGACTGCGAGTCCCCTAGCTCGAACCATATGGTTCCCCCTTGTGTTTGTCGGGAAGCACGAACAAATCCCTCTTGGCGGAATGCCTCCCCTCAATCGCCGCCCTCTTCCCAACTTACGTCGGGGCGAGAGTGCGCCGGCGGCGAATGCGGCCACATGGGGTGGCCGAACCACTACTCCGTGGTGAACTATCGACGTACGCCCGCCTCGAAGTCAAGCGGTGTTCGGGCTGGCACCCGGTTGATCTCGCGGGCGTGGGTGCGGCGCTGTGTCAATATGGGAGTGAAGCGGTGTAATCAACCGCCTTGACCCAGGTCCACTGAGCGTTTGGATCCGTACTCGTTGACTCGAAGAGCGAGACGATCCGCAGGGTGGTGTCACCAGAGCCGTCGAAGCCGAAGGTCCCACCGGCGCCGGCGAACGCCGTGGTTGCGCTGAGCTCGTTGATGACATGGTCACGACCGGGCAGCTTGCCGCCCGCGACAAGGATCGCCCGATCGATTGCGGAGTAGAGGACGCCTGCCGAGTCGTATGCGGCGATCGTGTAGGCGCCGTAGTCGGCGGGATTGCCGTATTGAGCTTTGAACGCGGAGATGACCGGCTGAGCGCTCGGGACCGCATCGGCAGCGCCGGCGGGAACGGTCGCGAAGATCCCGATCGCGTTCGATCCGGCGTTCCGTACGCAGTCGGGATCCTGGGCGATCCCGTCGCCGCCAAGAAACGGCACCGCCTCACCGAAGCCGAACTGTGACGCCATCTGCGCCCGCAACACGCAGCCGTGGTTGGCTGTGACGCCGCCGAAGTAGATCGCCTGAGCGCCATCGCTTGCGGCTTTACGCATGAAGACTTTGAGGTCGAGCCCCGCGGCCGGGTCGAAGTCGTGGTATTCGACGATGCTTCCGCCAAGTCTCGTGAACCTGGTCCTGAACCCGCTGGCCAGGGCCTGGCCGTACGCCTCGTGGTCGGAGAGCGCCGCGACCCGGCGCAGCTTCAAAGTCTTATAGGCGTAATCCGCGGCCGCCGGTCCCTGCAGCTCGTCGGTGGTGGCGAGACGGAAAAAGTTGTTGATGCCGGTGGGGCGGAGCTCAGAGGGCGCCGGCAGGCCTGCGGCCTTGCACGTGATCTCGGTGCGGCTTGGGCTCAGGCCCGCAGGCAGAAAAGGCTCTTTGGTCAGGCAGCGGCTGCTGACGGCCGGGCTGATCAAGGCGAGATGGCCCACATTGGCGATCGGGATCTCGAGCCGCGCGACATTCGAGTCGAATGGACCGATCACCCCTAGCACAAGCGGGTCCGCGGCTAGTGACTTGACGTTTCGCTCACCCTGCGCGGGGTCTTCCAACCCGCCGACGGCGTCGTCGCGAGGCACCACCTCGACGTTGAAGCCGTCGATGGTCGGATGCTGGTGGACGAAGAACTCCACCCCATTGAGCACAGGCGTGCCGGCCCGTCCCTCGGTTCCGGATAGAGGCAGGTCGACGCCGATCCTTATGACCTGTGTCGCGGCCCCGCCAAAGCAAGCGGTGGCGCAGACCAGGCTCACCGTCGATGCGACCGCATATCCTCGCCATGTCTTCGACAGCACGGCGAGATTGTCGCCGCTCGACAATGCCCTACGACCCGGCACTCTCTATAGTTATCCCCCTCACCTAGCCAGGTCATAGGAGCGCGCCCCGTTGAAGACTGAGTCCACCGAACACCTCAAGCCCCGCTCGCAATACGCGGAGGACGCGGTTCAGCTCGCCATCGCGGGCAAGTGGGACGACGCCGTCAAGCTCAACAAATTCATCATCGACAGCTTCGGCGCCGATGAGGAATCGCAGAACCGTCTCGGCAAAGCACTGTCCGAGCTCGGGAAACTGAAGGACGCGAAGTCCGCCTATGAGGCGGCGCTCAAGCTCAACCCGATGAACTCGATCGCCAAGAAGAACGCTGCGCGCATCAACACGTTGCTCCACCAGAAGGAAGGGTTGAAAGTCGGGGGCACCAGGGTCGACCTCAACCTCTTCGTCGAAGAGATGGGAAAAACGGTCATCACGACGCTCGAAAGCAGCAGTGCCGACATTTGCTCAAAAGTCGCCGCGGGCGATGTCGCCGAGCTCAAGATCGAAGGCGACGGAATCGTCGCCGAGACCTCGCGCGGCGTCCGATTGGGGCTGCTCGAGGCGAAGCTGGCGCGCCGACTGATCAAATTCATGCGCGGCGGCAACCGCTACCAGGCTGGGGTCACCTCGTGCGATGGCAGCTCTGTGAAGCTGATCGTTCGAGAGACTTATCAGGACCCGCGGTTTGCCGGCAAGCCGAGCTTCCCGATGCGCCGCAAGCGCGAGGTGGAGTTCCGCCCCTACACGAAGGAGAGCCTGCTCGCCCGCGAGGTCGAGGTGTTCGCGGAGGACGAGGATGAGGAAGGCCTCGTCGCGGGGACGCCGGCCACCGATGAGGTCGAAGAAGGCATGCACGCGGTCGAGGACGAGGCTGAGCCACTCGACTTCAGCGAGGACGCGGACGATGCGGACAAAGACGAGGACGAGGACGAAGACGAGTGAACGCTGACATCGACTCAGAGGCCCGGGCCCGGAGGTCCCTTCACCGACCCTAGTCCCGCTCCGCAGTTAGGTGGCGTGCCGGGGTTCCGCGACCTGCTGCCCGACGAGGCCGAGTCTCTGCGCGAAGCGCAGGAGTCAGTGCTCGAAGAGATGCGCCGCTGGGGCTACAGGCATGTGGTCACGCCCATGGTCGAGAGCATCGACGTGCTCGAGCTGGGCCTCAATGCAGAGCAGCGGCGCCGACTGTTCAAGTTCAGCGATGCTCGTGGCGAGGTGCTGGCCCTGGTCGGCGAGCGCACGATTCCCGTCGCGCGACTGGTTGCGGGAAAGCTCCGCTCCACCCCGCTGCCTCTGCGGCTCTGCTACGCGGGTGCCGTCCTTTCGGCCGACGAAGGGCGTTTCCACCAGCGGCGCGAGACGTACCAGGTGGGCGCGGAGCTGGTCGGAGCGCCGGGACCGGTCGCGGACGCCGAGGTCATCGCATTGGCGGCGCGCTGCCTGGAAGCGGCGGGCTTGCGCCGCTACCAGGTCGATGTCGGCCATGCCGAGTTCTTCCAGGGCATCATGGACGCCGTTCGGCTGCCCGCGGCCGTGAAATCCGGCGTGCGCAGCGCCCTAGCGGCTCGCGACTTCGTCGCCCTCGAGGATCTGCTCGCGCGGACGCCCCTTCGCTCGGCCGAGCACGAGCTGTTGCTGCGGTTCCCCGCACTTCGTGGTGGACCGGAAATCCTGGAGGCCGCGGGAGGTCTGGTCCGCAACCGGCGCTCGGAGCAGGCTCTCTCGGAGCTGGCTCGGGTGCGAGAGCTGTTGGTGGCGCATGGGCTCGGCGCGGTCGTCGGCCTGGACCTCGGCGCGATTCGCGATTTCGATTACTACACCGGCGTCATCTTCGAAGGCTACGGGCCCGACCTCGGCCGCCCTGTCGCCCAGGGCGGTCGCTACGACCGGCTGCTTACCCGGTTCGGGCGTCCGGCACCCGCCACCGGGTTCGTGGTCCAGCTGGACCTCGTGTGGGAGCTGCTGTCGGGCGCGTCTCGGCCGCCGGCCTTGCCTCGCATCGATGCGGCGATCGCGTGGTCGGGCTCGGGCCTGGGCGCTGCGATGCGCCTCGGCTCGACGTTGCGATTGTTCGGCATGCGGGCCGTTGTCGATACCGAGGCGAGGCGCGATCGTGAGGCGCGCGCATGGTGGCGCGCACTCGGCGCCGAAAACCTCATCCAGTGTCGCGGCGCGTCCAGCGTCGCCTGGACTGCTCGGCGCGGGCGCACACGCTCGCTGCCGCCAGAGCAGGTTGCAGCTCGGCTCGCGGGGTCGCTCGCATGAAAGTTTCGATCGCGGTGCCCACCGGCATGCTTCTGCCCGGCGCGCTGCGCTTGCTCTCACACGCCGGCGTCATGCGCCTCAGCGCCGCGGAGCTTGGCCGGCGTCTGTTGGTCGAGCGCTCCAGCGTGCGGGTGATCCTCGTGCGGCCCGCCGATGTGCCTGCTTATGTCGATCACGGCGCCGCCGACCTCGGAATCGTGGGCAAAGACGTGCTGTGGGAATCGAACGGCTCGCATTACGAGCTCGTCGATCTTCGCTTCGGACCCTGCCGCCTGGTCCTGGCTGTCCCTGAAGATTCAAAGCTCAACGGACCCGACACCTGGCCGCCGCTCATGCGCGTGGCCACCAAGCTGCCGCGCACGACCGCGGCCTGGTTCGAGGCACGCGGCCAGGCGGTCGAGGTCGTGCGCCTGCACGGTTCCGTCGAGCTGGCTCCGCAGGTGGGGCTGGTCGACGGCATCGTCGACCTGACGGCCAGCGGGCGCACATTGCGCGAGAACCGCCTTCGCATCGCGGCGACGCTCGGTTCCTCGACCGCCAGGCTCATCGGCAACCAGGCGAGCCTGAAAACGCGTACCGACGCCGTGCAGGCGATGGTCGCGCGGCTGCGGGAGGCTGCGAAAGATGGCGATTAAGCGATTTGACGTCGGGTCGTGGCTCGACTCACCGATGTCGCGCCGGCGCCTCGATCTTTCGCAGTTCGCCAAGGAACGTGCTGTCGTGGTCGACATCTGCGCGCGTGTGGCGACCGAAGGCGATGCGGCGCTGCGCGAATTCGGCGAGCGCTTCGACGGCTGGGCGCCCCGCGAGGATGAAACGTTTCAGATCCCGCAGGGCGATCTCATCGGCGCCGCCAATCGCATTGCGCCGGCCGATCGATCCGCCCTCGAGTTCGCCGCCCAGCGCATCCGCGACTTCCACTCCAAGCAGGTGCAGTCGACGAGCAGCGGACCGCCTGGCCTGAAGCTGGTGACTCGGCCGGTGCGCCGGGCGGGCGTCTACGCGCCGGGCGGACGCGCGTCGTACCCATCCACCGTGCTGATGACCGTGATCCCCGCACGGGTCGCGAAGGTGCCCGAGGTTGTGCTGGCCACCCCGCCGAGCGCCGATGGCAGTGTGCCCACGGCCATCCTGGCAGCGGCTCATATTGCCGGCGTCGACGCCGTCTATCGCGTCGGGGGCGCCCAGGCGATCGCGGCGCTGGCTTACGGCACCGCCTCGATTCCGCGCGTGGACGTCGTCGCGGGCCCTGGCAACATCTACGTGACGCTCGCCAAGCGAGAGGTGTTCGGTGCCGTCGGCGTGGATGGGATCGCAGGTCCGACCGAGGTCATGGTGATCGCCGACGAAGGCGCTCGCCCCGATTTCGTCGCCGCCGACCTCGCAGCGCAGCTCGAGCACGACCCGCTTGCATGGGCGGTCCTCGTCACCGACTCGGCTGCGCTGGCGGACCGCGTGGAGGAGGAGCTGCGGAGTCTTGTCAGCGGGTTGGACCGCGCCCAGATCATCAATGCCGCCACCTGCTGCCTCATCGTCGCCGACGATCTCGAGCAGGCGATCAATCTCGCCAACGACTTTGCGCCCGAGCACCTTTTGATTGTGGCCGCCGACGCGGGACGGCTGGCGACGCAGGTCCAGAACGCCGGCGCGATTTTCGTCGGCGCTTACTCCACGGTTCCGCTAGGTGACTACGCAGCCGGACCCAACCACACTCTGCCGACTTCAGGGGCGGCACGGTTTGCGTCGCCCTTGGGGGTGCACACGTTCCTCAAGCGCAGCAGCGTCCTGAGCCTGAACCGCGGCGATCTCGAGATGCTTCGCGATGCGACCGTGCGGCTCGCGGCGCTCGAAGGACTGACCGCCCACGCACATGCGGTGGAGGTGCGCCTTGAATAGATCGGCGAATGTCGTGCGCAAGAGCAAGGAGACGCAGCTCACGGCGAAGGTCGTTGTCGAAGGTCGGGGGCGAATCAAGGTCGCGACCGGGTTGCCGTTCCTCGACCACATGGTCGAGCAGGTGGCGCGCTATGGCGGCTTCGATCTCACCTTCCGCGGCCGTGGCGACGTCCATGTCGACACGCACCACCTCGCCGAGGACGCAGGCATCGTGTTGGGACAAGCGCTAGCGCAAGCGCTGGGCGACCGCGCCGGCATCACCCGCTTCGCATCCGCGTACGCGCCTCTCGACGAATCGCTGGCGCGCGTCGTGGTCGACCTCGGCAAGCGCTCGTACCTCTCATACAACGTGCCCTTACGGGGGCGTGTCGGCACGCTCGAGTCAGAGGTGCTGGAGGAATTCTGGAAGGCGCTTTCGATTCATCTCGGGGCGACCATCCACGTCGACATCATCCGTGGCCGCAATCGGCACCACGTCGCGGAGGCGACCTTCAAAGCGTTGGGCCTTGCGCTGCGCTCGGCCATGGCCTTGGGTGGTGCTCCCGGAATCCCTTCGTCCAAGGGCGTGCTTGGATGATCGCCATCGTCGATTACGGACTCGGCAACCTGCGCTCGGTCGAGCGCGCGCTCCTGCACGTGGGCGCGACGCCGAAGCTGACCGCGGACCAAGACGAGCTGCAGCACGCCGACGGGATGGTGCTGCCAGGTGTCGGCGCGTTCGCGCCCGCCCTGGAGAAGCTCTCCGACGGCGGCCTCGGCCGTAGGGTCGTGGAGCTGGCCAGGAAAGGCAAGCCCGTTCTCGGTGTTTGCCTCGGCTACCAGCTGCTCTTCGAGGAGTCGATGGAGAACGGCCGGCACCAGGGCCTTGGGCTGCTAGAAGGCCGCGTGGTCAAAGTGACGCGGACCGAACACGTCCCCGTCATCGGCTGGTGCCGGCTTTCGCAGATCGACGCGTCGCCGCTGTGGCAGGGAATTGCCGACCGCTCGTATTTCTATTTCGTACACTCATACACACCTGACGGGTCCCGCGACGCGGTCGCGTCCACCGAACAATCGCCGGCCGCGGCCGCTGCTCGCCTCAACGTGATGGGGACCCAGTTCCATCCCGAGAAGAGCGGAGCGGACGGCTTGCGCGTCTACGAGAACTTCGTGGCCCTTTGCGGCTGAGGAATCCATGCCTGCCAAACGCATAATCCCGTGCCTCGACGTCGATGACGGCCGCGTCGTCAAAGGCGTGCGCTTTCAGAACCTGCGCGACGCCGGCGACCCCGCGGAGCTCGCTGCGCTTTATGACCGGGAGGGGGCCGACGAGGTCGTGTTCCTGGACATCACAGCATCCTCGGACAACCGCGGGATTCTTCTCGACGCGGTCGCGCGGACCGCCGACCAGGTGTTCATCCCTTTGACGGTGGGCGGCGGAGTGCGCAGCGTCGAGGACATGGCTGAGCTCCTGACCCACGGCGCGGACAAGGTGTCGGTCAACACCGCCGCGCTGGAAGACCCTGAGCTGATCACCCGCTGTGCCGAGGTGTTCGGTTCGCAGTGCGTGGTGCTGGCCATCGATGCCAAGCGACGGACCGAACGCCCAGGTTGGGAGGTGTTCAGCCATGGCGGCCGGCGCGCGACGGGCCGTGACGTCGTTGAATGGTCGGTCATGGGCGAGAAGCTGGGAGCGGGCGAGATTCTGCTGACTTCGATGGACAACGACGGCGTGCAGGACGGCTATGACGTGGCTTTGTTGAGGGCGGTCACCACGGCCGTGAACCTGCCCGTGATCGCCTCGGGCGGGGCGGGCAACGCCGCGCACATGTACGACGCGATGACAACGGGCGGTGCGGAGGCTGCCCTCGCGGCCACCATCTTTCACTTCGGCGAGGTGTCGATCTCCGCAGTGAAAGATGAGCTTGCGAAGCGCGGGCTGGAAGTAAGGCGATGACGCCCGACTTCTCAAAAGGGCTGGTCCCGGCTGTGGTCCAGGACGCGGAGACGGGCAAGGTGCTGATGCTGGCCTACATGGACGAGGAGGCATGGGCGAAGACCCGCGAGACCGGGCAGGCCTGGTTCCACTCGCGCACGCGCGGGCTGTGGGAGAAGGGCGCCACGTCCGGGAACACTATGGAGGTGGTGGAGACGCGGATCGATTGCGACGCGGACACCGTCCTCCTGCGCGTCAAGCCGGCTGGTCCCGCGTGCCACACCGGGGCCGAATCTTGCTTCTTCAACACTCCAGACTAAACCCCACAAAATCTGCGATTTTGCGGAGACCCCTACGACTCAGCGAATTTTTATACAGCTATTCTGTATACTCATGCGTCCATGAGTGCAAGGCTGAAGGCGGCGGTCGCAGGAGCCAACGGCTACGCGGGGATGACGGTGGTCAACCTTCTGGCGCGCCATCCGGAGGTCGAGCTGGCGCAGCTCACCTCCCGCTCGTTCGCCGGCAAGCCCTACGCGTCCGTCTTTCCGCTGCTGGACCTGGAGGGCCAGTTCCTATCCGAGCCTGAACCGGGCGGAGTGGACGTTGTGTTCAGCTGCCTGCCACACAACGTGAGCGCCGCGACGGCGAGCGCCTGGCTGGCGGCGGGGGCGAAGGTGGTCGACATGAGCGCCGACTTCCGGCTCAAAGACCCCGGCCAGTATCCGACGTGGTATCGGCAGGAACACCCGGCGAAGGCGCTATTGGCAAAGGCCGTGCTCGGCCTGCCAGAGCTGCACGAACGGGAGTTGGCTGGAGCGGAGCTCGTTGCCGTCCCGGGCTGCTACTCGACAGCGTCCATCCTGGCGCTGGCACCGGCCGTGGCGTCGGGGCTTGTTGGCTCGGACATCGTTGTCGACGCCAAGTCGGGCGTCAGCGGCTCGGGCCGGTCGCCATCGATGGGGGTCCATTTCAGCGAGGTCAACGAATCGCTGGGGGCTTACGCCATCGAGGGCCATCGGCATTTGCCCGAAGTCACGCAGGAGCTTTCAGCACTAGGTCGCGATCGGTTGCGCGTGACCTTCGTGCCTCACCTGGCGCCGATGACGCGCGGCATCCTGGCCACCTGCTACTTCGACCTCAAGGGGTCGCTGGCCCAGCTGCAGGACGCCTATCGCGAGTTCTATGCTGGGCAACCTTTCACGCGGGTGGTTGCGCAGAGCCCGACGACCAAGCTTGCCAGCCACTCGAATCTGTGCCTGGTCAACGTGGCGGCGCAGGGCGACAAGGCGGTGGTGACGGCTGCGCTCGACAACCTGATCAAAGGCGCGTCGGGACAGGGGGTGGAGTGCTTCAACATCGCCTTTGGATTCGACCGCAAGACCGGCCTCGAGGCACCGATCCAATGGCCCTGACGTTCGCTCAGGGATTCCGGGCCGGCACCGCCGCGTGCGGCATCAAAGCCTTCACGGCCGGCGCGAGCGCGATCCCGACCGGGCAGCGCGACGACCTCTGCGTGATCTTTTCGAGCAATCCTTGCGACACCGGGGGAGTCTTCACGACCAACAAGATCAAATCCGCCTCGGTGGTCATCGACCAGCTGCATCTTCAACACAACCGCGTGCAAGCCCTGGTCATCGCGTCGGGCAACGCCAACGCGTGCACTGGCGCCCAGGGTTTCAAAGACGCGCTGCTGATGGCGAAGCTGACCGCCGACCGCCTTGACCTCGACCCCGACCAGGTGGTGGTGGGTACGACCGGCGTGATCGGCCGCTACCTGCCGATGGATGCGGTCAAGGCCGGCATCACCGCCGCATGCGGCTCGCTCAGCGCGGACCATGGCATCGATGCGGCGCGCGCGATCATGACCACTGACACGGTGCCCAAGACAGCGGACATGGAAATTGAGATCGACGGCCGAACGGTGAGGGTGGGCGGCATGTGCAAGGGGTCAGGGATGATCCACCCGAACATGGCGACGATGCTGGCCTACATCACAACGGATGCTGCCGTCGAACCAGGGTTGATGGCCACGCTGGCGAAGCCGGTCGCGGACCTCAGCTTCAACCAGGTCACTGTCGACGGCGACAGCTCGACCAACGACACGTTCCTGGTGCTGGCCAACGGCGCCGCGGGGAACGCACCTATACGCACAGGCACCCCCGAAGCTGAAGCGCTGGAGGCAGCCATCATCGGCGTCGCACGGGAGCTGGCGCGGGCAATCGCTCGTGACGGTGAGGGTGCGACCAGGATGATCGCGGTCCGCGTCCAGGGCGCGGAGTCGGATTCAGAGGCGAGGACCGCGGCCCGCGCAGTGGCCTCGTCGAGCCTTGTCAAGAGCGCCGTGCACGGCGGCGACCCCAACTGGGGCCGTATCGTCTGCGCGCTCGGTTACAGCGGCGCGGAGCTTGCGCTGGACAAGCTGCACCTAAGCATCGGAGGTCTTGTCGTTTTCGAGCGGGGAGCGGGCGTCGACGTCGACCTGGCTGCGGTGAGGCGCGTATTCGAGCAACAGGAGATTGAGATCGTCGCGTCATTGGGCCTGGCGGGCGGCCACGCCGAGGCTTGGGGCTGCGATCTATCGGAGGAGTACGTGCGAATAAACGCGGAGTACACGACATGACATTGACGGTCGATGAGCGAGCGAAGGTCCTGGTCGAGGCGCTGCCGTACATCAAGCGATTCCACGGCCAGATCGTCGTGATCAAGGTCGGCGGCAACGCGCTCGAGCAGGCGAGGGACGAGACCTTGCTCGACATCGTGCTGCTCCGTTACGTCGGCATGCAGCCCGTGCTCATACACGGTGGCGGACCAGAGATCACGGCGATGAGCGAGCGCCTCGGCTTGAAGGCACAGTTCAAGAACGGGCTGCGCATCACGGACGACAAGACGATGGAAGTCGTGAAGATGGTGCTCACCGGGAAAGTGAATCCCGACATCGTGGGCGCCATCAACCGGCTCGGCGGCCAGGCGGTCGGCTTGAGCGGGGAGGACGGCCCGTGCATCATCGCCGAGCCTCTCGGTCCGGACATGGGTTTCGTCGGCCGCGTGACCCAGATCAATCGAGAGCCGATCACGGCGCTGCTTGGGCGCGGTTACATCCCGGTGATCGCTTCGATCGGCCTTGGTTACGACGGTCACGCCTACAACATCAACGCCGATACCGTCGCCGCCGAGATCTCACTGGCGCTTGGAGCGGCCAAGATGATCCTGCTCACCGATGTCGCCGGTGTGCTCGGAGTCGACGGCCACGTGGTCGCGGTGCTTTCGACCGAGGACGCGAGGCATCGCATCGACGCCGGCGAGGTGACCGGCGGGATGATCCCGAAGCTCGAGTCGTGCCTGCGCGCGCTGGAGGGGGTGCCGCTCGCGCACATCGTCGATGGGCGCACGCCGCACTCGCTGCTGCTGGAGCTCTTCACCGAGGCCGGCATCGGCACGATGGTGACGCGGTGATGGCCTTAACGAGCTGGGTTGTGGGCATGCCGGTGCGGCGGTACTCTGCGGCCCGCACAAAGATCCCCCAAATCGGGTGGGTGGGGGGTAGTGGGTGGGTAAATAAGGACGCGTCCTTAATAAAGGCGGTCGGGCTGGTGTGAGCACGCCCGAGCTCGCTGACAAGTACCTCATGCAGACCGGCCGCCGGCTCCCGGTGACGTTCGTTCGCGGGCAGGGCTGCTTCGTGTACGACGACGCCGGCCACGAGTACCTCGACCTGGTCGCCGGCATCGCCGTCAACCTGCTCGGCCACTCCCACCCGGAAGTGGCGACGGCGGTGGCCGGTCAGGCCAAGACGCTGATCCACACGTCCAACCTCTACTACACGGAACCCCAGGTCGAGCTGGCGCGCAGGCTGGTCGAGCTGTCGTTTCCATCGCGTGTTTTCCTCTGCAACTCTGGCGCGGAAGCCAACGAGGCGGCCATCAAGATCGCGCGCAAGTGGGGCGGCCGCCACCGTGACGGCGCGTTTCAGATCATCACCACGCTGGGTTCTTTCCATGGGCGGACGCTGGCCACAGTCACGGCCGGCGGCCAGCCCAAGTACTCGGATCCTTTCAAGCCTTTGCCCGGCGGTTTCGTCCACGTGCCCTACAACGACCTCGACGCGATCCACGCCGCTACCGGCGCGCAAACGGCGGCCGTGATGCTCGAGCCGGTCATGGGCGAGATCGGCATCGTTCCGGCCAAGCGGGGATACCTCGAGGGTGTGCGCAGATGGTGCGACGCGAAGGGCCTGCTGCTGATCCTCGACGAGGTGCAGACCGGGCTCGGCCGCACGGGGCGCTGGTTTGCCCACCAACACCACGGCATCACGCCCGACGTGATGACGCTGGCCAAGGGCCTGGGCGGCGGCGTCCCGATCGGCGCCTGCCTCGCCGCACCGAAGGCCGACGTGTTCGAGCCGGGTGATCACGGCTCGACCTTCGGCGGCAATCCGCTGGCTTGTGTGGCGGCGCTCGCAGTGCTGAAGGTCATCGAGCGCGACGGGCTGGTCGGCCACGCAGCGGAGATGGGCGAGATGCTGCACGCGGCGATCCATTCGGTCGGCGGCAAGGAGGTTCGCGGACTAGGCCTGATGCAGGCGGTCGAGTTCGCCGAGCCACGAGCCAAGGCGTTTCAGCAGGCTTGCCTCGACGCCAGGCTCGTCGTCAACGCGGTCGACGACAACACGATCCGCTTCGTGCCGCCGCTCATCATCACGCCGGACCAGATCGATCGCGCGCAGAAAACCATGCTTGAGGTCGCAAAGTGACCGCGACCAAAGGCACGCGGCATCGCGCGATCCTCGACGTCGTCAACCGCGGCGCGGTGCATACGCAGCAAGAGATCGCCGAAGCGCTGGCGCGGCGCGGGCTTCAGGCGACACAGGCGACCATCTCGCGCGACATCCAGGAGCTTGGGCTCGTGCGCTCTGGAGCCGGCTATCGGAGTGCGGCCGCGCTGGTGCGCGAGCTCGTGCTCTCGGTCGAGGTCGTATCGCCGGTGGCGGTGATCAGGACACCGCCGGGCACAGCCAACCTGGTCGCGCGCCGAATCGACGAAGCCGCCCTGCCCGGAGTCGCGGGAACGGTCGCCGGCGACGACACGATCATCGTCGTGCTCCGCAGGCCGAGCGCCGGCCGCGCGCTCAAGGAGCTTCTCGCCGGTGCCGGGTGAAAAGCTCGTCCTCGCTTATTCGGGCGGGCTCGACACCTCGGTTGCGATCCGCTGGCTTAAGGATCAAGGCTGGGACGTGATCGCATTTACGGTCGACCTGGGCGAGAAGAAGGACCTCGACGCCATCCAGGCTCGAGCACTGAAGACGGGAGCGTCAGCGGCCTACGTCGCCGATGGCCGCGCGCCTTTTCTGCAGCTTTTCGTCTGGCCCTCGCTTCAGGCAGGCGCGGTCTACGAGAAGGAGTACCCGCTTGCCACCGCGCTCGGCCGTCCCTTGATCGCGGCCATGATGGTCGAGGTGGCCCGGCGCGAGGGCGCCACGGCGATCGCGCATGGATGCACAGGCAAGGGCAACGACCAGGTGCGTTTCGACGTCGCGACAGCTGCGCTTGCCCCGGAGCTGAAGGTCGTCGCGCCAGTCCGCGAGTGGAGCATGGATCGCGACGATGAGATCGAATACGCGACCAAGCACGGGATCGAGGTGCCGGCCACCGTTCGTTCGCCTTATTCGACTGACGAGAATCTGTGGGGCCGTTCGATCGAGGCGGGCATTCTCGAAGATCCATGGGCGGAGCCGCCGGGCGACGTATATACATGGACGCGCGACCCGCGCGAGTGCGCCGACGTTCCGACTTATATCGAGGTCGGCTTCAGGCACGGCATCCCGGTTTCCCTCGATGGCGAGGTGATCGACCCCCTGCAGCTCGTGACCGAGCTGAACCGGGTCGGCGGTGAGAACGGGGTCGGCCGCATCGATCACCTGGAGAACCGGCTGATCGGGATCAAGTCGCGAGAGATCTACGAGGCGCCGGCAGCGGTCCTCCTGCTGCAGGCACACCAGGCGCTCGAGGACATCACGCTGCCCAAGGAGGTGGCCCGCTTCAAGGAGCTCGTCGCGCAGCAGTGGGCGCAGATGGTCTATGACGGGCTGTGGTTCAGCCCGCTGCGTGACGCCCTGCACGCATTCGTGGCCGAAACCCAGCGCCACGTAACCGGAGACGTGCGCCTGAAGCTGTTCAAGGGCTCATCGCAAGTGGTGGGGCGCAAAGCGCCGGCCCAGCTGTACCAGCACTCGCTCGCCACATATGGAAAGGGAGACGCCTTCGACCAGTCGGCGGCTGCGGGCTTCATCAAGCTGTGGGGTATGGGCGTCCGCACCGCCGCCCAGGTCCAGGGCCGCCTGCACGACCGCGAGCTGAAGGGTTTGCTGGGCGACGTCAAGAGGCTCACGCCATAGGCAAGCTCTGGGGCGGTCGCTTCGAGCGGCGCCTGCTGCCTGAGCTCGAACGTTTCTCGTCATCGCTCGAGATCGACTTCGAGCTCTACCCCTACGACATCGCCGGCAGCATCGCGCACGCACGCGGCCTTACCGCCGCCGGCATCATCACTCAGACGCAACTGGCGGCCATCGAACGCGGCCTTCGCCGCATCAAGCGTGAGCTGGAGAGCGGCGAGTTCGAGCTGTCCGACTCGGACGAGGACATCCACACCGCGATCGAGCGGAGGCTGACCGAGATCACGCCGGCAGGCGCGTCACTGCACGCCGGCCGCTCACGCAACGACCAGGTCGCGCTCGACCTTCGCCTCTACTGCCGCGCCGCTTCCAGCGAGCAGATCAATGCCGTAGCCGCAGTCGTAGAGGCTTTGGCGTCGAAGGCCGCCGATCACGCCGGTTGGGTGATGCCCGGCTACACCCATCTCCAGCACGCTCAGCCTGTGACCGTCGGCCACCACTTGCTTGCGCACGCCGAGGCGTTGCTTCGCGACGCCGAGCGCTTTCGCCATGCCTATGAGTTCGCCGACGAGATGCCGCTGGGGTCGGGAGCGCTCGCGGGCACGACGCTGCCGCTGCGACGAGAAGTGGTCGCGAAAGAGCTTGGATTCCAGCGCCTATCGGCCAACAGCATCGATGCGGTGGCGGATCGAGACTTTGCGCTCGACCTCGTGTACGCCTGCATGGTCACCGGCGTCCATCTCAGCCGGCTGGGCGAGGACGTCGTGCTGTGGGCGAGCGCCGAGTTCGGCTTTGTAGACCTGGCCGACGAGATCGCGACCGGATCCAGCCTGATGCCCCAGAAGAAGAACCCCGACATCGCAGAGCTGTTGCGCGGCCGAGCAGGCCGTCCCATCGGCAGTCTCGTCTCGCTGGCGACGATCCTCAAGGGCCTGCCCCTGGCATATGACCGCGACCTGCAGGAAGACAAGCCGGCGCTGTTTGGGGCGGTTGACAGCACGTGGGACTCGCTTCGCGCCGCCGAGCTGCTGGTCCGGCATCTGGTTTTCAATCGCGACCGTTTGCGCGCCGCTGCCGCGGATCCGGGCCTCCTGGCGACCGACGTCGCGGAAGTCCTGGTCGCCTCGGGGACTCCCTTCCGAAAGGCACACGAGGAGGTCGGCCGGTCGGTGCTTGCCGGGAAGCTGGCGGCGCCCTGGACGGCCGATGAATCGTTGCGCAAGCGGGACTTGCCCGGCGCTCCGAACCCACGGCGGGTCGCATCTCGCGCCGCCGCGGTGCGCCGCCAGGCGGCCGCCTTGAATCGTTGGAGCCAAACGCACCCTCCCAGCCTCCACTAAAGTTCGGCCGAATGCTCCTCGCGGTCGACGTTGGCAACACGAACGTGACGCTGGCCCTGTTTGAAGGCGAACGCCTTGTCGCCGACTGGCGTGTGACCTCGCATCGAGAGCGAACCGCGGACGAGATGGCGGTGGAGCTGAAGGACCTGTTCGGCCTCCGCGGCTTCGAGCTGAGCGTCGTCAGCGGGGTCGTGATCGCCAGCGTGGTGCCCAATCTGAACCCAGCTTTGATCGAGGCATCGCGCCGTTACCTGAAATGCGAGCCGGTGATGGTCGGTCCAGGCGTCAAGACCAGCGTGCGGATCCGCTACGAGAACCCGAAGGACGTCGGCGCGGACCGCATCGCCAACGCGCTCGCCGCGTATTCGAAATACGGCGGGCCGGTGGTCGTGATCGACTTTGGCACCGCGGTCACCTACGACGCCATCAACGCCGAGGGCGACTACCTTGGCGGCGCCATCGCTCCGGGGGTCGAAATCTCGTTGGATGCCCTCGTTTCCCACACGGCCATGCTCCGCCGAGTCGAAGCGGTTGCCCCAGACTCGGTGATCGGCCGCAACACGGTCACCTCGATCCAGTCCGGACTGGTTTGGGGCTTCGTGGCCCAGGTCGAGGGGATGGTCGAGCGCATGGTGGCCGAGCTGGGGGGCAAGGCCAAAGTGGTGGCGACCGGCGGCCAGGCGTCGCTCGTGGCCGGCTTGACCCATGTGATCGAGGCCACAGACCCGCTCCTGACCCTCGAGGGCCTTCGCTTGATCTACCTGCAAAACGCGGACGGTGCCGGACACTAGACAGGTGGACCGGCCTTGAAGACAACCCACACCTTCGTCGTCTATCTGACGCCCGGCCTGGACAACGGCGAGCTACCTGCAGTGCTGGCCGAACTTGGGATCAAGGGGCTGGCGCTCGACGATTCATCGACGGTGATCACACCCGCGCTGGTCCTTCACGCAACGGGAGAAGAACCGCCCAAGGGCCTCGGCGACATGGCATTCGCGGTGCCCAACGATGCCTCCGGACCAGCGCTCCGCGAGCTCCTGCGCACGGCGATGGAAAACGCTGCACTCAAGCGCGAGGTCAAGCAGCTCCAGGAGCAGGCGCGGCGGCAGCACCGGCAGTTCGAGGAGCTCAACCGCATCGGTATCGCGCTGTCGGCCGAACGGGATATCGGCAAGCTCCAGGAATTCATCCTCATGACCATGCGCCAGCTCACGAACGCCGACGGCGCCAGCTTGTGGCGCAAGACGGTCGGCGAGGACGGTTCGCCGCAGCTCTTCCTGGCGTCGAGCCAGAACACATCGATTGACAACACGTATCAGGCTTTCACGGTGCCTGTCGACGACAAGAGCGTCGTCGGCTACACGGTCACGGTGGGTTGGAGCCAGATCTACGACGACGCTTACACCCCGCCGCCGGGCAAGCCGCAAGGCGGCAAGGGCTTCGATGCGCAGTACGGCTACCGCACGAAATCGATGCTCACGGTTCCCATGCGCAACTACAACAACGAGGTGGTGGGCGCGGTTCAGCTGATCAACGCAAAGCGCAACTTCGACACGAAGCTGACCATCGCCAACGTTCCCAGGGAGGTCGTCAGCTTTCGGCCCGAAGACCTCGAGATGATCGAGTCCATCGCGAGCCAGGCCGCGGTCGCGCTCGACAACAAGAGCCTCCTGGATTCAATCCAGGCACTGTTTGACGGTTTCGTGCAGGCGAGCGTGACCGCGATCGAGCAACGAGACCCAAGCACAGCCGGCCATTCGGGTCGCGTCGAATCACTGACGACGAGCCTTGCCCGGGCGGTGACCGACATCGAAGCTGGGAAGTATCGCGACGTGTACCTGACCGAGGATCAGCTCAAGGAGCTTCGCTACGCGTGCCTGCTGCACGACTTCGGCAAGGTCGGGGTCAGGGAGCACATCCTCATCAAGGCCAAGAAACTGGTGCCAGGCCAGCTGGAGGTGATCCAGGCACGCTTCGAGTTCGTTGAGCGTTCCGTGCAGGTCAAGTACGCCAACGAGAAGCTCGAGGCCATGCGCGGCGGTGGATCCGGAGAGGCCGCCCTCGCGGACATCGATCGAAGGCTCGACGAGGAGCTGGGACGGCTGCGCACGTGGATTCAGGGCATCGTCTCCGCGAACGAGCCGACGGTGATGCCCGAGGACAAGGCTTCGATGCTCGAGGAGCTGGCGCAGGAGACGTATCACGACATGGCCGGACACCCGCATCCGATGCTGGACCCGCAGGAATTCCGTTTTCTGTCCATACGGAAGGGCACGCTCGATCCCCAGGAGCGCCTCGAGATGGAGGCGCATGTCACCCACAGCTTTCACTTCTTGACCAAGATCCCGTGGACCTCGGTGATGCGCGGCATTCCCGAGATCGCCTATGGGCACCACGAGAAGCTCGACGGGTCCGGCTATCCGCGCGGTCTGACCGGTGACCAGATACCGCTCCAGGCGAAGATGATGACGATCTCGGACATATACGACGCGCTCACCGCGCAGGACCGTCCTTACAAGCGCGCGGTGCCGCGCGACGTCGCCCTCGACATCCTCCACACCGAAGCCGGCGACGGCAAGCTCGACAAAGACCTGCTCGACGTTTTCGTCAAGAAACGCATCTACCAGGTGACGGCGCCTCGGTGAGGATCAAGTTCTGGGGCACGCGCGGTACGAGGCCGACGCCAGGCAGGAAGACGCTGCGATACGGCGGCAACACGACGTGCATCGAAGTTCGCGACAAGGACGAGAACCTGATCATCATCGACTCCGGATCGGGCATCGCCGAGCTCGGCAGCGGGTTCGCACAGTCAGAGCCGCTGCAGGCTCACCTCCTCATCACCCACACGCACCTCGATCACATCCAGGGATTTCCTTTCTTTCCACCCGCTTTCGTGCCCGGCACGCATCTCACGATCGTCGGGCCGGCGGGTTCGGCCAAATCCCTGCAGGCGGCGTTCGCGGACCAGATGGATCCCGCCTACTTTCCGGTGCGCCTCGACCACATGCCGGCGGAGATGGAGTTCATCGAGCGGAATCCGGGTGAGACGTTCGAGGTGGGTGGGTTGCGCATCACGCCGCATCTTCTGATGCATCCGATCCCAACCTTTGGATACCGGATCGATGAGGGCTCGACGCGATTTGCATTCGCCACCGACAACGAGATTGCGATGTTCGCCAACAACGAGAACGGTACGTTGAAGGACATGGCTAATTGGTGCCAGGACGCCGACCTGCTCGTGCATGACGCGCAGTTCAGCCGCGATGAGTACAAGACGCATGCCGGATTCGGGCACTCGACTTACGAGGAAGCGCTTGCGCTGGCGGAGCTGGCGGGCGTGCAGCAGCTCGCGTTTTTCCACCACGACCCCGCCCACTCTGACAGCGACGTCGATGCGCTCATCGAGGAGGCTCTGGGCAACCACCGCCAGTCAGGCGGCACCGACGTGGTCGCGTTTCCAGCCGCCGAGGACCAGGAGGTCGCTCTCTAGCGGCTTGTCTTTCTCCCTTAGTCTTTCGTGGACGTGCCTGAGGAAGACGAGCCAGAGGTAATTCGCGACCGGCGCAAGAAGCTGGAGCGGCTGCGCGCGGCCGGTGTCAATCCATACTCGCGCGGCTTCAAACCGACACATTCCACCGCTGAGGCGCGAGCTCTGCTTGGAGACGCCGCGCGAACGGAGCCGATCGCCCTTGCCGGCAGGCTGATGGTGAAAAGGCTTATGGGCGGCTCGGTGTTTGCCGATCTGCAGGACCAGTCGGGTCGCCTCCAGCTCTTCGCCAGCCGGGAGATCCTCGGCGAGCGCGACTTCGATCTGTTCGCGGAGCTCGACCCCGGCGACCTCGTCGGTGTGAAGGGACCGATCTTTCGCACACGCCGCGGGGAGGTCACGCTCGAGATCCATTCGTTCCAGCTGCTGACCAAGTCGCTGCGCCCACTGCCCGAGAAGTGGCACGGGTTGAAAGACGTCGAGATCCGGTACCGGCAGCGGTACGTGGACCTGATTGCGAATCCGGAAGTACGCGATGTGTTCCGGGCTCGAACGAAGATTATTGCTTCGCTGCGCGGCCTGCTGGACGGGCGAGGGTTTCTCGAAGTCGAGACCCCGATGCTGCAAGAGGTGCCTGGCGGGGGTCATGCCCGGCCGTTCATCACCCATCACGAAGCGCTCGATCGCGACCTGTACCTTCGCATCGCTTTGGAGCTGCACCTGAAGCGATTGCTCGTTGGCGGTCTCGAGCGGGTGTACGAGATTGGCCGGGTCTTTCGCAACGAAGGACTGTCGCCGCGGCACAACCCCGAGTTCACGATGCTGGAGTGCTACGAGGCATATGCCGACTACAACGACGTCATGAGGCTGGTAGAGGACATGATGGTCACCGCGACCGCGGCCGCCGGGCGCACGTCGAAAATCACATATCAGGGCGAGGAGATCGATCTCACGCCGCCGCTACGCCGCGAGCGCATGGCCGACCTGGTGTTGGAGCACACAGGCCGGCAAGCGGTCGGCAAGGAGCTCAACGATCTTTTCGAAGAACACGTTCAACCCAAGCTTCGCGAGCCGACGTTCGTCACCGACTACCCGATCGAGATCTCGCCGCTGGCGCGGCCGCGCGATGACGACCCGCGATTCGTCGAGCGATTCGAGCTGATCATCCTGGGACGCGAGTACGCGAATGCGTTTACCGAGCTGACGGACCCGATCGACCAGCGGCAGCGATTCGAGGCGCAGGCGGCGCAGAGAGCGGCGGGCGACGTCGAAGCGCACCCGATGGATGAGGATTTCCTGCGAGCAGTCGAGTATGGGCTGCCGCCCTGTGGCGGATTAGGCGTCGGCATCGACAGGCTCATCATGTTGCTCACCAATCAGCCGTCGATCCGCGATGTGATCCTGTTCCCAGTGATGAAGGCTGAGTCCTAGTTTTGCTGCCTCTGGAGCTGATCCGCAAGGACCCGGAACGCGTGCGCCGCGCTGCACGGCTGAAGGGCGAGCCGGCGCCGATCGACGAGATCCTCGCCCTCGACGAGCGCTGGCGAGAGAAGCTGATGCAAGCCGAGAACCTGCGCGCGGGACAGAAGATCCTTTCGCGTCAGTTCGCCCAAACGAAGGACGACGGTGATCGCGTCAAGTTGAAAGACATGTCCGATCACGTCAAGTCACTGACTGCTGAAGCTGATGGATTGCGCGCGGAGCTCGACGACCTCCTGCTGCGCGTCCCCAACCTGTTTCACGAGTCGGTGCCGGTGGGCGACGGCGAGCACGACAACGTCGTCTTGCGCGACTGGGGATCGAAGGCCGATCTCGGTTTCGCCCCGCGCACCCACTACGACCTCGGAGAGGCGCTCGGCATCATGGACTTCGAGCGCGCGGCGCGAGTCGCGGGGTCCCGATTCGCGTTCCTGATCGGCGAGGGTGCACGCTTGGAACGGGCGCTGGCGCAGTTCATGCTCGATGTGCACACGCGCGAGCACGGCTACACGGAGGTGTGGCCGCCGATGCTGGTGAACAGCGCCTCGATGACGGGGACCGCCAACCTGCCCAAGTTCGGGGCCGACGCATTCAAAGTTGAAGGCCAGGACCTGTGGCTAGTGCCGACGTCGGAGGTCCCGCTCACCAACCTCCACCGCGAGGAGATCCTCGACGGCGATCGCCTGCCGCTGAAGTACACCGCGTACACGCCATGCTTCCGCTCTGAGGCCGGGGCGGCGGGAAAGGACACGCGAGGGTTCATTCGCCTCCACCAGTTCTCGAAAGTCGAGATGGTCAAGCTCACGACCGCCGAAGCATCGATGGACGAGTTCGAGAAGCTGACAGCGGACGCAGAGGACATCCTGCAGCGCCTCGGCCTGCACTACCAGGTGATGGTGATGTGCACGGGCGACATGGGGTTCGCGCAGTACAAGAAGTACGACCTCAATGCGTGGAGCCCGGGCTTGGGACGATACCTCGAGGTGTCCTCGTGCTCGGTGTTCGCTGATTTCCAGGCAATGCGGGCGAACATGCGATACAGGCCGGCTCGCGGCGCCTCGCCGCGCTTCGTGCACACGATCAACGGCAGCGGGTTGGCGCTGACGAGAACAATCGACGCGATCATCGAGACATATCAGCGGGCGGATGGGACCGTTACCGTTCCGGAGGTGCTGCGGCCGTACATGGGCGGCCTGGAAGTCATCGGCGCGCGCTGATTTAGAGGCGCCTCCTAGAATCCGTGGTGCCCTGGGAGGGGTGGCCGAGTCCGGTTGATGGCGACAGTCTTGAAAACTGTTATAGGTGCAAGCCTATCCAGGGTTCAAATCCCTGCCCCTCCGCTCCTGTCCTGTCTCAAGACATCGAGGACACCTGTTGCAAGACATTGTGGACAGGCCAGCGGCCTCCGAGACCGTAGTAGTTTCGATTTGGCTCGAGAGTCAGCGCTCTGAGAAGCTCACCGTCCTGG
>DATNOD010000070.1:0-6090 GCA_035601515.1 Candidatus Eiseniibacteriota bacterium | reverse complement strand
AAGCTCTCCACCGCGGCGTAAATCTCCGGCTCCGATTCCTTGTGGATGCGAATCGTCTTCGCGTAGCAGCCGCCCTCGAAGTTGAAAACGCCGGAATCGCTCCATCCGTGCTCGTCGTCGCCAATGAGTCGCCGGCTCGGATCCGCCGACAGTGTCGTTTTGCCGGTGCCGCTGAGACCGAAGAAGATCGCTTCGTCGCCACCGTCCTCGTCGACGTTGGCCGAGCAGTGCATCGGGAAGACGCCTTTCGCCGGCAGAAGGTAGTTCAGGGCGGTGAAGATCGACTTCTTGATCTCGCCGGCGTATTCGGTCCCGCCGATGAGGACCTTGTGACGCCCGAGGTTGACGAGGATGAACGTTTCGCTGTGGGTCCCGTCCCGAGCGGGATCGGCTTTGACCGAGGGCAGGGCCATGACCGTGAAATCAGGCTCGAAGTTGAGCAGCTCGTCGGCGGTCGGCCGGATGAACAGATTGCGCGCGAACAGGCTGTGCCAGGCGAACTCGGAGATCACGCGCACACGAAGCCGGTGGTTCGGATCGGCACAGGCGAACACGTCCTGGGTGTAGACGTCGTTCTCGCGGCTGAATTCCTCCATCCGCGCGAGCAAACCGTCGAAGCTGGAGGTCGAGATCGGCTGATTGCCGGGATGCCACCAGATTGCGTCCCGGCTGGTCGGCTCCTTGACGAAGAACTTGTCCTTGGGCGACCGGCCGGTGTGCTTGCCGGTCTCGGCGGTCAGGGCGCCCGTCGATACGATCACTGCCTCGTCGCGCCGGATGGCGTGCTCGTAGAGGGCGGCCGGGCTGAGGTTGCGGCGCTCTGCGGAATCGCCTGGAGCCCCTCCCAGGTGGGGGCGCTGGGGCGCGGCCTTCATGTGGCTATCTGCCTGGCGGGCACGCTCCGATCATAAGCATCGGGCCCGGTCAACCGCCTGATCCACGCTGACGAGTTTTGGCTAGGCGATCCGCGATGAACGGCGGCTGCTCGCCCGCCGGCGCTGCCTGCCGCTGACGTAGTCGACCAGGATGTACTCGCCCAGCCGATCCGGCGAGACGAAGAAGGCCCGGCCCTTGTTGATGCGGGTCATCTGGTTGATGAACTCCGTCAGATATGGCCCGCGCTCCAACATGAACGTATTGATGACGATGCGGTCGCGCGTGCAGCGGCGCACCTCGCGCAGCGTCTGCTGGATCGTCTTGAACGTGGGCGGGTACGCAAAGTAGGCGCGTCCGTTGTCTTCGTCGATGTGAGCGGTCGGCTCGCCGTCCGTGATCATGATGATCTGGCGATTCCCGCGATGCTTGGCCAGCAGAGATCGTGCCAGCTGGAACCCGTGCTGCATGTTGGTGCCGTACACGTAGTCGTTGAGGGCGAGCTGGGGCAACGTCTGCGGTTTAAGCTCCACGGCGTAGTTCGAGAAGCCGACGACGTACAGCGAGTCGCGCGGGTACTGGCTTCGAATTAGCGAGTCGAGCGCAATCGCCACCTTCTTGGCCGCCAGGAAGCAGCCGCGCAGGAACATCGAGCGACTCATGTCGATCATCAGCACCGTCGACGCCTGCGTGACGTGCTCGGTCCGGTGCACGACGAAGTCCTTGGCGTTGAGATGCACCGGCACCTTCGGCCCTTCGCGAACCAGCGAGTTGAAGAGCGTCTCCTTCATATCGAGCAGGAATGGATCGCCGTATTCGTAGTCCTTCAGCTCGTCTGATGCGTCGTTGCCGATGCCGCCGCGAAACAGCTGGTGCTGGCCCATTCGGGTCTTCTTCAGCTGGTCGAAGATGTCCCGCAGCGCCGACTGGCCGATCCGCCGCATGCCGCGCGGTGTCAGCTCCATGCGTCGGCCCTTGCGCTCGACGTAACCCGCCTTCTCCAGCACCTCGGTGAGCTTTCGCAGCTGGTCGAGGGCTTGCCTCGCCTCTTCGCCAAGCAGCTCTTGCGCAAGCGACCGGTCGACGTCATCGGGCCGGAAGCTGCCACGCTCCAGCTGCGACTCGAGCCGGTCCATCTGCTGCAACCGCTCCATGAGGCCCATCGCCTCACCCATCGAGAGCGGGTCCTCGCCGAAGAAGGGATAGCGCTCGGCCATCTCCGACGGCGGCATCATCGCCTGCATGAACCCCGACAGCCGGGCGAGCTCCAAGCGCAGCGAATCGTCCTGAAGGAGCGCGTCCATCATCTGGCGCAGCTCCTCGCGAGCCTCCGGGCTCAGGCTCTGGAGCAGCGACTGCATCTGCGCCATCTGGCGCTGCAGGTGCTCGAGGAGCTCGTCGAGGCTGTTGATGCCCTGGGGGAACATATCGCCGTAGCGCTCCATGAACCCGTTGAAGTCGGGCGTCCGTCCTTCCATCCGGTCTTCGAGCATCTTGTTGAGCTCGCGGACCATGTCGCGAACGCGCGACAGGTCCTGACCCTGCATCTGCTGGATCGACCCCTTCAAGCCCTGGAACATCTGGTCGACCATCTGCTTCTGCAGCTTTTGCATCAGCTCCTCGAACTTTTGGCGCGCCTGGTCGTCGACGAACTCGTAGTCGCGAAGTGACTTGACTCGCCCGCCCAGGTCGTCGGGGAGGCGGTCCAGCTGCTCGCGGCGCTGGCGTGCAATGCGGTCCAGCAGCTTCCGTGCCTCTGGAGTAGCGGCCTCGTCGAGGCGCCGGTCGATGCCGCCGCGCTCGGTGTCGATGACGTCCTGCACCTCCTGGCGCAGCTGCTCGACTGTTGAATCGAGGTTGTAGCGCCCGAGCTCGCGCTCTCGCGCCTCACGCAGCTGCTTGAGGAGCTGCTCCAGGCCCGGCATGTTCGGCGCGCCCCAGCGCAGCAGGCGCTGCAAGGCGGCGTTCAGGTCGCCGTAGTTCATGAGGTCGTCCGAGAGCGCGTCGAGGACGTCGCCCGCGTCGAGGTCCTCGAGCCGCTGCGTGCCGTCCCATCGGGAATACCGGAACTTCACCCCGACCACGCTAGCAGGGACGCGACCGTACGGCTGCGGTTAGACCGTGTCGCCCGGTTTGATGTCGAGGACCTCGATGCCGGAGCCGACCAAATCCTGCAGCTGATTCGGTCGGCCCGTGAGCGGCGGGAAGGTGCCGAAGTGCATCGGCACCACGGTCTTGACGCCGAGCAACGAAACCGCCTTGGCCGCGCGCTCCGGCCCCATCGTGTAAAAGCCGCCGATGGGGAGAAAAGCGACGTCGAAGTCGCTCAGCTCGGCGATCAGAGACATGTCACCGAACACGTCCGTGTCGCCGGCGAAGTAAATTGTGAACCCGTTCTCGAACTCGATCACCATCCCGCACGCCTCGCCGCCATAGACGATCTGCGTGCCATCGGAGATTCCGCACGAGTGCTCCGCGTGGACGAGCGTGGTCTTGATGCCGCCGACGTCGATGGTGCCGCCCTGGTTTCCGCCGATGAGCGTTTCGCCCTCGATGCCTTTCGATCCGAGCCAGCTCGTTATCTCGAAGTTGCTGACGATCTTCGGCTTGGTCGCGCGCGCGATCTCGAGCGCGTCATGAATGTGATCGAAATGGCCGTGAGTGATAAGCATGAGGTCGCATTTGTCGACCTTCTTCAACTCTTCCGGAGCCACCGGGTTGCCCATCACCCATGGGTCGATGAGGATTTCCTTGCGTTTGGCGCTGCGGACTTTCCAGGTGCCGTGACCGATCCAGGTGAAGCTGACATCAGCGTTGAGCGGCATTCGCGAACCTCCCAGTGAATCAAGCAGCCCGGAAAAGCCGATTCTCCCACACGCCCAAAACGAAGACCGCGATCGCCGCCAGCGTCCACAGGTTGGGAAAGAAAAGGTCGCAAGGCTGACGGACGAACCCCAGCAGGAAGACGCTAAGCAGCGCGAGAGTGATCAGTCGCCGTCGCTCTACTGCCCGCACCGCAACAACCAGGATCAACGGCAGCAGCGGCAGCCACTGATAAGGCCAAACCTCGTTGGGGATGAGCGCTCCCAGCGCAAACCCGAGCGACATGCCGTAGGCGGGATTCCATCCGCTTCGCCACGCCGCCCACACCGCTCCAATTGCGAACAGGATCGCGCTCAGATAGGAGAGGAAGAGCGCCAACGCGGGCAGGTGGATGGGCGAGGTGAACGGTGCGTAGCCGTTGCCGGTGGGCTGGTTGTAAGTCTCGCCTCCGATCGTCCGTGTGAACAGGGTGCGCACGGAGTCGTACGCGCAGTCGGTGTTGTGCGAGGCGAGCGACGGGATCAAGACGTGCTGGTAGTAGTGCAGGGCGCCGCTGAAACCGAGCGGTATGAAGCTGATCAATGTCACGGCCGCGAGCACCGCGAAAAGGCTCGCCGCATAGCGGATACGGTGGGTCGGCCGCGGGCCGATGATCATCGCGGCGGGGTAGTACTTCAGCGCGGCGACGAGGCCACCCACTGCGCCGGCAGCCGCCGGCAGGTTTGGCTCGAGCCAGATCGAGGCGGCCGCACCGAGTAGAAGCACCCCGCCTCGCTGCCCCGAGGAGACGTCCGCGAACAACGGCGGAAAATAACCGGCGACCAGCCAGAAGATCGGCATCGCGAGCCGGTGCCGCGGGGCGAGGACGCGCAGCAGGAGCACGAGTCCGGCTAACAGAGCTGCCGCGTCCAGCGCGGTCCACACCGGCACCGCGATGTTTTTCGGCAGCAGGGCGACCGGGATGGCCATCAGCGCGACGGGAGGCGGGCTGACGAAGGCGTCGAGGCCACCGGGCTGCGCGATGACGTGCGTACGCGCGAGGAAGTCGGCGGCCGCGTCGTACATGTGGGCGGGATTGGTGAGATAGGCATGCGCCCCTTCCCACATCCCCTCGGTGTCGAGACGCCGGGTCGTGAGGAGACTCAGCACGGCCACCCTGATCCAGAACACCGCCGCCAGGGCCCAGTAGAAGCTCGGGCGCGAGAACAGGTCGACCGCGGCTCTTCGGATTCGCTCCAACTAGTGGTGTGTCAGGGAATAAGCTCGACAAGGCGCGGCCTCGGCGGCCGGAGCCAAGGAGCCGACGAGCACGTGAGGGAGCGCATACCTGCTGGGGCCCCCGCATCGTCGTGCGGGGCTGCTGACCGAGCGCGCGCAGGAGGCGACGCCGGCTTCAGCGCCTATCTCGGGGTCCCCGCGGAATCGCAAGATTCCGTGGGGTGAGTAGGCGCCCGGCCGACTAGGCCGATGCATTGGCGGGCGGCTTCCCGGACGCACCACTCAGTCGGTCGGGGGCCGGGTGCGGCCACGCCGGCCGTCGCGCGCCAGCCACACCGGGTCTTTCAAGAACGCGATGAACGCCTGCACCGATGCCGGCAGCCGCCGGCGGCGCAGGTACACGATGTGCCAGTCCCGACGTATCGGGAAGCCGCGCACGTCGAGCTCGACCAAGCGCCCGCTCGAGAGCTCCAGCGCGCACGCGTAACGCGACAAAACCGCCAGCCCGAGGCCCGACTCGACTGCGTGCTTGATCGCCCCATTCGAGCCAAGCTCCATGGCAACGTTCAGCTTGGCGCCGGCCTTGCGAGCAGCCTTCTCCAGCGACCACCGGCTTCCGGACGCCGGCTCGCGCATCACGAATGGTTGGTCGGAGAGATCCTTCAAGCTGAGCGCGCGCTTCTCCGTCAGCTTGTGACTCGACGGCGCCACGACGACGAGCTCGTCGGTGAGAAACGGAAGGATGGCGAGGTCTGCGTCCTTCAGCGCCGGGCCGACCACAGCGAGGTCGAGCTCGTTGTTCAAGACCTGCTCCTGCACGCGTGTGCGTGTACCGATCTCGAGAGAGATAACGACGCCGGGATGAAGCTTTTTGAAGGCGCCGAGCGCGGCGGGCAGAAGGTAGATGCCGACCGTAGTGCTCGCGCCGACGCGAAGGTTGCCGCGCTTGATCCCGCGAAGCTCCTCGAGCTCGAGGGCCGCCTCGTCGAGGATGTCGAGCGTGCGCCGCGCGTATCCGTAAAGGACCTTGCCCGCTTCGGTGAGCTGCACCCGCTTTCCGAGTCGGTCCAGCAGGGGCACGCCGAGGGCTTCCTCGAGCTCTTTGACCTGGTACGAGACCGACGGCTGACTCAGTCGCAGCTGCTGCGCGGCAAGGCTGAAGCTGTTGAGGTCGGC
>DATNOD010000069.1:0-6652 GCA_035601515.1 Candidatus Eiseniibacteriota bacterium | reverse complement strand
GGTCCATGGCTTTGACAGCACCAGGCATCGACCCAACGCGCAGCTGACCATCCGCGAACTCGACTTCGGTTCCGCTGATCCGCGGCGAGCCGTCGCGGCGCAGCGTGGCCATCGTCAGATGCTTCCGTGCGGACATGAGCTTCTGGACTCGCAACGCGAAGTCAGGCTCAGCAGCCTCGAACTCGGCCCACGATGCCATGACCTACGACGATACTTGGACCACATGAGCAGGGCCGTCGAGGAGCTCAATCGCCGCATGCTTCGCGCCCGGGACGCGATCGATCGCGCCTACGCGCAGCCACTCGACATCCATAATCTCGCCGAGATTGCGTTCGTCTCCGAGGCCCACTTCATAAGGACGTTTCGCTCGACCTTCGGCGAGACGCCGCACCGCTACCTCCAGCGCCGGCGGGTCGAGCGGGCGATGTTCAAGTTGTGCGAGACCGAACGAAGCATCACCGACATCTGCTTCGATGTCGGCTTCAACAGCCTCGGCACCTTCAGCCGCACATTTCGTGACGTCGTCGGGGTCACGCCCAGCGAATATCGCGAGCGCGCCGAGGTCAAAGCGGTGCCGAGCTGCTTCACGATGGCCTACATGAGACCTAGCAGTTTTGGAGAAGCCAGGTCCTCGAACGGAACCTAGCATCGGATTCGTCTTCTAGACCAAATCACCAGGAGGAATCACCGATGTACACAGGCATCAATATGTCGCAGATATTCGTTCTCGATCAGGACAAGGCCAAGGACTTCTACGTCAACACGCTCGGGCTCGAGGTCTCGAACGACCTGGACCTCGGCTTCATGCGCTGGCTGACGGTATGCGTGCCGGGGCACAAAGGCCGCGACGTCCTACTCGAGAAGCCAGGACCGCCGGCGATGGACGCCAAGACGACTGAGACCGTCCGTGAGCTCGTCACCAAAGGCGCGACCGGCTTCACGCTCGGCCTGACAACCGACAACATTCAGAAGACCTTCGAGACTCTCAAAGCCCGCGGCGTCGAGTTCACCCAGGAGCCGACCAAGCACTTCTACGGCACCGATATCGGCATCCGTGATCCGTTTGGCAACAACATCCGCATCGTCCAGACGGCCGAGGTGTGGGGTGAGCCGCACCTCGACCCGCCGGCGATGGTCAAGTCCTAAGAGCAGGACCCCATGATCAGCCCCGCTGTCAAAAGGCGGCGGGGCTATTTCGGGTCAGGCGTGTTCGTGCCTCACCGCCAGGTCGGCCCGCAGCCGCTCGCCCATCGCAGCCAGGACCTTGATCAACAGGGCGTCGTTGGCCTTGATCGCGTCTCGGAACTGCGCGTGGCTCATCACCAGCAGGCGTGAGGGTTTGGTCGTGGTGATCGTGGCGGTGCCCAGGCCTCGATCGAGCATGCTGATCTCGCCGAAAAAGTCCCCCGGCACGAGGGTGCGCCGCAGCTCGCCGTCGATGTCCACCCGAGCCTCGCCGTCGAGCAGCACATAGAAGGTATCGCCCGGCTCCCCCTGGGTAGTCAGGAACTTGCCCGCCGGCGCGTCCACCTCATCGGCCCGGCTGGCGACGAACCCCAGCTCATGCTTGGAGAGCGACGCAAACAGCGGCACCTTGCTGAGAGCGTCGACCTTGGGATCGTTCATCGACTGCAGCATATCCTGCAGGTATGGTCCTGGCCTGCTCGGTTTGCGGCCGTCCGCTCCCGGACGCCGCCCGGTTCTGCCCGAACTGCGGCGCGTCGGTCGGACCCCTCGCCGGCACGGAGGAGCGGAAGATGATCACCGTCCTCTTCGCCGACATCGTCGACTCGACCGGCCTCGCGGCTCGGCTCGACGCCGAACGAGCCCGGGAGGTCTTGGGCCAGTTCTTCGGGGCAGCGGCTGAAGAGCTGCTCGCGCTCCGCGGCCGGCCCGAGAAGTTCATCGGCGACGCAGTGATGGCTGTCTTCGGCCTGCCGACCGTCCACGAGGACGATGCCTTGCGCGCGGTCCGAGCCGGCCTTGCCATTCGCGCGCGAACGCACCGGTTGGGGGAGGCGGCGGGCCTTCCAGCGCCGCTCGAGGTCCGGATTGGGATCGAATCAGGGGAGGCGGCCATGGGCCGAAACCCCAGCGGCCAGATGCTGGTGACCGGTCCGGTCGTCAACCTGGCGTCGCGGCTGCAGTCGGCAGCGCGCCCGAGCGAGCTGCTGGCCGGCGGCACGACCCATGCCCTTACGGCAGCCACTGTCTCGTACGGGCGTCGCCGCCATATCAAAGCCAAGGGCTTCGATTCCGGTCTCGATGCTTTCCCGATCGATGGGCTGACGATGCGATCCGCGCGGCGAACCATCCCATTCGTCGGCCGTGCCAGCGAGCAGGCCATCCTCGATCAGAGCCTCGGCCTGACAACCTCCACCGGGCGTCCAGTGCTCGTGACTGTTCTCGGCGAGCCCGGCATCGGCAAATCCCGCCTCGCCGACGAGCTCGCAGCGGGTGTTGGGGCCGCGGTGGTCGTGCTGCGAGGCCAGCCACGCTCCTACACCGACACGGCGACGTTCTCGCCCGCGGCCGCGATCATCGGAGACCTGGCCGGAATCGACGCCGGCGACCCGCCCGACAAGATCAAGAGCCGGCTGCGCGAGCTCGCCGACCGCTGCTGCGATCCATCGGAAGCCGACCTCATCGCCCAGCGCCTAGCCCTGTTGTTCGGCCTGGCCGAGCGCCCCGAGGAGGCGGCCTTCGTGCACGACGTTCAGGCCGGCTTCGTCGCGATCATCGACGGTTTGGCTCGGGACCACCCGGTGATGATGCTTTTCGAAGACGCGCACAACCTCAAACCGGCGATGTTGGATCTCGTTGAACGCCTGGCAACCCCTGGCCGGCACGGACCACGCCGCGCATTGATCGTGGCCCTGGCCCGCAACGAGCTCCTCGAGGAGAGGCCGGATTGGGGATCGACCAGCGGAAACTCCGTACTGCTGCGCCTGGATCGGCTATCGCCCTCGGAGTCGATCAATCTCGTCCGACAGTCCGGGGGAGGTCGAATTCCAGAGCAGCAGGCGTATGAGATCGCCGAACGCGCCGGTGGCAATCCGTTCTTCATCATCGAGACCACCGGCATGCTCATGCCGAACGACGATGGCACTGGGCCGGCGGTTCGCGCGACCATTCCGCCCACGGTTCAAGCGGTGGTCAGCGCCAGACTCGACGCTTTGCCGGCGAGGCTGCGCGAGCTTGCCCGTCGGGCTTCCGTGTTCATGTACGCGTTCGATCTTGCGGAGCTCGACGTGATCGATGGCGCCGCTGACGTCAAGGAGCTCCAGCTGCTCGAGGACGCCGAGGTGATAGTGCGCCAGCCGCCGTCGAGCTGGCGCATGCGCCACGCCACGCTGAAAGAGGTCGCTTACGCCAGCCTGCCGAAACGAGAGCGCTTGCGCCTCCATCAGCTCGTCGCCGAGTACTTGATCGACGCCGGCCATGGATCGCTCGCGGCCGATCACCTCGAGCTCGCGGCGATCGCCTCGCTCGACCTCGACCCCAACGACCGGGCGGTTCCCGATCGCGCGGCCGACGCGCTGCTTGTCGCCGGCGACCGTGCCCGAAGGCGCATGGAGATCCGCTCGGCCATCGACCGCTACGACCGCGCCCTCGTCATGGCCGGCGCGGAGAGAAGCTGGGGCATCCGCGAGGCCAGGATCCTGGCGGGCATGGGCGAGGCGCGTTACTGGCTCGGCGAATATCGATCGGCCACGGAGGCATTGAGCCGAGCAGTGACCCTGGCGGAAGAGCACCAGGATCTCTTTGCGCTGTCGCTCGCGCTGCGATTCCTGGGCGACATCGCGATCAACTACGAGGCCGACGTCGACAAAGCGGAAGAGCTGCTCGATCGCTCTCTCAACGCCGCCGAGCAGCTCGGCGAACCGTGGGCGATCGTGCGCACGCTGCTTTTCGCGGGCTGGGTGCCCTGGACGCGCGAGCGATTCGAAGATGCCGAAGCCATCTGGCGGCGAGCTCTCGACATCGTCGATCCCAAGGACCATTGGGCACGGGTGCGGGCCCTGACGTCGCTTTCGGTCAACCGCAGCCAGATGAACGACCACGAAGGAGCGCTCAAGCTCATCGACGAGGCCGGCGCGCTCGCCGAGCAGGCTAGCGACCAGTTCACGATCGCCAACACCGCGGTGCAGAGGGCTCGGGTGCTGGACGACCTCGGTCGCCGCGAGGAATCGCTGCCCTGGTTCGACCGCGGAGTGGCGATCTTTTCCGACCTCGGAGCTCGCTGGGAGCTCGCCGACGCCAGGGCCGCTCGTGGTATAGCGAAACGGGAGCTGGGCCGGCTCGACGAGGCGGAGGAGGACCTGCGCTACGCGATCCGCATCGCCGAGGAGCTTGGCGACCGCCAGCTGCCGGGCTGGACGTGGCGCGCGCTCGCCCTGGTGGCGGAGCGTCGCGGCGACAAGGCGGAGGCGGAGGAGCGCTGGCGGCGATCGCGCGAGGCCGAGTCACGCGGCCCTCACTGATGGGGCCTTAGCGCGGCTTCTCGCCCGGGACTTCCCTCACTGATAGACGAGGTTCGCGCCGAATCGCGAGAAGCCAAGCTTCTCGTAAAGCTTTGCAGCCTCCTCATTGGCCGCATCCAGGAAGACGAAGTCGCCGCCGCCGTCGAAATGCCGCCGGACCAGCTCGGAGGTGACGGTGGCGGCCACCCCGCGGCGCCGCAGCTTTTTCTCGGTGACCACGCCCACGACCTCAGCGGCTCCCTTTGTCGAGTGCGAGAGGCCGGTGCCCGCCGCCTCCCAATCCAGCCACGCCAGCAAGAAGACGCTGTCGGGAACCGCCAGCGCGGTCCGCAGCTGATCGATCGGTGGAACGGGTCGCATGACATCGCCGCCATTCGTCCATCGAATCTGCTGAAAGGCTTCGAGCTCGGCGGCGATGGCCGTTGACCTGAGCTGGGTCAGATGCACCTCGGGGGCCACGAATGGTTTGAACGACTCGGGGTGGCAAGCCAACAAGGGATCCTTCCTCGCCAGCTTCATCCCGGCGGACTCCAGCCACGCGCCGACTTTGGGAAAGACCGCCTCGTTGTATTCGATCTCGAGGTGCGCCTTGTGCTTCTTCAGCGCCGCCTTCAATTTCGGCATCGCCTTGAGAGTCTCGGCTTCGCTCGTCGAGCCGTCGACCAGCGTGACCCAGCTCATCGAAGGCGCTTCCTTGTCCTGGGACATGGCGACCCGGAAGGGCCCGATCGTGAGCACCTCAGATGCGCCCGCCCGCGCCTCGAGCACGTCGCGCTGCCAGGCGGCAAAGCGCTCTACATCTCCGGCCACAGTACCCGTAGTGTGGGCTATGACATGTCGGTAGGCAGCGCTGAGAACGAGTTTGCGGTGAAGCTGTTTCGCCACCTGCCTCGGCGATACGACTTGCTTGCCGAGGTGCTCTCGTTCGGGCAGAACGCTCGGTGGCGCGGTGAGCTCGTCAAACATGTGGCGGCCGCAGAACCGCGTCGGGTCCTCGATGTCGCCACAGGGACCGCCGGCGTCGCAGTTGCGATCGCGCGGTCCACGAGCGCACATGTGACGGGTATCGACGTCAGCGATGAGATGCTCGAGATCGGCCGCGGCCGTGTGGCGGCTGCGGGGCTGGAATCGCATATCGAGCTCCAGTCCGCCCCCGCCGAGTCGTTGCCGTTTGCTGACGGCGCTTTCGACGCGATCAGCTTCACGTACGTCCTTCGATATGTGAGCGATCCGCCCGCGACATTGGGGGAGCTCGCCCGTGCTCTGCGGCCAGGTGGTGTGATGGCCGGCCTCGATTTCTACGTGCCACCCAGCCTTTCCGCGCACGCCGCCTGGTGGCTGTATACGCGAGCCATGCTTCCCGTCGCGGGGTTCGTGCTTGGTGGTCGGGCCTGGTGGGATGTGGGGCGGTTCCTCGGCCCCAACATCTCGGATCACTACCACCGCTGGCCGCTCGAGCGTCTGCTCGACGCGTGGGATGCCGCAGGGATGGAGGGCGTCGAATACCGCCAGATGAGCTTTGGCGGAGGCATCGTGATGTGGGGCACGAAGCGTGCCTGATGCGCTCGCCCCCGCCTACTACACGGCGCTCGGCCGCGGCTGGCGTCGCGACGTGTGGGCAGTGCTACATCCGCCATACACGGCGTGGCACCTCTCCTACGTCGTGATCGGCGCGAGCCTTGCGCCGAGGCTGAGCGTGTTCAGGCTGACGGCCACGCTGGTCGCCTTCTTCCTGGCGGTCGGCATCGCCGCACACTCGCTCGACGAGCTGAACGGACGGCCGCTGCGAACGGCAATTCCGACCTGGGTGCTAAAGACGGCTGGGGTGGTCGGCCTCGCGGGCGCGGTCGCCCTGGGCCTGGCCGGCATCCCTGTCATCGGCTGGGGCCTGCTTCTTTTCATCGCTCTCGGGGTGATCTTCGTCTTCGCCTACAACCTGGAGCTCCTCGGCGGGCACATGCATGGTGACTTCTGGTTTGCCCTGTCGTGGGGGGCGTTCCCGGTGCTGACCGCCTACTTCGCACAAACCGCGAGTGTCTCGCTCGCGGCGCTCGCGGCGGCTGCCGGCGCCTTTGCGCTCTCTTACGGCCAGCGGGCGCTGAGCACCCCGGCGCGGTCACTCCGCCGGCGCACGCGTGCCGTCTCGGGGACGGTGACGATGACCGATG
>DATNOD010000068.1:0-13388 GCA_035601515.1 Candidatus Eiseniibacteriota bacterium | reverse complement strand
GACCCTGGCGAGCACGTGAAGATGAGCGTCGCGAGCACAGTTGGGCTCTTGGATTCTGCGATCAAAGCGGGCGCGGGACGAATCGTCATCGCATCGTCAGGCGGATCGATCTACGGCGAAGGCGCCAAGCTTCCGGCGCGCGAGATTTACAAGCCCGCGCCGCTCTCGGCTTACGGCGCGGCCAAGCGCGCAGAAGAGATCTACATGGTCGCCCTGGGACTGCGCCACGGGATCTCGACGCTCGCGCTGCGGTATGGCAACGTGTTCGGCCCGCGCCAGGACGGCACCGGCGAGTCGGGCGTCGTCGCCATCACCTGCCACCGCCTTCTGAATCGCGCCGGACCACGTATCTATGGCGACGGCGGGCAGACGCGCGATTTCGTGTACGTGACTGACGTCGCGGCCGCGAATGTGGCCGCGGTGTTCGGCCACATTTCCGGCGTGGTGAACATCGGAAGCGGGCGCGAGGTCAGCGTGAACGCCATCGTCAAGCGTCTGCTCGAAGAGTCAGGCCGCCACCCGAAGAGCGAGTTCCTCCCCGCTCGCGAGTTCGAGGTGCGGCGCGCGTGCTTGAACTCGACGCGCGCCCGCCGCTACCTGGAGTGGAAGACGAAGGTCTCCATCAACTCCGGTCTCAAGCAAACCTGGGCGTGGTTCCGCAAGCGGCACTCTGCCCAGAGGGCGGTGACGCTGGGCCTACCTTAGGCCCCACCGGACTCGGGTCCGGTCATCCGCGTGCTCGCCGCCGAACCAGCGGAAGAAGACTGACAGGGCCGCGACCGACAGGCTCGCTTTGCCCAGGACCATCAGCACAGCGCCGGCGAGGGTCTGGTCGATGATCGGCGTCAACGAGTCGATCAACCTCGGCACGTGGACGTAGAACTCGTAGAAGGGAACGCGCGAAAACAGGAGGACCAGGGCGACGCCATCCTGGGGCAGCGTCGCAGCAAGCATGTAGAGGAGCTTGAGGGCAGGCGAGAGCTTCCACCTCGCTTGTGCCGAAGTCGCCTCCAGGATCGGCCAGTAAAGGACCAGCCCCGCGGCGATGAACGTGAGGTGCTCGACTACATGCAGAGATTCCGACTGCAGGGTCGCGTCGTAGAGCGCGGGTAGGTGCCAGCCGATCATGACGGCGGCGGCCACGATCTGGGCCGGAACAGGCTCTGTGACCGCCCTGACGAAGGGAACACGGACGACCAGGGCGGCCATCTTCGGTGATAGGCCCAGAAGCATCAGCGGGGGCGCGATGAAACCGAGCAGGACGTGCTGCAGCATGTGGACGCTGTCGAGGTAGTGGTCGCTGAGGGTGTCGATCGGCGTCTCGAGCGCAACCCAGAGCGTGAGAAGGCCGAGGCCGAAGTAAAAAGAATGCTTGGCCTGGGCGTCGTCAACTCGCCGGGCAAGCCAGGCGTGGCCGAGGAAGAGCCCCGCGAGGCCCGCATAGACGCTGGGATCGAGCGGCCAGCTCACGCGATGAGCCTAGGTGATCACCCTCCCGCTGTAATCGGCTGGGCCAGGATCCAGAGGCTCGTCATCGTGTACATGACCATCAGCAGCAGCATCGGGTACTGGCTGAGCAGCGCCCGCTGCGCCGTGCGGAACTTCTCGCCCGCCTTGAGGTGCGAGAGATACACGGCGATGACGTGCCCGACGACGATGAGCACGATCTGCGCAAACCACACTGTCGACGCTTGAGCGAGCACGAAGCTTGGCTTGTAGCCGGCCAAGGCCGGCAATAGATGCCACCCCTTCCCCAACGGATCGTCGAGCAGAGGGATCAATCCCTGCGACTGCACCACTACGTAGCTGTAGTTGTGCGCCGCGTTGTACACGAGCGCGATCGGCACAAGTGTGAAGGCGAAAGCGGTGGCGGTCGTCATGAGGTCGGCGCGGCGATTGCCGAAGTAGAGGACCAGCTCCATGAACGCGATGAAGATGAGAAGGAAGGCCCCGGTCAGCAGCACCAAGCCGGCGGTCCTGATGGCGAAGAAGCCCCACGCGCCCAGCGGCAGCCATAGCGGCTCCAGGGTGACGGTGAAGTTCTGCCACGACTCCGTCGCCTCGATGCCATCGAATGCGAGGGTGCTCAGCATCAGGACCACGAAGACGACGCGATCCCAACCCGCCGCGCCTGACTGAAGCAAGCCAACGCCCAACGGCCGGAGATAAACCGTGGAGATGCGACGCAGCTCGTCGCGCTCGGCTTCGACGGGACCGAACTTCCCGATGATCCCGAACAGGACGGTCAACGCTTCGCAGTGGTCGAGCCACTCATCGCGACCGAATAGCGCCATGCCTGCCAGCGTCACGATGGTGTAGCCCGCCGCCGCAATCGCCACGATCAGGGGCCGGTTGGCCATGCCGCTGGTGAGTTCGAGGCACGCAAACGCGAAGTAAGTGCCGACCGCCGGCCAGATGCCCAGGTTGCGCAGCTTCCAGACCGGACTGATACGTATGTACCTGTTCACCGCGTCATATATCGCGGCCCACGGGTTGAGCCACGACCAGAGGTTGCCGACGAGCCCTGAGAGGATCACTGTCGCGGCCCAGAAGTAGATCCAGGTCAGGTACTCGGCCGGGTTGCGATCGTTGTCGGTCGAGCCAAAGAGCCCGGTGATGATGACGGCGGCAAGACCGAGAACACCGATGAGGCTTCCGACGACACGCGGCCATGGCGTTTGCGCGATACGCGTCAGCAGTGGAGCGGCCCGTCGCGGGTAGGCGACGGCCTTGGGGCCCACCTGGCCGCCCGCGAACATGACTACCAGCACGAACGAGACCACCACTACGCCGCCTGCGGCGAACAGATACAGAGCTAGAGGTGCGGGCAGGTCGTAACGCTGCCCGAACCCGTGCAAGAAAATGCCGGCCAAAGAGACCAAGGGTTCCTCCTTTATTGAATGGGCGCGCGTGCGCGCGTGCGGATCAGATCGAGCTGATACGCAAGGAGGACGGCGGCCCGCGCTTGGCAAGGGATGAGCCTGCCACGCGGGAAATGAGCAGCGCCAAATCCGGCGCCGCATGAGCGGGTGTCGCCGCCGGGCTCGTTGCACGAGCTTTCCGCAAAGCAGCGCGTACGACATCTCGGATCAGCCCGACTGCCGATTCGACGCGTGCGCTGAGCCATCGCAGCGCTGACGCGGCGATGAGCGCTACAGGGAGCTGGCCCAGCGTGCCCCACAGCAGAAGGTCGGGTGCCGACATGAGGCTCGTGCCGCCGACAAGACCCTCGACGATCTCCTGGGCCGCAAAGGTCGCGAGCTGGAGGCTGAAAAGAATCGCGAGCAGGCTGATGAACGAAGGCTCGGAGTCGGACCGCACACGCCGCCCTCTGAGTAGGCGGGCAAGGCCGACGAGTAGCAGGCCGGCGATCAGCCCCGCGGCGACTGCCCCTAACGCGGTCTTCGCCACCAGCGGGAAGTAGGCGTGGACGCCGGTGCTCTGGATCTGGTGGGCGGCTCCCCCAAACCGGAGCTGGTAGGCGAGCAGGTGCCCTGCCTGGGAGCCGAGCAGGCCCAGGGCCAGTGCAGCGAGCGCGAGGCGCCTACGGTTCATCGCCACGATGATAAGACCGACTCCACAAGCCACCCCTAAGCGCTTGAAATTCCCGCGAATTACAATCCGGCTCATTCGGAGCAATGCTGCGATGGGGAGGTTAGTGATGAATGCGCGTATCCCGGTTCTGGGGCTCGTGGCCGCCACCGCATTGGCCGCGTGCGGTGGTTCGACGCCCACTACTACCTCGGGTGGGCCGAGCAAGGTTGCCAGCATCGCAAGCCAGGTCCCGTCGACTGTCACGGGCCCGATTCAGATCGCCACGGACGCGACGTATGCGCCGAACGAGTTCGTCGATCCGAACACAGGCGCAATCTCTGGTTGGGACATCGACCTTGGCAACGCGATCTGCAAGGTGATGGGCCTCGTCTGCACCTTCAACAACGTCACCTTCGACGACATCATCGCCCAGCTCAAAGCCAGCACCCCGAGCGAGGTCGCGGGCGGCGACAAACCGCGCTACTCATTCAGCATCTCGAGCTGGAGCCCCACCCAAGCGCGTGAGGACAGCGGCATCGACTTCGTCACTTACTACAAGGCCGGTGAAGCCTGGATGGTCAAAGTCGGAGGCCCGACCATCAACACCGCCGCCGACATGTGCGGCCACAGCGTCGCCGTGGAGGCGGGCACGACCGAGGAGAGCGACGCCTGGGGCTACATGGGCCAGCAGGTCGGTGGCACCGTGATCGCCGGCGACAAGAACAACTGCAAGGACGCGGGCAAGCAGGACATCAAGGTCCTCAGCTTCCAGACCCAGACCGACGCCAACTCGGCGCTGCTCTCGGGCCGGGCCGACTTCGGCTGGCTCGACCAGCCCGTCGCGGACTACCAGGTCAAGCAGTCGAACGGCAAGTTCAAGATCGGTGGCCAGCCTTGCAGCGTGGCGCCGTACGGAATCGCCATTGTCAAGGGCAGCCCGTTGGAGAAGCCGATCACGGACGCCGTGAAGTACCTGATCGACAACAACGGCTATTACAGCACCATCCTCAAGAACTGGAATGTCACCGACGGAGCCATCGCAAGTTCGGATGTCGCGCTCAACAAGAACGACGCCATCGGTCCCACTTGCGTGCCGTCCTACTGACCTCGACATAAATAGCTAATTGACCGAGACCGTCTCCGGTCCGTCTAGCCCAGAAGCGCAAACCGGGCGGCGGCCGGAGACGATCAAGGCGATACCCGTCCGGCATCCGTGGCGATGGCTGTCGGGCGCCATTGTGCTCGCCATCGCGGGCGACATCGTCTACACGATCGTCACCGCTCCCAACCTCGACTGGGGCGTCGTGGGGACTTATCTGTTTGGGCGGCTCATCAGAGAGGGGATCGTGGTCACGCTCGAGCTCACGGTGCTTGCGATGCTGATTGGCGTCGGACTGGGAATCGTGATGGCCGTGTTGCGACTTTCGCCGAACCCGGTCGTGTCGTGGGTGAGCTGGCTCTACATCTGGTTCTTTCGAGGCACGCCGGTCCTCGTGCAGATCTTCTTCTGGTACAACCTGAACATCGTCCTTCCCCACATCGGTATCGGCATCCCAGGCACCACGCTCAACTTGCAGGCAGGCACCAACCAGCTGATCAATCCATTCCTCGCCGCCACGCTTGGTCTGGGCTTGAACGAAGCCGCTTACATGGCCGAGATAGTTCGCGCGGGCATCATCTCGGTGGAGCACGGCCAGACGGAGGCCGCGCAGGCTCTCGGCATGACGCGATTGCAGGTGATGCGGCGAATCATTCTTCCGCAGGCGATGCGTGTGATCATCCCGCCCACCGGCAACGAGACCATCTCGATGCTGAAGACCTCATCGCTGGCGTTCGTGGCCGCGGTGCCTGAGCTGTTCACCCGATCGGAGCAGATCTCGAGCGCCAACTTCGCGGTCGTCGAGCTGGCGATCGTGGCCAGCATTTGGTACCTCGCGATGACGTCCATCCTGACCATCGGCCAGTACTACCTCGAGAGGTACTTCGCCAGGGGTTCGCAGCGGGAGCTGCCACCGACTCCGTGGCAGAGGTTCAAGAAGATCCTCTTCACTGGTCACGTCGCGGCGCCGATCGAGGCCCCGATTTCTTTGCCTCGGGCGCACTGACATGGGCGCCATGCCGATGGTCAAGGCGGAGGCTGTACACAAGAGCTTCGGCCGCCTCGAAGTCCTGCGTGGCATCGACCTGGAGGTGGCACCCAAAGAGGTCATGTGCATGATCGGACCCTCGGGTTCGGGCAAGAGCACGTTCCTGCGCTGCATCAACCACCTGGAAAAGATCGACGCCGGCCGGCTGTCGGTGGACGGCGAGCTGGTCGGTTACCGCCAGCGAGGCAACAAGCTCTACGAGCTACCCGACTCCGAGGTCTGCAAGAAGCGGTCTGAGATCGGCATGGTGTTCCAGCGCTTCAACCTCTTCCCGCACATGACGGCGCTCGAGAACATCATGGAGGCGCCGCTCCTCGTCAAAAAGGAAAGTCGCACGACGGCCGAGGCCCGCGCCCGCAAATTGCTCGACCGCGTTGGCCTCTCCGACAAGGTCGACTGCTATCCGAACCAGCTCTCCGGCGGCCAGCAGCAGCGCGTGGCCATCGCGCGGGCTCTGGCGATGGAGCCGAAGCTGATGCTGTTCGACGAGCCGACGTCAGCGCTCGATCCGGAGCTCGTGGGTGAGGTCCTCGACGTCATGCGCGGTCTCGCCAAAGACGGCATGACGATGGTCGTTGTCACGCATGAGATGGGGTTTGCGCGCGAGGTCGGCGACAGCCTTGTCTTCATGGACGGCGGGGTGATCGTCGAGACCGGCACACCTCGCGACGTTCTGTCCAGCCCCAAGCACCAGCGGACGAAGGCTTTCCTGTCCAAGGTGCTCTGACTTCTTAAGCCCCTCTCTTTGAGGGGGACTCCCCCTTAAAGGCACCGAGCCCGGCAGAGCCGGCTCTCGGCGCACCCCCCTGCCAACCCTCTCCCCGAGGGGGAGAGAGAATCAGCTCCTAGACGCCCTCCACTCCTTCCAGTCGTCGCGGACCAACCTTCCCATCATCGTCGCCGCCTCTCGCAGCCACGCCGATTTGCGGCGCTTCAGGTCGGCGAGGATGGCCTTCCCTGCCCCGCGGGTGCCGAGATGGATGTTGCCCGCCTCCCACCCCATCGACCTCAACAGCCTCCCTTCGTCACGCTGCACGGGCAGGGAATCGAGCTCGATGCGGCTGCAGTCCGGCGACAGGCGGCGTACGAGCCAGCCTTCGCGGACTTCTGTGAGCGGGTCGGGGCAGCGCACCGCCGACGTGGCCAGGTCGATGTAGTGGATCCGGCCCGAGGCATGGTCCCTATGCGCCCATTCCCAAGCTGAGGGCGCCAGCGCTTTCGCCTCGTGCGCAACCGCGGAGTCGTGCCAGTCGGCGATCGCCACCAGCCGCTCACGCCCCAGGCTGCCGAGGCCTGATCGGCGGCGGACATAACGCACGTTGTTCGACCCCGCCGGCATCCGCCGGAGCAACAAGAGCTTCAGGTTCGCCGGGAGCGAGCCGCGAGCGGTTGGCAGCGCCTGCATGCGTGCCCAGAAGGCCACCGGATCCCGCAGGCGACCCGACGCCATTTTCCGGAGCCAGCGATCTTGCTCTGCCAGCACGATCGGCCGGCCGCCGGTGCGCAGCGCGCCCAGGTAGCCCTGCATGATCGCCGCGCATGCCTGCTTGAGGTCGATGTTGAGATGGCCTTCCGCCGCCGCCAACCCTGCGCTCGTGGCCAGGCGGACGAGATCGAACGTGAACGGCATGCGGTACGTCTCGTCGAAATCGGTGACGCCCCACACCAACCGTCCCTCGGCGTCACGCCAGGTGCCGTAGTTCTCGACGTGAAGGTCTCCGACCGCGAGCACCCGAACGGCCTCCGCCAGCTCGGGCAATGCTTGAGGCGCCTGCTCCGCCCACCTATAGAAGGTCGCGCGAAGGAAGCTGAACGTGTCCGCGGCCATCGTCTCGTGCTTGTAGTCGAGCTCGTGCTGGCGCAAAGGTATGTGGCCTCGGAGCCATCGCTCGAAGCCGCGCGTGGATTCGACTATGTCGAGAGTCGCGGCCACGGAAGGTATTGTCGTTTGGGCCGAACGAAGTTAGTGGAGGGATTCGCCCGGAGCGGCGCCTTCCCACGCCGTGGTCTCCCAGTTGTCCTGCCGCGCCTTCAGCGGCATCCACGGCGGGAGGTCCATCAGCAGCTCTTGGCTGAGCGCGAAGGCATATGGCTCGTAGCCCTTGCGCAACTTCTTCAGGCGGTCACGAAACACGCCCGCGTCGACCGTCATCCCATCGCTGGACAGCAGGTCGACAAGTGATTGCATCTCGGCGTCCGACATGCGGTCCGGAACATCGAACTTCGGGGCCGCTCGCAGGACCTGGCTGAGGTCGCCGAGGGCGTGCCGTCCCATTGCATACACGCGGCGCGCCTGCCAGGTGTGACCAGTCGCCTTGCTCGCCTGCCACAACGCCGCGAAGTCGAGGATCGCCGTCAACGCCGCCACCCATGACTGGTTCTCGTGTTGCGAGCGGAAATAACAGAGGACCTGGTACGAGAGATGGCTCTCGAGCAGCTCGGCGGTCCAGTGCTCCCATGTCGACATCAGCGGAATGAGCTCCTTCATCTCGCCGGCCTCCTTCGCGCGGCGGAGGAGGTCGCCCGCGCTTGGCGGCGAGCCCGCCCACTCGTCCAGCATCGAGATCGTCGTCTCGCGTCGCGAGAACCCCTGATAGAGGACGGGAAGGTAAGAGATGACGACCGCGAGGAACCCGAACCCGAGGCCGGCCTCGACCACCGTGACGAAGCGCGCCAGGTCTGTCCTCGGAGCGAAGTCACCGATGCCGAGCGTCGTGAACGTCCAACCGCTCACGTACAGGGCGACGATTGGGCTGCTGAAGTCGAATCCCGCGGCCCACAGCACCAGCGCAAAGCCCATGACGAGGATCGCGCCCCACAAACCGATCAAGACCAGCAATGAGATGGGTCCGTACGTGCTGAGGTAGCTTTCACGCCGCTCGCCGTTGGGCATCCGGCGGCCGATCGCCGCCCACGGTTTCCACGTGACCTGGTAGAAGACCTTCGAGACTCGCACGCGCCCCGACACCCGGCGCGGCAGGACGATGGTTTCGAAGGCGTCGCGCAGGACGACGAAGACGAGAAACAGTCCTACGACTCCAGCGGCGAGATGCATCGTCAGGTCAACCCCAATCCGACTGTGAAAATTCTGGGCCCTAAGCCCTCGATGCGAGCGCCAGGTTCCAGCCGCTCAGCGCCAGCGCCAGCGAGCCGAGCAGCTCAGCTCGTTCCACGAAGACCGCCGGCACCACTTCGACACGCTCCGCAGCGGCGAGCACGGCGTGACGGCGGATGGAGTCGCGGATGGGCTGCAGCAACAGCTCGCCCGCACGGCTGAGCAACCCGCCGATGATGACGCGCTCGGGGTTGATCAAGTTGCAAAGGCCCGCAACGGCGACGCCGATCTCCGTTCCGGCGTCGGAGATCGCGCGCCGGCAGCGCACGTCGCCCCGCGCGGCCAGCTCGATCACCTGTCCCAGCGTCAGGGACTCCGAACGGCCCTGGCCGACGAGCTGGAGGATCGCCGGTCCTGATGCAACCGTCTCCAGGCAGCCCCTGTTGCCGCAGTAGCAGAGGGCCCCGGCCTCATCGAGCGTCGTGTGCCCGATCTCGCCGGCCGTTCCCGATGCTCCACGCAAGAGCTTGCCGTCGATGACGAGCCCGGCGCCGATGCCGGTGGCCGCCTTGATATAAGCGAAGTTCGAGCAATCGCGGCCCGCGCCCCAGGTGAGCTCGGCGAGCGCACCGCAGTTGGCGTCGTTCTCGATCTCGACCGGAAGCCCGAGACGCTTCTCCATCTCGGCCGCGATCTGCAGGCCCAGCCAGCCGGGCAGGATCGTCGCCGACCCCACCGTACCTCGGGCACGGTCGACCGGTCCGGGGATGCCGATGCCGGCTGAGATCACGTGCGTCCGCTGGACGCCAGCCTCGACCAGCACCTCCTCGACCATGCGGGCCGCGGCGTCGAGCGCATCAATTGCGTGCTCTCTGACGTCGAGGTTGCAGATTCGTTCAGCGAGCACATCGTGGGCGAGGTCGGCGACCGCGACCTGCACGTGGCTGTGTCCGACGTCGATGCCGACCACGGCCATCGACGAGTCTTCGAGCACGAGCTGGACGCCCGGCCTTCCTCCGCGCCCATCAGGTGCCTTGGCATCGACCTCGAAGACGAGTCCGGCCTCCCTCAGCCCGGCGACCAGCGTGGAGACCGTCGTCCGCGAGAGACCCGTGGCCCGGGCGATATCGGCCTGGCTGGTACGGCCGAGGGTGCGCAGCACCGCGATCACTCGCTCGCGGTTGCGTTCGCGCAGCCACCCGAGCGTCCCGTCTCCCTTCTTGTTGTTCGTCCTGCGCCCCCGCCGAATCATGGCGCGCGCGGGGGGTTTGTCAAGAGTCCGAACAAAGATCACGAGGCACCACACCGATCTCTTGACAAACTGGCGGGCCTGAGCAATGCTCTGCACTCGGCGGCGCGGCCGCCAAGGCTGCTGAGTAGAAACCTGCTTGCCGGCGCACTCTCGCCCCGGAATCCGCCGGGAAGAAGGCAACAGGAATCGCTTTTGATAGGAGAGAGCCACATTGAGGTTCGCCAAACTCGTCCCGGTGCTCATGCTCGCCGGGCTCGCCGTCGTGGCATGCGGTGGCGGCAACACCACGGGCGGCGCGTCACCGGCCACGATTCCCTCGTCGCTCAGCGTTTCTTCGTTCGACGTCAGCTTCTCGGCCATGGCCACGCTGAAGGACTTGCACGCGGCCGGAAGCGGCCTGGTCGGTGTCCTTCTGCCCGACACCACCTCGTCCACACGGTGGGTCAACTCAGACCTTCCCTACTTGACGAAGGCCTTCCAGCTGGCGGGGTACAGCGCAACTGAGTTCAAGATCGACAACGCGCAGGGCAACGACGCCACGCAAATTGCGCAGGCCCAGGCGGACATCACTCAGGGCGCGAAGGTCCTGGTGGTCGGCCAGCTCGACATTCCGACCGCTACGACGATTCAGGCGGCGGCGGCGGCCAAGGGCGTCAAGGTCATCGCCTATGACCGGGCCATCTTCACAGGCACCAACACCTACTACGTGAGCTTCGACAACGTTCAGGTGGGCAAGCTCATCGGACAGGGCTTCAAGGACTGCGTCACCGCATGGAACGTCTCAAGCCCGAAGGTCTTCACGCTCAACGGCGGCGAGGACACCGACCCGAACGCGATCGACTTCGCCAAGGGCTACAACTCCGTCGTCTGGGGCGATGCCGTACCGCAAGAGACGGTGGGCAAGACCGCCAACGGCGCCACCCTGGTCGGTGACCAGGTCGCACCCGGCTGGGACAACGCCAAGGGACAGCAGATCTTCCAGCAGCAGTACACCGCGCACCCCGAGATCAACGCCACCATCGAGGCGAACGACGGGCTCGCGAACTCGGTCGTCACGGTTCTCAAGCAGAACCACGTTCCCGCCAACAAAGTCCCGACCGTGGGCCAGGACGCCAGCCTTGGGGGCATCGAAAACGTCCTCTCCGGTTACCAGTGCGGCACCGTGTACAAGGCCATCTACCTCGAGGCCCAGGACGCGGTCGCGCTGGCGACCATCCTTCGCGCCGGCCTGACTCCTCCGGCCGCGCTCGTCAACAGCACCACGTCGCCTCCGGCGGGCAAGGCGGGCAGCACGCAGCCCGCGTCGCTCCTGGTTCCGCTGTGGGTCGACAAGACCAAGGTCGCCTCGACCGTGGTCAAGGACGGCTTCGTCGACAAGGCCGCGCTCTGCCAGGCGGTCACCGCCGCCGTGTGCACCGCCAACGGCATCTCCTAGCAACAGTAGGTAGTCAATTGATGCCGCCGCGTATCGTGCGCGGCGGCATCGTCTCGGGCAGCGCACAATTGATCAAGTGGCGCAGGTGACCGAAGACTCGCCCTCCGCGACCGAGCCGCTGCTCAAGGTGCGAGGCCTCGAGAAGCACTTCGGCCCCGTGCAGGCCCTGTACGCAGTCGATCTGGACCTTCCGGCGGGCCAGGTGACCGCCCTTGCTGGAGACAACGGCGCCGGCAAGTCGGTCCTCACCAAATGCATCTCCGGCGTCTATCAAGTGGACCACGGTCAGATCTTCTGGGAGGGCCAGCCCGTCCACATCCGCAACACGCGCGATGCGGCGCACCTCGGCGTCGAGACCGTGTACCAGGACCTGGCTCTCTGCGACAACCTCGACATCGTCCAGAACATGTTTCTCGGCCGCGAGCTGCTGCGTCGCCGGCTGCTCGACGAAGACGAGATGGAACGGCAGGCAGCCAAAACGCTTACAGGCCTGAAGGTGACGACCGTGCGGTCGATCCGCCAGCCGGTGGCTTCTCTCTCGGGCGGCCAGCGCCAATCCGTTGCGGTCGCGAAGGCTGTGATGTGGAACTCCAAGCTCGTGATCATGGACGAGCCCACCGCGGCCCTTGGAGTGGTTCAGACCAGGCAGGTGCTGGACCTCATGAAGCGCCTTCGCGACCGCGGCCTGGCGGTGATGATGATCTCCCACAACCTCACCGATGTGTTCGAGGTCGCCGATCGTATTGCCGTGCTGTATCTCGGCCGGATGGTGATCCAGGACAAGGCGTCCAAGTTCGACCGCCAGAGCGTCGTCGAATACATGACCACCGGCGGCATGAGCCGGAACGGCAGCAAGGCGAAATAGATGGCGACAGCACCCGAGCAAGCGCCCGATCTCACCGCCGCGCCGGAGGCGGCAGAGGCCGAACTTCCGCCAGAGCTCGTCGCCCAGAGCTTCGGTGAATACGCGCGGGCATATGTAGCTCGCGTTCGGAACGGTCAAAGTGGCGTGCTGCCGGTCGTCATCGGCCTGGTCGCAGTCCTGGTGGTTTTCGAGGTCATCAGTCCCCACCATGTGTTCTTGTCGGCGGGCAACCTGGTCAACCTCTTCCAGCAAAGCGCTGTGTTCATAGTCCTGGCCATGGCGGAGACCTTCGCCCTGGTGCTGGGCGAGATCGACCTCTCGATCGGCTATGTCGGGGCGTGCGGCGCGGTCATCACCGTCCAGCTGGTGCAACCCGTGACGACCGCCTGGCCATGGTGGGCCGCCATCCTGGCCGGGCTGGCCTTCTGCGCCGCTGTCGGCACCGTCCAGGGCACGATCATCAGCCGGCTGGGCATACCTTCCTTCATCGTCACGCTCGCGGGCTTCCTGATCTTCAACGGCGTGATGCTGATCCTGCTCCTGCTCGGACCCTTTTCCGGCTATCCGCTCATCTCGGGCGGAAACAGTCCGGACACGCAGGTGCTGTTCAATCTGATGTCGGGCACCATCGATCCGACTGTGAGCTGGATCGCCATGGCTGTGATCGTCCTGGGACTCGCGGCCATCCTGTGGTCTGCGGATCAGCGCCGCCGAAGGAGCGGGCTCGTGGCCCCGCCGCCGAGCCTCACCGTGCTCAAGATCGTGGTGATCGCAATCGCGGGGATCGTTGTCGTGGCCATCTCAAACATCAACCGGGCCAACTTCGGAGTCCTGGCCGGGGTGCCGTGGGTGGTCCCGATCGTCCTCGGCGTCTTGGGCGCCTGGACCGTCCTGCTCGAGCGGACGAAGTTTGGGCGCTCCATGTACGCGATCGGCGGCAACCCTGAAGCCGCACGCCGGGCCGGCATCAACCTGCCCGTGGTTCGGACCATCGCTTTCGCGCTCTGCTCGATGACTGCCGGTATCGGCCTCATCCTCTATGCCTCGTACATCGGAGGCATGTCCAACAACGTCCAGGGCGGCCAGTTCGTCCTGTTTGC
>DATNOD010000067.1:0-9041 GCA_035601515.1 Candidatus Eiseniibacteriota bacterium | reverse complement strand
GGTGGTCGTGCCGCCGCCACACGCGGCGATGAATGCGGCCAGGCTGCCATAGCCGGCGATCTTCAGGACGTCACGTCGCGAGAGGTCGAGGTCCAGGTTCACCGACGCGTCTCTCAGCGCGAGCCGGTTCCGAACCCTTTTGGCATCCCGTGAATCACCCATGAAACTCCTCCTTCCGGACCAAGGTCATCTGCAATCGGCAGATAAGCTGCGGTGGCTTAGGCATAGCGGAAGGTTACAGATTCGGTCAAATTTGTCAACACGTGAGTTTCGCTTCTGCTTGCTATTGATCAAAGTTGATCGATGACGTACCATCGGGCGAATGCTCGCCGCTGAGAGGAGACGTCGGATCGCGGATAGCGTCCGCTCCCGCGGGGTGGTCTCGGTCGCCGAGATGGCGGAAGCGTTGGGGACGACCGAGATCACGCTCCGGCGCGACCTGCATGTGATGGCCAAGGATGGTTTGCTCGTGCGGACACACGGCGGCGCCATCCGGCCGTCGGGTGTCGGCCACGAGCCGAGCTATTCGGAAAAGGCGCAGCAGGCGGGCGCCGAAAAAGCCGCCATCGCGCGCCTTGCCCTCGAGATGATTCGGCCCGGCGACTCGATCGTCCTCGGCCCCGGAACAACGACTCTGGCGCTGGCCCGGCTTCTCGTCCATAGCCCGGAGCTGACGGTCGTCACGAACTCGCTGCTCGTGGCTCAGGCGCTGATGGAAGCGCCGCGTGTCGAGGTGATACTGACCGGCGGCACGCTGCGGCGATCCATCCACGCGCTGGTCGGGCCGGCCACGGAAGAGTCGGTGCGTGCCCTGCGGGCCTCTCAGGCATTCATCTCCGGCAACGGGTTCACGGCCGACCGCGGCCTCAGCACGCCAAGCCCGGTGGTGGCCTCCACCGACCGAGCGCTTGCGGGCGCGGCCCAGCACGTGGTGGTGCTCGCCGACTTCACCAAGATCGGTGAGGAGACCATGTGCCAGACGGTTCCCGCCGCAAGGGTGCACACCCTGATCACGGACTCGAAGGCACCGACTTCGGAGCTGGAAGCGATTCGCTCCGCGGGCCTGGAGGTGCGCGTCGCCGACGTCGGGGGCAATGGCGAGAGCAAGCGCCCGATCTCGTGACGGCGAGCCCGCGCCGGCTCGCGCACGTCGCGCGGTCAAGAACGCGCCGCGGAAAAACCTGAACAGGAAAGAGATCGCGCTCCCGGACGGCAGATACCTGGTTGCGTACGGTCACGCCACGAACCCGTCCCTCGATGCCTGAGCTTCGGTTCGACCCGCTGCGCAAGGAGTGGGTCGCATACGCCACCGAGCGCAACGATCGCACCTTCCTCCCCACCGACTTCTGCCCGCTGTGCCCATCAGGACAAGGCGGCGCTTCCGAGGTCCCGCTGGACACATTCGAGGTCGTCGTCTTCGAGAACCGGTTTCCAGCATTCGGGCCTGACCGCCACGACGGACGACCCATGCGCCCCGCAACCACGGGATGCGAGGTTGTCGTCTACACACCGGAACATGAGCTCACCCTGGCCGAGCTCCCGCTCGAACGGGTGCGCCTCCTCGTCGACGTGTGGGCAGATCGCTACCGAGAGCTGGGTTCGCGGAGAGAGGTCGGCTACGTCTACATCTTCGAAAACAAAGGCGAAGAGGTCGGCGTCACCCTCCACCATCCGCACGGCCAGATCTACGCGCTGCCTTTCGTCCCACCCTTCGCGAAGGCTGAGCTGGACGCTTCGCGCGAGCACCTCGACAAGAGCGGTGAGTGTCTTCACTGCGCCGAGCTGGCGGCCGAGGCATCGGGGCCGCGGGTCGTCCTGAGCGAAGGTTCCACCTTTGCATTCGTGCCGCGCTCGGCCCGGTGGCCGTACGAGGTGCACCTCTATCCGCGCCGGCACGTGGCCTCGATCGCAGACCTGGACGAGGCCGAGCGCTGGGATCTCGCCCGGGCGCTGCTTGGCGTGACGGGTGCGTACGACCGCCAGTTCGAGTTCTCGACGCCGTACGTGATGGCGGTGCACCAGTCCCCCACGGATGGCGGCGAGTGGCCGCAGGCGCACCTGCATTTCGAGTTCTATCCACCGCACCGCCGCGGCGACCGGCTGAAGTACCTGGCGGGTGTTGAGCTTGGAGCCGGCACGTTCGTCAACGACACGCGGCCGGAGGACACGGCCGCCCAACTTCGACGCGCCGCTTCACGAAGACATCGATAGGCCATAGGATGTAGATCGAACATGGCGTCAGTCAGCTACGACCACGTGACGAAGCGGTTCTCGGGCGGCACCCTGGCCGTCAACGATTTCAACCTCGAGGTCAAGGACACTGAGTTCATGGTCCTGGTCGGCCCATCGGGCTGCGGCAAGTCGACCGCCCTGAGGATGCTTGCCGGTCTCGAGGAGGTGTCCGAAGGCGAGATCAAGATCGGCGACAAGGTCGTCAATGACATGCCCCCTCGCGATCGGGACATCGCGATGGTCTTCCAGTCTTACGCGCTTTATCCGCATATGACCGTTTTCGACAACCTCGCGTTCGGCCTGCGCATGCGGGGCACGCCGAAGGACGACATCGAACGGCGCGTCAACGCGGCGGCCAACATCCTCGAGCTGGGCCCGCTGCTCAAGCGCAAGCCACGCCAGCTGTCAGGCGGCCAGCGGCAGCGCGTTGCCCTTGGTCGGGCCATCGTCCGCGAGCCGCAGGCCTTTCTCCTCGACGAGCCGCTTTCGAACCTCGACGCCAAGCTTCGCGTCCAGACCCGCATCGAGCTCCAGAAGCAGCATCGAGCACTCCACGCGACCTTTATTTATGTCACGCACGACCAGGTCGAGGCGATGACGATGGGCGACCGAATCGCGGTGATGAAAGACGGCGTCCTGCAGCAGGTGGCGCCTCCGCGCGAGATCTACGACAACCCGGCCAACATGTACGTCGCCGGCTTCATCGGCAGCCCGACGATGAACTTCATCCCGGTCACCGTCCAGGGCACGAGCGCAAAGGCGTCAGGATTCGATATCGAGCTGCCGACGGCGCCTGGTGTCGAGAAGGGCGTGCTGGGCATCCGGCCCGAGGCGCTGACCGAGCATCCGCGTGACGGCCACTCGGGCCTGGACCTCAAAGTCGAGGTCACCGAGGTGCTCGGGGCCGACCAGTTCGTCTACGGCATTGTCGGCGGCGACGCGATCACAGCGCGGGTCGATCCCAACCTCAAGGTGAGCCCCGGCGACCGGATCCGGCTGGGTGTCGACATGCGCCGGCTCCATCTGTTCGACGGCCCGACGGGCAGGGCGATCCTGTAGCGCGGTGGCGGTAGCGCAGGAAGACTTCGGCCGCACGGGCCACCGGAGCAGCCGGACGATCTTCGGCGCGGCGTCGCTCTCGCGGGTGACGCAGGCCGCAGCCGACCGGACCCTCGAAGTTCTTCTGCGCTACGGCCTCAATCACATCGACACGGCTGCCAGCTACGGCGAGTCGGAGCTGCGCATCGCGCCGTGGCTTGCGCGCGAGCCGGGACGTTTCTTCATCGCCACCAAGACCGGCGAGCGCAAAGCCGGCGCCGCACGCGAAGAGCTGCATCGGTCTCTCGAGCGGTTAGGGGTCGATCACGTCGACCTCTGGCAACTGCACAACCTCGCCGATCCGATCGAATGGGACACCGCCCTCAGTCCCGGTGGGGTGATCGAGGCGGCGATGGAGGCGCGCGATCAGGGTCTTGTGAAATGGATCGGGGTCACGGGCCACGGCGCGCAGATCGCCGCCAACCATCGCCGGTCGCTCGACCGTTTCGACTTCGATTCGGTCCTTCTGCCGTACAACTTCGTGACCATGGAGCTGCCTTACTACGCGGAGAACTTCGAAGCACTTGCGCGGACGTGTGCCGAGCGCAGAGTCGCGGTACAGACGATCAAGTCGATCGCGGCGAAACCGTGGCTCGGCCACGATCCCTCGCGCACGACTTGGTACCAGCCGCTGGAGGCGCAGTCCGACATCGACCTCGCGGTGTGGTGGGTGCTCGGCCGGCCGGGGTTGTACCTGAACACCGTCGGCGACATCGACCTGCTGCCACGAGTGCTCGATGCCGCCGAACGTTTTGCGAAGCGCCCTACTGATTCAGAGATGAAAACGTTGCTGGAGCGCTCGCAGACCGAACCGCTATTCGTCTGACCGATTCGGCACGTCTTGCGCCAACCGCGCCCAAAACCTCGCTACATTCCGCACGTTTTGCGCAAACGGCGCGTAATTGCTACGTGACCAGGCTGAGCTCGGCGAGCTTCACCGCTCCGGCGACGGGCGGCTCCTCCAGGCGCGTCGCCGCCCCGACCCGGCGGCGCACCGCTTCCTCCAGCAGCGGCTGGTTCAGGATCAATCCGCCCGCAAGGACGACCGGACCAGCGAGCGCGAGGCGCGTGCGCACGGAAGCGACGAGGTCGCAGAGCGCGGAACCGGCGCGTTCGACGAGCGCTGAGGCTCCCGCGTCCTCTCCGGCCACCTCGAAGACGAGGCTGGCCAGCGCCGCCCACGCGCGCGGCTCGTCCAGGCCGTGCAAAAATCCAATGAGATCAGTGGTGCTGCGAGCGGCCGTGGCGCCGAGCATCGCGCCTCCGAGCCCGCCCAGCGGCTCGCCGGCATCCGAGCGGCGCATCACCTCGCGGGCCGCTTCTCGCGTCAGCCAGGCAGCGCTCCCGTCGTCACCGACGAGCCAGCCCCAACCGCCCGCGCGCGCCTCGCGCCCATCGCGATCTCGCCCGTAGGCGACCGAACCGGTGCCGCTGATAAGCGCGATGCCGGAACCGAATCCCGCCGCCGCAAGGACCAGTCGCGCATCGTGCACGACCGTGACCACGGAACGCGGAAGAATCGTGGCGAGCATCTTCTCGAGCCGCTCGCGGCCTGCCGCCACCTCCGCCCCCGCGGAACCCGCGCAGCACGCATCGGGGCTCATGGCGCCCATGCCTGACAGCAGCTGGCCCAGGCGGCTCTCGACCACCTGAGGCGGCAAGACGGCGACGTTCGCGCCGGGACCTTCCGCCTCGGCGACGACGCGGCCGTCCTCGACCAACCGCGCTCGACTCGACGAGCCACCGATGTCGAGGCCCAGAAACGTTCCCGATTTCACCAGGTGCGCGTGATCTTGTGCAGGGCGCGCGGCCGGTCGGGGTCGACCCCTCGTGCGAGCGCCACGCGGAGCGCGAGCAGCTGGCCGAGGACCACGAGCGTCATCGGTGTGAGCTCTTCGGGCAATCCCGAGTCATGGACAAGCGCCGCCTCCATGCCAGGCGGCGAGCTGGTTCCGTCGAACAACCCGACCACATGGCAACCGTAGTCCACGAGGCGAGCCGCGATCCCCTCGAGGTCGGCCTGGACGGAACCGCCGCCGCCGACCAGCAGCACGGGGAAGCCCGGTTCGACCAGCGCGATCGGCCCGTGTTCGAAATCGGCGATCGACCATGCTCGGGCGAGCATGTAGCTGGTCTCGGTCAGCTTCAACGCCACCTCCTCGGCGGTCGAGAAGTTGAAACCCCGACCGAGCACCACCGCACGCGGTCCTGACAGCGCAGGCGCGAGCTCATCCAACGCCACTTCTCTCTTCAGCGCTCCCGTCATGCTCGAGGGCACGCGCGCCAGGGCGGCACCGAAGGCATCATCAGGATCGATCGCTTGCGACATCAGAGCGAGCGCGAGGAGGCTCGCCGTATAGGTTTTCGACGCAGGCACGCTGCGCTCGGGTCCCGCGTGAAGGTGCACGACGAGCTCCGCGGCCGATGCGAGCTTCGAGTCCTTGTTGTTGGTGATCGCGACCGTCATCGCCTTTTGCCGTACCGCTTCCTCGATCACCGCGACCACATCCGGCGACTCGCCTGATTGAGAGATCCCAATCACGCATTGGCCTTCGAGTGACGGCGGGCTCGAGTAGCGGGTGAAGAGCGATGGAGCGGCCAGTGAAACGAGAGCTCGATTGCGCCGCCCGAACAGGTACTTCGCATAGAGGGCCGCATGGTCCGAGCTACCTCGGGCGACGATGACAACGCCTCGCGGACGCAAATCGCGGTATCGCGCTCCGATCGCATCCATCGTCGGTCCGCTCTTGTCGATCAGACCAGACGCGACCTCGGGCTGCTCGAGGATCTCGTCGTGAAACCGGCTCACGCCCGGAACATGACCTCTCCGCCGACCATGGTCACGCGCACGTGCAGATCCGCGTCGAGCACTACCAGGTCCGCATGGGCGCCGGCAGCGATGCGACCCAACCCACGCTCGCCAAGCACGCGAGCCGGCACTGAGGAGGCCATCTCAATCGCCCGCGCGGCGTTCATGCCGGGGATGGCAGCCATCCCGCGAACGAGATCACCCATCACTGCTGCACTCCCGGCCAGGGTTCCATCCTCCAGACGCACGACCGTCCCGTCGCTGATCACCGTCCGCCCCGTGAGGCTGTACCGGCCCGCCGGCGCACCCGCAGCCGCTGTCTGGTCGGTCGTGAGCGCGATTCGCCTGCGGTCCTTGACGCGCGTCAGCTGCGTGCATACAGCCGGATGGACGTGCTCGCCGTCCGCTATGAGCCCCACGGAAACCCTGGGGTCGAGGATGAGCGCGAGGGCAATCCCCGGCCGGCGATGGTGGACCGGCGGCATCGCGTTGTAGATGTGGGTCCCGAACCTGATGCCGGCCGCGATCGCGCGGCGGCCCTGCTCGAAGTCGGCGCCGGTGTGCCCTGCGCTGACCACGATGCCGGCTTTCGCCAGCTGGACGATGGCATCGAGCGCACCCGGCAGCTCGGGGGCCAGCGTCACCAGGCGCGGCCTCGCTCGCGCGATCACCTCGACGCTTACCGGGTCGGGGTCGGAGAGGCATGCTCGCTCGTGCGCCCCGCGGAACGACGGGTTGATGAACGGGCCCTCGATATGTGCGCCCAGCACACGCGCGCCGCGTGACTCGGCGGCGCCGGCAAACGCCGCGAACTGCGCACCCACGTCGACCGGGGCGGAGATGAGCGTCGGCAGGAACGCGGTGACGCCGGTCGAGGGCAGCAGCTTCGAAATGGCGGCGATCTCGTCCAGCCCGCCGGCGGCATCATGGTGATGGAACCCGTTGACCTGCAGGTCGATGAATCCGGGCGCGATCAGCTCCTTCGGCCCGGCGATCAGCTCCTCGTCCGGCCGCTCGGGCGGGCTGCCCGCCCCCACCCACTTGATCCGGCCGCCCTCGACGAGGACGCCGTCCGCGCCCTCGACGCCGTGAATCCGTCCGCGGAACAGCGTGCTCATGCGCCACCCTTCTCGCCGAGCGCGACAGCCAGGTCGCCGTTCGCGGCCGCGAGTCGCGCTCGGGCGGCAGCTGAATCGATGCCGCAGCGGAGCATCAGAATGGCGACTCTCGCATTTCCCTCCGCCTCGTGCAGGGCGGAGTCGACCCTCTCGTCCGAGCACCCGGTCAGCTCGCGCACCATCCGCGCGGCGCGCGCCCGAAGCTTGTCGTTCGCGGTCACGACGCCAACCATCCGGCCCCGATACGTGTGCCCGAGCCGAGTGAACACACCCGTGCTGATCATGTTCAGCGTCACTTTCTGCGCCGTCCCCGCCTTGAGCCGCGTCGAGCCGGCGACCACCTCGGGCCCGGCGTCGATCTCGATGGCGACGTCCGCCGCGGCTCCAAGAGGTGATCCGGGGGCACAGCTCACCCCGACCACCAACGACCCTTCGCGCTTTGCTTCGGCGACCGCGGCCAGCACGTACTTGGTTCGCCCACTGGCGCTCACGCCGACCACCGCGTCGCGCGCGGTAAGACCCGCGCCGCGAGCATCGGCGACGCCTTTGGCATGGTCGTCCTCAGCCTCGCCGTCGCCTGCCGCGTGCGCCTGCACGAGGTCGGCCGGGATCCCGAAGGTCGCCGGACACTCCGCCGCATCGAGGACGGCCAGGCGACCACTCGTCCCGGCGCCGAAGTAGTGAAGTCGGCCGCCGGCACGAAGCCGCTCGGCGATCTCGTCGACCGCCTCAGCGACCCGGTCGAGGACCGGACCCACGGCCTCGATCGCTCGACGGTCCTCGGTGAGCATGAGCTCGAGCAGCTCTCCAGTGGTGAGGCTGTCCATCGCGTCGGCGCGGGGGTGGACGTTCTCGCTCATCAGTTGACCGACGTGGCCATCAGCACCTCGGCAGCCGCAACTCCGCACACGCGTGCCGCGCCATGAGTCGCAACGTATGCAGTCGCACCAGCGGGCCGGCAAGCGGGTAATCCCATCTCGACAACGATTCCGTCTGGGCGTCTTGCGAGCGCCGCATCGACCGCCAACGCCATCCAGGGATGTCGATGCAGGTTCCTGACCACCAGCACGAGGCTGCGCCCGACGGCCTGCCCGAGCGTGGCTTCCAAACCGGCATGCTCGGCGTGGAGCTCGACCGCGGTCACGTGCGCGCCCAGTTGGACCAGTGGTGTGCCGATACCCCAGGGCACGACACCGGCTGCCTGCGATGGCGTCGACATGAGCTGAACAACCACAGGATGTCCGTCCACACGCACTCTGCCGTCGGCCCTGATCGCACGGCGCGCGGCGGCCAGGCCGATCGCGCGGTCGGGAGTCACATGCGCTGACTGGCTCGATCGCCAGCCGGCGAGCGCGTCCACCCGCGCTGCCGCTTCCGCCAGGCGCGCCTCGCCGATTCGACCCGCTCTGACCGCGGCCACGATCGCGTCGCGAAGCTCGGAGGCGACGTCCTCGCCGGCCAGGCCGCCACCGATGCAAAGGAGGTCGCAGCCGGCGGCGAGCGCGAGCACGGCGCCCTCGACCAGTCCGACACCGTCCGCGATCGCGCTCATCTCGAGCCCATCGCTCACCGCTAGACCGTCGAAACCCAGCTCGCCTCGAAGGAGGCCAGTCATGATCTTCGCGCTGATCGTCGCCGGCACGCCGTCGATCGCCGGCACGACGATATGGGCGCTCATCACCGCGCGCGCACCGGCCGTGATCGCGGCCCGGAAGGGCTCGAGCGCGCCTTCGTGCGGGTCTTGATCGACGACCGGAAGGTCGAGGTGCGAATCGATAGACGTG
>DATNOD010000066.1:0-2469 GCA_035601515.1 Candidatus Eiseniibacteriota bacterium | reverse complement strand
CGTCGCGCAGCGTTTCACGGGACGTGAGGGCAAGTACGTGAAGGTCGAAGACACCGTGCGCGGCTTCACCGAGATCCTTGAGGGCAAGCACGACGACCTCCCCGAGCAGGCTTTCTACATGGTGGGCACCATCGAAGAGGCACGGGAGCAGGGCGAGAAGATGAAGAAGGCGACCTGAGTTGAAGTACCCGCTGCGCGTTGTGAGCGTCGAGCGAAGCCTGTTCGAGGGCGACGTCGAGTTCATCATCGCGACTGGGGCGGACGGCGAGCTCGGAGTGCTGGCGCGCCATGCGCCCCTCATGACGGTGCTCAAGCCGGGAGCGCTCCGCATTCAAGAAACGCTCGGCGCGCCAGAGCAGCTGCTGTTCGTGGGCGGCGGCTTCCTCGAAGTTCTGCCTGACCGCGTGACCGTGCTCGCGGACGTGGCCGAGCATGCCGAGGAGATCTCGGTCGAGAGGGCCGAGGAAGCGCGAAAGCGGGCACAGGAGAGGTTGGCCGGCACCCTCACGACCGCGGAGGAGGCCGAGTTCAACCAGGCGCTGGCGATCGCGGAGGCGAGGCTCAGGCTGGCCCGCACCCGCCGGGCCTGATGAAATCGCGCGCGCCTAGTCGCGACTACGCGCTGCGAATAACCGGCGGCTCGCAGCTCGCCGGCGACATTTGCATCAGCGGCTCCAAGAACGCGGCCCTCCCGGAGATGGCCGCGGCGCTCCTCACGTCGGAACCGCTTCGGCTGAGCAACGTTCCCAATGTCTCTGACACCGCGCTGATGGCCGAGATCCTGACCCTTCTGGGCGGCCGCACCGAGGGCGAGAGTTCGATGGTCTTGCGCATGGGACGCGCTCGCGAATCCAGCGTCCCCGATGAGCTGGGGCGGCGGATGCGGGCGACGATCCTCCTCCTTGGCGCCCTTCTAGGCAGGTTCGGACAGGCGCGACTGCCGCGGCCCGGCGGCGACGACATCGGGGCACGCCGTGTCGAGCAGCACCTGCGCGGGCTGCGACAGATGGGCGCCCGCATCGAAGAGACGGCGAAAGAGATCGTCGCGGAATCCGATCGGCTTCACGGGGCACGCATCGTGTTCGACCTGCCGACGGTCACGGGCACCGAGAACATCCTTCTCGCCGCCGTGCTCGCCGAGGGCCGCACCGAGATCTTCAATGCAGCGCGCGAGCCGCACGTACAGGACCTCTGCCTGCTGCTCGGCAAGATGGGCGCACGCATCGAGGGCATCGGCACCGAGCGCCTGGTGGTCGACGGGGTGCGCGAGCTGGGCGGCGCCGAGCATGCGGTCGTCGCCGACTACCTGGAGGCGGGGACCTACGCCATCGCGGTCGCTGCCGCCGGCGGCGAGCTGCGCATCGAATGCAGCCGTCCCGAGGACCTCAACGTGGTGCTGCTCAAGCTCGAGCTGGCGGGTGCGCACGTGCAGACGGGCGAAGGTTGGTTTCAGATCGGGCGGCGAGCTCGTACTCGTGTCAAGCCGATCGATATGTCCACATGGACCTACCCCGGTTTCCCCACCGACCTGCAGGCGCAGTACATGGCGCTCATGACGCAGGCCGAGGGCGAAACTGTCATCTCCGAGTACGTCCACGAGAATCGCTTTCAGCACGTCACCCAGCTCGCGAAGATGGGCGCGGGTATCACGGTCGAGGGCCGACTCCATGCGGTCGTCCACGGTCCGTGCCGGCTGCGCGGCACGGAGGTGTCAATTCCCGACATCCGCTCCGGCGCGGCGCTGGTGATCGCGGCGCTATGCGCCGAAGGACAGAGCGTGCTTCGCAACGCCTGGCATGTCGAGCGCGGCTATGAGGACATGGCAGGCAAGCTGGCTTCGGTCGGCGCGCAGATCGAAAAGGTGTCGATCGACTCGGACGGCACCGGTGCGGAGCGTACCTACGAGTAGTTGCTCAGCAAGAAGATAGGGATCGACCTGGGCACCTCGACGGTGCTCATCTACGTCAAGGGTGAGGGGATCGTCGTCAACGAGCCGTCGCTGGTCGCGGTCAATCGCGACGGCACGCGGATTCTCGCTGTCGGCCGCCAGGCGTTCGAGATGGTGGGCCGCGCGCCGGACACGATCCAGGTCGTGCGCCCGATGCGAGACGGTGTCATCGCCGACTTCGTCGTCACCGAGGGGATGCTCCACCACTTCATCGGCAAGGTCCAGGGGCGCCAGCGCATCTTCAAGCCCGAGATCATGATCTGCGTACCGTCGGGCGTAACCTCCGTCGAGCGACGAGCCGTCACCGAGGCGGCCATCTCGGCCGGCGCGCGCCAGGCATGGCTCATCGACGAGCCGCTCGCCGCCGCGATCGGAGCGGGGCTCCCGATTTCCGAGCCGCGCGGCAACGCCATTTGCGACATAGGGGGCGGCACGACGGAGATCGCCGTCATCTCCCTTTCCGGCATGGTCGTTGCCCACTCGATTCGCGTCGGCGGCAACAGGATCGACGACGCGATCGC
>DATNOD010000065.1:0-15599 GCA_035601515.1 Candidatus Eiseniibacteriota bacterium | reverse complement strand
GGCCGCGAGCGAGAGCTCCTGGTTGACCACGCCCGGCTCTACAAGCGCCGTCTGGGCGACAGGATCGATTTCGAGGATCCGTCGCATTCGCGTCACTTGCAGCGCGATGCCGCCGCGGATCGTCACCGCCCCGCCCGAGAGGCCAGTGCCCGCGCCGCGCGGCACCACGGGGATGCGGTGCTTGGCGGCGATCTTGATCACGGCGGAAACCTCGGCCGTGTTCGCCGGAAGAACCACGGCGTCCGGGGCCGCGCCTTCGATGGACGCGTCGCGCTCGAAGATGCGGAGGTCGTTGGCTGAGACGATGACGTGCTCGCGCCCGACCGCGCGGCGCAGCTCGTTTAGAACATCAGGCTCCAATCCCATCAGGCCAGGGGGGCCTCGAGCTCTGGGCTGTGTTCGAAGGCTTCGAAGCGCCTGGTCGTCGAGCCCGGCATCCCAGGCGCTTCCGTTCCGTGGGCCCCGACGATCAGGAGCGCGAGCCAGCGGTTGCATTCCTCATCGGAAGGCATGCGATCAGCGCGCTCGAAGATCGCCTCCTGGATCCGGCTGTGCGGCGAGACCTGGATCGTGTACCAGACCGACAGCCCGTCCTCGGTCACAGCCTGATGGCGCTCGTCAACCCGGCGGTTGACGGGGAGTTTCATCGGGCGCTCCTCCGCGGCTTCTCGCAGGCGTGCGGCCTGGATCGCGATCTCATCGCTCATGGGGTCCAGCTTAAACTCGAACCCATGAATGGCCGAAAGAGGGTCGAGGCTGCGATCGCGATGGGGGTGGCCGACCGGCCGCCGTTTGGTGCCTGGGGGCATACGTATCGTGAGGAATGGTCGCCGGCGGATCTCGCCGCCGTGACCGTCGAGCGAGCGCGTCAATTCGGTTGGGACTTCGTGAAGTTCCAGCCGCGCGCGTCTTCATTTGCGGAGGCATTCGGCTCCGTGTACAAGCCCGCAGGGCATCGTCTCAAAGGGCCGGTTCTCGAGAACGAGGCAGTCGCCGACCTCGACGCGTGGAGCACCGTGGCTTTGGTCAACCGCAAGGCGCTGGACGACCAGGTCGAGTCGATCCACCTGGTGGCCAAGGATCTCGGGTTCGGCGTGCCGGTGATCCAGACGGTGTTCAGCCCGCTCACCGTCGCCGGCTACCTCGTCGGCAAGAATTCGTCCCGAGTGGTGCGAGAGCTGCGCAAGCATCCCGACCTGGTCCGGCCGGCAATGGACCGCATCGCCGAAGCGCTCGTCGATTTCTCCAAGCGTTCCGTCGCGGCGGGGGCGGCCGGCATCTTCTACGCGATCTCCGGTTATGCCAGCCGAGAGGCCATGCCGGAGGACGTCTATCGCGAGCTCGTGCTGCCGACTGACCTTGCGGTGCTGGGCCAGCTTCCGCATGAGGCCTGGTTCAATGCCGTGCACCTGTGCGGGTCAAAGCTTCATTTCGACCTGGTGAACGAAATGCCGACGCAAGTGGTGAGCTGGTCGATTCACAACCTCGGCACTCCGACGCTGTCGCAGGGCCGCAACCTGAGCGGACGCGCGGTGATGGGGGGGCTGGGCCAGCGAAAGAGCCTGCTTTATGGGCCGCCTTCGGAGGTCCAGGCCGAGGCGAGGCGCGCGATCGCGGACACAGGAGGCCGCGGCCTGCTGCTGGCACCCGGCTGCTCCGTGCCACCTCGCGTGCGCGACATCAACCTGGTTGCGATCGGAGAAGCGGTGGCGGCTTGAGCGGTCCGGTCGCCGGTCTCGCGGAGATCGTGCTGTGGGTCCGCGACATGGATGCGGCGCTGCATTTCTACCGCGACCTCTTCGGACTTGACGTCATCTCGCCGCCGGAGCTGCCCAACAAGTTCCTGCGTGCCGGGAGCGGTGGGGAGGGAGTGCCGGAGATGATCGTGCTCGTTCCGCACCCCGATGCTTCTTCAGCATTCCCGCGCGAGAAGGCGAAGCGCGTGCTTCACCACCTGGCGTTTCGCGTTGAAGCGTCGGCATACGACGAACTTCAGTCTCGCTTCACCGCGGATGGAGTTGAGGTTCGCTCCGGAATCCATCCAGTGCTCAAGGGCGTGCGAACCTTCTACGTCGACGATCCCGACGGCAACGAATGCGAATGTATATCGCCCCTCTAGCTTGGGCAGCTTCTTCTATCTGCACTTCGCGGATGAGCCGGGACTTGCCGTAGCGCAAGCACCCGAGGACGTAGATTTGGGCAATCGGCTGCTAGAAGAAGGCGAGGTGACGGATTGGAAGGTCCTCAACTTCGTGCTGGACGAGGGAGTGCAGGTGGACTATCTGGCCAATACCTTCGCTTTCCGGCTTTGCTCCCAAAAGCTTCGAGACGTAATAGACGGAAACAGCGCAAAGGAGGATGTCGTCCAGTGGCTGCCTGCGCTCGTTACGGGCCTTGACGGAGTGGAAATGGCCCACTGGGTGCTCCATTTCCCTGAGCCGCCGGAGGTCTTGAACGTGTCGAAAACACTGATGGCAGGTCCGGTCATCGTTAAGGCTTGCCTCGATGCGGGCATGGTTGGCGGCCATCAGGTCTTCGGATTTCCAAACGAGAGCGTTCGTCTGATTGTCGCCGGCGACGTCAGGCGGGCGATTGAACGCACCGGGTGCACAGGCATGGCGTTTTCACGCGTTCCGATGGCGTGACACCGGATCAAGCGCTTCCCGGGTTGAAAGAGATGCTCAATGGGGCCGGGATTCGACTGGATGCGCCAGACGCCGATGCGGTGTATGGAGTCTTCAAAGAATTCGCCAGGCAACCTGTCGAAGGAGTCGAGGACGACACCATCCTCTATGAGATTGGGATCTATGGTTTCGGTGAACCGGACACGTACAGGATCGACCTCGTCCGGCAATTCTCTTTCTTTGAGGATGGCGAGTACGACCGCATGGAGCAACTACATTGCATCGTTCATTACGAACCTGACGAAGACCTGCGATCCCTGGGTGCGTTCAACTTGACCACGGCAGGCAGCAGCGGGTCGGGTCCTCCGGGGGCACGACGCGGCGTGGCAGAGCCGTTCGCCACACTTGCCGACTTCTTGGGAGTCATAGACGCACGTCCGGAGTGGCAAGCCGTGCGCGGCAAGAATGCCATGAGGCTCGAGCTCTACCAAGAGCAGGTGTGACTTAGGACTGACACGACCACGCCCCCGCCTGATTCGTCATCGACTCACCGAAGGAGCCACCCAATGCCAATTTTGAGAATCGAACACGCAGTCCCTGACTTCACCGGCTGGAAGCGGGCCTTCGACAGCGACCCTGCCGACCGCAAAGGCTCTGGGGTTCGTCGGTATCAGGTCATGCGGTCGGTCGAGGATCCGAACTACGTGATGATCGACCTGGATTTCGACAGTCTCGAAGAAGCCGAGGGCCTTCTCGCCAAGATGCGCCGAGTGTGGAGCGGCGACGGCCAGAGGGTCATGCGCAACCCTCAAGCTCGAATTGTCGACACGGTCGAGGCGATTGAGCTCTGAGGACTCTCCCTCGCCAGGCGATCGCCCGCCTGAACGTCAGGTCGCCTGTGGCTTGGTCTCCGCTGCCGGCTCGGGGCTGCGCGTCGCGAGCGTGATTCCCACACCGACGATGAGCGCGATCGTGCCGATGAGAACCGACGCCGGCTCCGGCAAGTGGATGCGTAGCGCCTGGTCGAGTGAATAGATCCCCGGCCCCGTGAGGGCCAGAGCCGCCACCGCGGCGATAAGCGCGAGGTTGAACTCGTAGCCGCCCTTGCCGACCCAGAAGCCCCTGGAAAGGTGAACGGTCACGATGGCGACGAGCATGGAACCGGCGATGGCGAGGCTTCCGAGCGGAGACAGGAATCCGAGCGCGAGCAGGATGCCGCCCCCGAACTCCGCGAGTGCCGCGATCCAGGCCCAGGGCTGGGCCGGCCGGATGCGGAGCTTCTGGATCATCTGGGTCCAGCCGTTCATGCCGGGACCGCCCCACCATCCAAAGAGCTTCTGGCCGCCGTGCCCGACCATGATGAGACCTACCACGAGTCGAAGAATCAAGAGTCCAAGTGCTGTCATAAGGATCCCCCCGATTTAGTTGTGTACGCAAATACCCTACCTCGGGCGAGTCAAAACGTGCCGAGTTGCCGGAATAGACTCTTGAATCCGAACGAGGGCCCGTAGCTCAGAAGGTCAGAGCGGCCGACTCATAATCGGCTGGTCGTTGGTTCGATTCCAACCGGGCCCACCACATGCTTGCCCGATGACTTGGCGGTGACAGACTCGCCGGCATGGATTGGCTGACTTGGAGCGCATTGATCCTGATCGCGTCCGTTCTGATCGCCTGCGCGTTTCTCGGGCTCTTCCTCGCCGTGAGCTCCGCGACGGTGATGAGCAAAGTCCGGTATGCGTACTTCGGCCGGACAGTAAAGCAGCGTTAGCCGACCTGGTGATCAAGGCTGCGGCCGGTCTCCGCGGGCTCGACCAGGGTGACTACGAAATCTTCGCCCTTCACTTCACGTGGGCCGCCGGCATGCGGACCAGTCTCCACAAGCACAAAGGATTCGAGCTCGTGCTGGTTCGAGAGGGCCGCCTGCACGCGGTCGTCGACGGCACCAGGCTCAGCGCGGGACATGGCGAGTTCATAGAGCTGCCGAGTGGCTCGGTCCACGCAATCTGGTCCGAGGCCGAGGTGACGTTCGACGTTCTGGGCCAGAGTGGACTGGGGCTGACGATGGTTGTGCTCGATGGCCAGGGCGGGGTGAGGGACGTGCCTATCTACGGGCCCGACGGCCCTTGGCGCCAGAAACCACCCGAGGGCACGTCCTTCACTACCGAGGCAGAGCTGGATGAGCTCCGCACACTCAGCCAGACCCTCATCCACGACTAAGATCGCTTCGTGATTCGCGCTGTACACGCGGACGCGCTCCTCGACCCGGCGACCGGAGAGACCACGCGCAACGCCGTGGTCGTCATCGACGACGGCCGCGTCACGTACGCCGGCAGCGGTGCCAAGACCCAGACGCCGCGCGATGCCGAAACGATCGATGCCTCCGGCCTCACCGTCCTCCCCGGCCTCATCGACTGCCACGTGCATCTGACCTCGCTGGGCGAGGGTCTGGACTTCGCGCGCGAGCTCACGACACCGCCGACGCTGGAGCTGATGCGGGCGGTCAGGGCTGCCCGGCGCACTCTCGAGGCCGGCTTCACCGCGGTTCGAGACGCCGCCGGGTCACCGGCAGGAATCAGGATGGCCATCGACGCCGGCTATTTCCCCGGTCCACGAATGTTCGTCACGATCAGCGCGCTCAGCCAGACGGGCGGGCACACCGACTCGCACTTCATGTGCGGCGCCGACCTCGAGATCCCGCTGCCGGACCGGCCGTACATGGTGGTCGACGGCGTCGAGGCGATGCGGCTTCGGGTGCGTGAGGTGATCCGGGCAGGAGCCGACTGGATCAAGCTTTGCACGTCGGGCGGCGTCCTCTCACCCGGCGATCAGCCGCACCACTCCGCTCTCACTCTTGACGAGATCCGAGCCGCGGTTGAAGAGGCGGCGACCCAGGGTCGCAAGGTGATGGCCCACGCGCAGGCCAACGCGGGCATCAAGAATGCGTTGCAAGGTGGAGTAGCAACCATTGAGCACGGCATCTGGCTCGACGGCGATGCCATCGAGATGATGCTCGACGGCGGCAACGCGCTGATCCCGACGCTGGTCGCACCGCAATGGGTCATCCGGCATTCCGAGGCGGGGAAGATGCCGGCTTATGCGGCCGACAAGGCGCGCGTCGTCGTCAAAGACCACACCGACAGCATCCGCATGGCGGTCGAAGCGGGCGTGAAGATCGCCTTCGGAACCGACACGGGGGTCGGACCGCACGGCACCAACGGCGAGGAGTTCCTGCTCATGCAGCAACTGGGCATGGAGCCAATCGATTGCATCCGAGCGGCGACGACGGTCGCGGCGAGCACGATCGGCATGAAGGGCGTGGGGAGGCTCGAGCCCGGGTCGTGGGGTGACCTCATCGGCGTTCCCGGCGATCCGCTCGCCGACCTCAAGCTGCTGGCGGATTCGGCCAACGTCCACCTCGTGGTCAAAGGCGGCGACCCTGTAAAGTCGCGGGGTTGAAGCTCGACTGGGCGCTGCTCGCCAACGCCGCGGAGGGTCCGCCCAACGGGCTGGTCTACATCCTCGGCGCCGGCATCGACACCCTGTGGCGCGACCAATTCCCGGCCCCTTTCGGCGGCGCCATGGTGCTTCGTGTTCTGTCGAGCAGGATCGAATCGGAGAGACCGCACAAGGTGGAGGTTCACTGCAGCGATGAGGATGGCAAAGCGGTTCTCCAGCAGCCGGTCGTCCTCAACCTGCCGCCGCGGACGGTGCACAGCGAGCATCCGCAGGGATGGGACCTCGCAGCCAACATCGTGATCAACCTGGCCGCCGTGGCGATACCCAGGCCAGGTTTCTATCGATTCGAAATCCTCATCGACGATCAGCAAGTCCGCACCCTGCCGTTTCGGGCGGTCTCCCCAACGCGCGAATCATGACCGCGTGGTTGATCAGCCTCGTCGGCACGTGGGGACTTCTCGCCATCTTCGTGACGATGACCGCGGAGAGCGCGGGCTTGCCGATCTCGAGCGAGATCGTCGTCCCGCTCGGAGGGGCGCTCGCATCACAAGGCAAGCTCAACCTCGTTCTTGTGATCGCCGTCGCAAGCCTCGCCAACCTGACAGGCTCGTTGATCGCGTTCTGGCTGACCCGCCGTTATGGCGAGCGCATCGTGCTGAGCCGGTTGGGGCGCAGGTTGGGCCTGAGTCGCGGGCATCTCCGGCTGGCGAATCGTTTCTTCGAGCGTTTCGGGCTGTGGGCGGTCTTCATCGGACGGCTGCTCCCGATCGTGCGGACCTACATCTCGTTTCCAGCCGGGGTTTCGAAGATCGGCTACGTCAGGTTCGTCGTAGCCACGCTGGCGGGAGCCATCCCATGGAACTTTGCGCTGGCCTATGCCGGCTACAAGCTCGGCCAGCAGTACCAGACGGTGGCCAAAGACATCTCGCCGTTCGTGATCCCGATTGCCATCGTTGTCGTCATCCTGCTCGCCGCCGCATGGTGGTTCGGCCGCCGGCTCGGTGAAGAGGAAGAGAAGATCCTGACCCCCGCTCCTAGCGAGCCCTAGTCCCGGCTCACCCTCGCGATCGGCTGCCCGGGCTTGACCGGGTCCCCCTCTTTCAGCAGCAGCTCTTCGACGGTGCCGGCCACAGGCGAAGGGATTTCCGCGTTGACCTTGTCGGTGAGCGCCTCGAGGATTGTCTCGCCCTCGTCGACGTGGTCTCCCTTCTTCTTGCTCCAGGCGCCGACGGTGATCTCCTCGGCGCCTTCGAGGTCCGGCATCACGATCTCCTGGATACGCGTCGAGCTCACGGGCTAATTGTCCGTCAGGCCAGCGATACGACCTCGAGGAGATCCTCTTCCCAGTAATCGAGCCGGCCTTCGGGCATGAACAGCACGCGCCCGGGTCGCAGCGCCTCCACGAACTCGGGATCGTGGCTGACGATGACCATCGTTCCCGGCCATTCCGCCAGCGCATGCGCAACGCCCGTTCGCGACGGCGGATCCAGGTTGTTGGTGGGCTCGTCCAGTAGCAAGAGGTTGTGCCGGCCGGCGACGAGCTGAGCAAGGGCGAGCTTTGTTTTCTCGCCGCCGGAAAGCGTGCCGGCATCCTGGCGCGCGATGTCGCCGGTGAGGCTGAAGCTGCCCAGGAGCGCGCGCAGCACGCGTTCCTCGGCGTCGGACTGCTCGCGCATGTGAGCGAGCACAGTCACGCCGGCACGGATCCCTTCGTGCTCCTGCGCGTAGTAACCGAGCGATGCGTTGTGTCCCAGTCGAAACGAACCCGACGTCGCTTGCGACTGTGACGCGAGGATCCGCAGAAGGCTCGTCTTGCCGGCGCCGTTCAAGCCCATGACGAGCAGCCGCTGTCCGCGTTCGACCTCGAAGCTCACGTCGCGAAACACCAACGGACCGCCGTAGCCCTTGGCCAGCTTCTCGACGGTCACCGCGACGCGACCTCCGTGCGGCGGATCCGGGAACTGGACCTTGACCTTGCGCTCACGACGGGGCGCGCTCACCTGCTGGGCTTTCAAGCGATCGACCCGCTTGAAGATCGACTTGGCGGTGCGCGCCCGCTTCGCTGTCTGCCGACGCATGACCTCGGCGAGGACGCTCAGTCGCGTGATCTCGGCCTCCTGACGCACGGCTAGCGAGGTCAGCCGCTTCTCCTCCAGCGCCCGCGCGGCCTTGTACTGCGAGTACGTGCCCCGATACTCCACCATGCGCCCGGCGTCGAGGTGGAGGACGCGGGTGATGGCGGCATCGAGCAGGCCCAGGTCGTGGCTGACCACGATCACGGCGGCACGGTTGTCGCGAAGGAAGTCCATGAGCCAGGCCTTGGCGTTGCTGTCGAGGTGGTTGGTCGGCTCGTCGAGCAAGATCAAGTCGGGTTCCGCAAAGAGCACGCGCGCCAGCTCCACTCGACGCCGCTCGCCACCAGAAAGCACGCCGAGAGCCAGATCGACACGGTCAGGTTTGAGCCCCAACCCGGTGGCGATGCGGCGTGCATCCGATTCACCTGAGTAGCCGCCATCGAGCCGGAAGCGCTCCTCTGCCTCGGAGAAGCGCTCGACCGTGGCCGAGGAATGATCGGCCTCGAGCTGCCGGTGCAGCTCTTGCAGGCGGGCGGCCGCTCTGTCGAGGCCGCGCCCGGAGAGGATGTGCGAGAGCGCCGTCTGCGCGGCTTCGGCGCGCGGTCGGGGGTTCTGGGGTACGTAGCCGAGCGTCCCGCGGCGCAGCACCAATCCTGCCGCCGGGTCGTTTTCCTCCGCCAGCACCTTGAGCAGGCTGGTCTTGCCGACCCCATTTCGCCCTACCAGCCCGACCTTGTCGCCGGCGGCGACGGTGAAGCTGGCGTCGGACAGCACGCGGCGCGCCGCGACGTCGATGGCGAGATTGCGGACCTGGAGCACGAATGGGGATGTTACCCACGCCGCGCCCCGGCGTTTGGTCTGCATCAAAAGGCCCCACGAACTCAGAGGCTTCGCCTGGAGTTCGCGGGGACCCCTTAGGGAGGCGGTCACATGAAACGGTTCCTCGTCACCATCGGGCTCGTCGTCGGGATCTTTGTGGCCGCCGCGTGCGGCGGAAGCGCTGGCTCCGGCGCCGGCTCCGAGGCTGCGCCGCGCCCGGCCAACTACTCGGGCACCGCGCTCGGCTCGTCGAGCGGAGCGCCGGTAAAGGGAGCGCCCAACCAGAGCGCCGGCGGCACCATTACCAACCCGAGCGGTGACGTCGTGCCGCCGATACAGGGGCCGCAGGTCATCCGTCAGGCCCAGCTCGCGATCAGCGTCAAATCGGGCTCCTTCGACTCCAGCCTGCGAGCGGTGCGCGCCCGAGTTGAGCTCGAGCAGGGCTATATCTCGGGCACTGACGCCCAGGCAAACCCCGTTTCCAACGACCAGATCCGCACCGGCGTCGTCAGCTTCATGGTCCCGGCGTCGAAGTTCGACGAGACCATCGACGCGCTGTCGAATCTCGGCAAGGTGCAAACCGTGCACATCACTGGTCAAGACCTCAGCGCACAGTACGTCGACCTCCAGGCGCGTCTCGCCAATGAGGAAGCGCAGCGCAACGCGATGCTCGCCCTGCTGGCGAAGGCGCAGACGGTCGAGCAGATCATCATGGTCCAGAACCAGATCGGCCAGATCACCGGCCAGATCGAGCAGCTCAAAGGCCAGATCCAGTACATCGACCACAACGTCGCCTTCAGCAGCATCTCGGTTCAGCTGACGGAGGCAGGCGCGCCAGTGGCCACCGCCCCAACGGACAGCTGGGGCTTTGCGTCAGCGCTCACCGACGCCGCGCACAACTTCGTCACGACGATCAACTACATCGTCACGGTTCTAGGCGCGCTCGGTCCGGTGCTGGTCCTTCTGGGCCTCGGTTACCTGGTTTGGCGGCGCGCCGGCCGGCCGGGGTGGCGTCGGGCCTAAAAGGTCTAGGCGGGTTAAAGGTTGGGGTCCGTCCAGTAACCTGCTCCGGTAACGCCATGGGCAGACTTGAGGGGACTCCGCGGTCTTGAAGAGGTGGTTGGCGATCGCAGCCGTGGCTGCGATCGCAGCGTCATGTGGCTCAGCTGGAGGCACCGGATCGTCTTCGACCTCAGCGTCGCCTGTCGCGAGCCCCAGCCCAACCCCATCGCCGACGCCGAGTGGCTTCAGTTTCAAGCTCAACGGGATCAACGCAACCGCCGCGGGGACGTTGACCGTCACGACGACGGCTACGTCGCCGAGCGTCACGGTCGAGGTGGTCGTCCATGGACTGCAGGCTCTCTCGTCGCACATCTCGCATATCCACATCGGCAGCTGCACACAGCGCGGAAATATCGCCATCGCCCTCAAGCAGGTCATCGCCGACGCGCAGGGCAACGCGGACGTGACCACTGTGATCCCGGGCGCGGTGTATCCGCCCGCCAACGGGACCTGGTACGTCGTCGTGCACGCGGGGCCGGACCTGGGGGGCACCAACGCGACCTACCTCCTCTGCGGGAACCTCTTCGCGTAGCAGTTTCATGACGGTGGATCCCCAACGGCCAGGTGAATCGGTCGCGCCATCCGGGTCTGGAGAAGTCGTCGACCTTCCCAGCGCCACGCGAGCAACCGACATCGCGCTCGACGAATTGGAGCTCGTGTACGCCTTCATCTATGCGCGGGTCGGCAACCGCTCCGATGCCGAAGACCTCACGCAGCAGGTGGCGCTGAAAGCCTTTCCCCGACTGCGCCAGGGCGCCCCCGCAAGCGCGATTCGAGGCTACCTGTTCGCGACCGCGCGGTCGGTGCTCGGTGCTTTCTGGAGCACGCGGCTTGGGCTGTCGACTGCGGAGCTTCACGAGGACCTGGCGCTGGCTGTGCCGCAAGGGCCGCCGTCTGAAGAATCGGCGGAAAGAGCACACCGAATCCTGGCTGAGCTAAGCGACAACTACCGCCGAGTCCTCGAGCTCCGTTTCCTCCACGGGTACTCACTGAAGGAAGTGGCTGCTGAGATGCGCTCGACGGTGGGCGCGATCAAGGTCATGCAGCTGCGCGCGTTGCGCGCGGCGGCGAAGGTCAATCCGGATGCGTAACACGCCAGAGAATCGGATCGAACGCATCGTCACCGACCTCCTTCATGGCCGCCGCTTGCGGCTGCGAGCAGGCGACGCCGAGGAGAAGGAGGCGATCACGGCCGCCGCGCAGTTTGCGGCCGCCAGCCAGGGCCCGCAGCGGATGAGCCCCGCCTTCCGGCGCCGGCTCGCTCAAATCCTTGAGTCCACACCCAAGGAGACATGGTTGACACGCCGCGCCGCACTGGTCGCGGGACTTGGCGTCGCCGCTGGTGCGCTGACAGGCGGAATTGTCGGACGCGCGCTCGAGCCCGCCGGCAGTCCGGCATTGCGCGCGGCATCGAGCCCCGTACTTCCCAGGAACGGCCGCTGGACGGACGTCGGTGCGCTTGCCGATTTCAGTGAGGGCCAGGGCAAACTGGTCACGGCCGGCGCGGTTCGCGCCTTCGTTTTTCGCCAGGGCGAGGGTGTGACCGCGGTCTCCAACATGTGCTCGCATCTACCGTGCGAGCTGTGGTGGGACCGCGGACCGAAGGTTCTGCAGTGCCCCTGCCACCCGGTCTCCTTCTTCCCGAACGGCAAAGCGACGAGCCCCACGTACCCGCTGCCTTCGCTCAACGAGGTCCAGGCGCGGGTCAGTCCGCAAGGTCGCGTGGAGGTGCTCGGAACGTGACGGTGCAGGAACACCGGCTCCGCCAGAAGGCGCTCGATCGGTGCCTTCAACTCCTGGAGGAGGCGCAGGTCGGCGGGCGCACCCGTGTCGATGGACCGCTCGGAATCGCCCTCAGGCGTCACCTCGACCGGGCCGGCGTGATCGCGGATCACCGCCTCGAAGGCAGGCGCATCGATCGAGTGCTGGACGACATATTCGCCCTGCAAGCGCAGCTCCTGGGGCAAGCTCCGGAGGACAGCCGCCAGCGCAACGGTCTCTAGGCCCAATATCATTGGCGGTCGTTGTGGCAACTTCCTTCAGCGAGTCACGCGCGTTCCTTCTGACCTCGGAATCGGTGACCGAAGGTCACCCGGACAAGGTTTGTGACCAGGTCTCCGACGCCGTCCTCGATGGAATGCTGGCTCAGGACCCGCACGCGCGGGTTGCGTGTGAGACGGCGATCACCAAGGGCCTGTGCGTAGTGATCGGCGAGGTCACGACTCATGCCGACCTCGACATCCAGCGCACCATTCGCGACACCATTCGCGGCATCGGCTACAACCAGGAGGAGATCGGCTTCGACGCCGACCACGCGCTGATCCAGGTTTATCTCAAGGAGCAGTCGCCCGACATCGCCGCGAGCGTGAACCATTCACTGGAAGAGCGCGAGGGGACACTAGCCGACGACCCGTTCGAGCTGCAGGGGGCCGGTGACCAGGGCATGATGATCGGCTTCGCTTGCCGCGAGACGCCCGAGCTGATGCCGCTGACCATCTCGCTTGCACACCGGCTGGCGCGGCGGCTGGCTCAGACCCGTAAGGACGGATCGCTCCCATTCCTACGGCCCGATGGCAAGACCCAGGTCACCGTCGAGTACGAATATGGAAAGCCGAAGCGCATCGAAGCCATCGTCGTCTCCACGCATCACGCTCCCGACGCGAGCCAGAAAGACGTGAGCGATGGCGTGCGCGAGCTGGTGATCGATCCAGTGCTCGAGGGCTTTGTGATCGACGCCAACACGAAGATCATGGTCAACCCGAGTGGAAAGTTCATCGTCGGCGGTCCGGCGGCGGACGCGGGCTTGACGGGCCGCAAGATCATCGTTGACACCTACGGGGGTGTGGCTCGTCACGGTGGTGGCGCGTTCAGCGGTAAGGATCCGAGCAAGGTCGACCGCTCGGCCGCGTATTCGGCTCGATACGTGGCCAAGAACCTGGTCGCGGCTGGGCTGGCGGAGCGGTGCGAGGTCCAGGTGTCTTACGCCATCGGACGTGCGCACCCGACCTCGATCGCGGTCGAGACGTTTGGCACCGGGGCGGTGGCGGAGCGGGAGCTGCTCGAGCTGGTGCGCCGGCACTTCGACCTGCGCCCTGGGGCGATCATCGCGAACATGGACCTGCTCCGGCCGATATACAGGCCCACTGCCGCATATGGGCATTTCGGCCGCGACGACCTCGGCGTGCCCTGGGAGACCTGCAACAAGGTCGACGCGCTGCGCGCCGACGCGCCGGCTCTCTCGCGCGCGGTCGATTAGCTCGCGGTTTCAGGGGCTTTACGTTCGGTGCCTGACGCTCCGCTGAAGCTTCGCGTGCACGACACGCTGAGCCGGCGGAAAGTGGGGGTCAAGCCCAGCCCGGGCAAGGGGGGTCGGTCGGTTCGGCTGTACGTCTGTGGGATAACGCCCTACGACGCGGGGCACATGGGCCATGCCTTCACGTTCTGCACCTACGACGTCTTGATTCGATTCATCGAGGCTTCCGGCGTTCGCGTCCGCTACGTGCAGAACATCACAGACGTCGATGACCCGCTGTTCGAGCGCGCGCGGCGGGACAGTGTCGACTGGAGGGACCTGGCCGACAAAGAGACCGCCATCCACCTGCGCGACATGGATGCGCTCGGGTGGCGGCGGCCGGACTTCCTGCCTCGGGTGTCGGATGAGATCAAGCCGATTCTGAGCGCGGCCGGCAAGCTGTACGCCGCGGGCTACGGATATCAGACCGACGCGGTGTACTTCGACGCCAGCAAATATCGCGGTTACGGCCGGCTGTCGCGCCGGACGCGGCGGTCGATGATCCGCAAGCTGCGCCACGAGGATTTGCTGGGCATGGTCGGGCCGGGCGCCAAGCGCGATGCGCTCGATTTTCCGTTGTGGCGCGGGTCCGCGCCGGACGAGCCGGCGTGGCCGTCCCAGTTCGGGCCGGGGCGGCCGGGTTGGCACATCGAATGCACGGCGATGTCCATGCATTACCTGGGCGAGCAAATCGATATCCACGGCGGCGGTCGCGACCTGGCGTTCAGCCATCACGAGTCCGAGCGCGCGCAATCCGAGTCCTTAACAGGCAAGGTTCCCTTTGCCCGCATCTGGATGCACGCTGGGCTCGTTCGGTACGAGGGCCGGAAGATGAGCAAGTCGCTCGGCAACCTGGTGTACGTGACCCAGGCGCTGGAGCGGGCGCCCGCGGCCGCGGTGCGGCTCTATCTGGCCTCACATCGGTATGGGCGTGATTGGGAGTTCAGCTGGTCGGGGCTGGCGGGAGCCACCCGGCTGGCTGCGCGCCTGCGCGTTTTGCTGGAAGGTGAGTCGGTGGGGGTGGGACCGACTCAACCTGCAAAATCGGGAAGGGTGGGACCCAAAAAAGGTATGTCGGTCGCCGGGCGGCGGCTCCTGGCGCGGTTCAACAACGCCCTCGCCGACAACCTCGACACCCCGACCGCGATCCGGGTGTTGCGCCAAGCCGTCCGCCAGCGCGAGGCCGAGGCAGCCCGCTGGATGCTCGGGATATTGGCCGGAACCGCCTTGCTCAGCTAGAACTGGGCGCTGACACGCGCCGTTGGCGCAAAACGTGCGGAATCCCGGGCAACGATGAGCGCGGCTGGATCAAAACGTGCGGAATCCCTGACGACGCGGGCGCGAAACTCGTCAGGCAACCTCTAGCGGCGCCCCGCAATTCGGGCACTCCATCCCCTCGTCGACCTGCACGAGCGTCTCGCATACCGGGCAGAGGATGTCGGCGGCGACGGGCTGAGGCGCGTCCGCGCGCGCTTGCGCTTCCATCTCCGCAGGCACTTCCCCTAGGTCGAAAGCGGGCGCGCCGCAGTTGAGGCAGATGTAGCCCGGCTGCGCGATGCGGAAGTCCAGGTAAGAGCCTTCCGCGTCCACCTCGACCTCCGCGAACAGCGCGCGGAAGAGCGTGCCTCCGCAGCGCCGCGAGCACACGAGCATCATGCCCGCACTTTACGAGGTGACGCCTTACGCGATGCGCCGCCTCAGCGTCGCGATGCCGGCCACGATGACCAGGACGACGAAACCGGCGACGACGCCGGCGTCGAGCTGCAGCGACGGCCAGGTCAGGTCGGCCCCCTTGATCATCACGTCCCTTAACCCGTTGACCGCGTATGTCAGCGGGAGCACGTCGGACGCGACCTGCAGCGGCCGGGGCTCGTTGGAAACGGGGAAGAGGATGCCCGAAAGCAGGACTTGCGGGACGATGACCAACGGAATGAACTGAACCGCCTGGAACTCAGTGCGCGCGAACATGCTCAAGAAGATCCCGAGGTTCACCGCCGCGAGCACCATCAGCGCCTCCATGCCGAAGATGAGGAGCACGTTGCCCTGGTTGTGCACCTTGAGCACCGCAAGCGAGAACACCAGCACCTCCACCGACTGGATGAGGGCAAGCACGGTGAAACCGAGCATGTAGCCCAGCACGATCTCTCCACGTCGCAGCGGGCTCGCCATCAAGCGCTCGAGCGTCCCCTGAGATCGCTCGTTGAGAAACGCGACGATCGTGATGACGAACACCAAGAAGAAGACGACCAGTCCGATGAATGCGGCGCCGAA
>DATNOD010000064.1:0-2780 GCA_035601515.1 Candidatus Eiseniibacteriota bacterium | reverse complement strand
CGTTTCCCCGCGCAAGGAGCTGATCACCGCGGAGGCCGACTACGCGCGCGCCGAAGCCGAGCTGGCCCGCGCCTCGGGCAAGATCAAGCTCTACGGCGGCGGCAGCGAATCGGTCGACCAGAACCTCGCGCTCGCGAGCCCGATCGACGGCGTCGTGGTGGAGCGCAACATCAATCCGGGACAGGAGCTGCGGCCCGACCTGCAGCCCTCCAACTCCCCGGCGATGTTCGTCATCACCGATCCGTCGCGCCTGTGGGTGCAGCTCGATGCGACCGAGAGCCAGCTCGCGAGCTTGAAGCGCGGGCAGACGGTGACGCTGCGCTCCTCGGCCTGGCCGGAGGAAGGTTTTGCCGCAACGATCGAGACGATTTCCGATTTCATCGATCCGGTTTCCCGCACGGTCAAGGTGCGCGGCTCGGTCGTCAACCGCGACCGGAAGCTCAAAGGCGAGATGTTCGTCACTGCCGAGCTTCAGGACAGGTCGCGAGCCGACCTGCAGCTGCCCGAAAGGGCGCTGGTGCTCTCAGGAGGAAGCTATTACGTGTTCGTCGAGGAATCGCCGGGCCGCTTTGCGTGGAGCGAGGTGAAAATCGAGGGGGTCCGCGACGGAGTCGCCGGCGTCGTGTCCGGCGTGAACCTCGGCCAGAAGGTGGTGGTCGAAGGGACGCTCCTCCTGCATCGCCTGTATCGGCAGCTCGCCGGCGGCGCCCCCGCTTAAGCTGCGCATCCGAAGCGGGACGGCCCGGTGATCAAGCGCATCGTTTCCTTCGCGCTCGACAAGCCGCTGTTCATCGTCCTCGGCCTCGTCCTTTTCGTGGCCGGCGGCCTGGCGGCTTTCAAATCGCTGCCGATCGAGGCGTTTCCCGACGTGACCGACACCCAGGTCAACGTCATCACGCTCTACCCGGGGCGCGCGGCGGAGGAGGTCGAGAAGCAGGTCACCGTGCCGCTCGAGGTGGAGCTCTCGGGGCTGCCCAACGCGGTGCGCATGTTCTCGCACACGCAGTTCGGGCTGTCCTTCGTCATCATCACCTTCGATGACCGCGCCAACGCCTACTTCGCACGGCAGCAGGTGGTGGAGCGGCTGCGCGAGGTCGATCTGCCCGACGGGGCGCAGCCGGCGCTCGCGCCCCTGTCGACCCCGATCGGCGAGATTTACCGCTATCGGCTCAAGTCCGACAGCCTGAACGCGAGGGACCTGCGCTCGATCGAGGACTGGACGGTCGAGCGGCAGCTGCGCCTTATCCCGGGAGTCGCCGACGTCATCAGCTTCGGCGGCCTCATCAAGCAATACGAGGTCAATCCCGACCTGGGGAAGCTGCGCGACTACAAGGTGACGCTGCAGCAGCTGTTTTCGGCGCTGCAGCGCGGCAACGCCAACGTCGGCGGGAGCTACCTCGAGCAGGGCCGGCAGCAATATCTCATCCGCGGCATCGGGCTGCTGCGCTCGGCCGACGAGATCGGCAGCATCGTGGTCGCCGAGCGCGGCGGCGTGCCGATCCTGGTCAAGTACCTGGCAAACGTGAGCGTGGGCTCGATCCCGCGCCAGGGGATCGTGGGGCAGGACGATGACGACGACGTCGTCACCGGTATCGTGCTGATGCGAAAGGGCGAGAACCCTTCGCAAGTGTTGAAGGCGCTGAAGGAAAAGGTCGAGTCGCTGAATGCGACGGGGCTGCCGCGCGGGGTGACGATCGCGCCCTTCTACGACCGCACCTGGCTGATCGACAGGACGCTGAAGACGGTGTTCACCAACCTCGTCGAAGGCGCGATGCTGGTGACGCTGGTGCTGCTGCTTTTCTTGGGCAATCTGCGCGCGGCGCTCATCGTTGCGCTGGTGATCCCGCTGTCGCTGCTCGCCACCTTCCTCGGCCTCACCTGGGTCGGAATCCCCGCGAACCTGCTGTCGCTGGGCGCGATGGACTTCGGCATTATCGTCGACGGTGCAGTCATCGTTGTGGAGAACGTTTTCCGCAAGCTCTCCGAAGAACAGCACGACCGTACGCCGCGGATTCAGAAGATCCTCGACGCGGCGGTCGAGGTGGGGCGGCCGACGCTGTTCTCGATGCTCATCATCATCGCGGCGCACATCCCGATCTTCACGCTGCAGCGCCACGAGGGGCGGATCTTCGCGCCCATGGCCTGGTCGGTGACCTCGGCGCTGGTCGGCTCGCTCATCCTGTCGCTGACGCTGGTGCCGCTGCTGTGCGCCTGGATGCTGCGCAAGGACCTGCCGGAGAAGGAGAACGCGCTGGTGCACGCCTGCAAGCGCGCCTACGAGCCGGCGCTCGCCTGGGCGATGCGCAGCAAGAAGACGGTGATCGGCGCCGCCCTCGCCGCGCTCGCGGCGAGCCTCGCGGTCGCCCCCAGGCTCGGCACCGAATTTCTTCCCGAGCTGAACGAAGGCTCGATCTGGATCAACGTTAACCTGCCGACCTCGGTGTCGGTGACCGAGACGCAGCGCATGAGCGGCCGGTTCCGCTCGGCTCTGGCCTCCGTTCCGGAAGTCGAGAGCGTCATCTCCAAGTGCGGCAGGCCCGAAGATGGAACCGATCCCAAGCCGATCAACATGTGCGAGATCCTGGTGAGCCTGAAGCCCGAGTCGCAATGGCGAAGCGGCGTGGGCAAGCGCCAGCTGATCGACGAAATGGACCGGTCGATGTCGCGTTTTCCCGGGATCGAACCGAGCTTCTCGCAGCCGATCCGCGACAACGTGCTCGAATCGATCTCCCAGATCGACGGGCAGATCGTGATCAAGGTGTTCGGCGAGGACCTCGATG
>DATNOD010000063.1:0-8220 GCA_035601515.1 Candidatus Eiseniibacteriota bacterium | reverse complement strand
AGGCGATTGCGCACGTGGTTTCCTCCAGGCGGTCAACCACCCCGAACGCGCCGCTGAAAGCCGACCGCCAGGAAGCTTCCGTGCCGTTGCGCGCGGACGGGTCGCCGGTGTGGGCGTTCAGGTCTCCTGGCTTGCGGATCGGCGCCCCCAGCCCGCCTTCCCGAGGCCTTCACCTCAGTGGCGTTTGTTGGACGAGGGCTCCCCGCTCACAGTTGCGCGACAGCTCCGGCATCTCACCGGATTCCCTTGGTACCCAGGGGGAATCTTAGCGCGGGCTTCGCCAGACGCAAAAACCCGCTAAGCGGCGCACTCGGATTCGGAGACGGCCATTTCATCCTCGAACGTAGTCGTCGCGCGTAGCATCGGCACCGCGATCGTCAGCGTGATAACCACAGTAGCCGCGCCGACGAGCCACGCCAGGTGGTATCCACCGGCCAGCGCGGCGGCGCTGCTCGATCCGCTTTCAACCAGATTCAGCGTTCGGGCGCCTGCCAGGGTGGCGAGGACCGCAAGCCCGAGAGCACCGCCCACCTGCCCCGATGTGTTCAGCAGGCCGGAAGACAGCCCAGCGTCGCTTGGCGAAGTCTCCGACATCGCGATGATGGTCAGCGCCGGGAACGAGAGCCCTCCGCCCAACCCAAGCAGTGCGAGCGGCACCAGCAGGTACGTCGCATAGCCGGCATTGGTCGGCCCCAGGCCGAGCATGGCAAGGGCGACCGCAATCACGAGCTGCCCCGCGACCAGGATCGCAAGCGGGCCGAACTTGTTGATCAGCTGCGCCGACAGCCGGAGCGAGAACAGGCCCATCACGATCGCCACGGGCAGGAACGCCAGGCCGATGTCCATCGGGCCGTAACCAAGGACCCGCTCGAGGTCGAGGGATCCGAGGAAGAAGAAGCCGAGGAAGGCCGACGACATCAGGGCTTGCACGACGTTGGCGGCCGAGAGCTTGCGCGAGGCGAACATGCGCAGCGGCAGGATCGGGTTGCGTCCGAATGCCTGGCGGGCTGCGAATGCGCCGAGCAGGGCCAGAGATGCTGCGCCGAACCCGAGCGTGTGCGCCGAGCCGAGCCCGTAATCCGACGACTGCACGATCGTGTAGACACCGAGCATGAGCGCCGCCGTGACGAGGAATGCGCCCAGCGCGTCGGCACCCTTGCCGATCCCGATCCCCCGGTCACTGTCCAGCAGTCGCGCCGCCGCGACGGCGGTCGCGATGCCGATCGGAAGGTTGACGAAGAAGATCCAGTGCCAGCTCACGGCCTGCGTGATCAGCCCGCCGGCCAGCAGGCCAATCGCGGCCCCGGCCGAGGCGACGAAGCTGAACACTCCGAACGCCTTCGCCTGCTCGTCAGGCTTCGGGAACAGGGTGACGATCATGGCCAGGATCACCGCCGAGCTGACTGCGCCGCCGATGCCCTGCACGAAGCGCGCGGCGATCAGCATCGGCTGGCTGAAGGAGAGTCCGCAGAGAAGGGAGGCCCCAACGAAGATGGCGAGTCCGGCGAGGTACACGCGCTTGCGCCCGAAAAGGTCGCCGAGTCGGCCGGCCAGCAGGAGCAGCCCGCCGAACGCGATGAGGTACGCGTTGATCACCCACGCGAGCCCAGACTGCGAGAACCCGAGGTCACGCTGAATCGACGGGAGTGCGACGTTCACGATCGTCATGTCGACGACGATCAGCAGGAACCCGGTGCAGAGCACGATCAGCGAGAGCCAGCGTGATTTGTTGTTCATGCAGCTTTAGACGACACCCTCAGCGGAAACTCATCGCTCGGCGCCCTCATTCCGGACCGATTAGTTTTCCGACTAGCCCAGGTCTAAATCAGTGATGGGCGTTACCAGGATCGTGCTCGAGTGTGGGCCGCTCACGGCTCCCACCGCGACGACGATCGATCAGATCGCCCGCCTGCAGCTGGAAGCGCATAGGTGCGGCTGCCGGCTCGAATTGAAGGACGCGGGCCTCGAGCTCGCTGCCTTGATCGGCTTCTGCGGGCTTTCGGAAGTTCTACGAGTCGAGGTGGAGGGGCAGGCCGAAGAGCGGAAAGATCTTCGCGGTGTCGAGGAAAAAAGTCAGCTCGACGATGCGTCCGCCCGAGAGCTCGAGGACCTGTAGCGCCCACGGATCGTAACCGCCCTGCGGGCTGGGCTTGTACTGTCCGAAGGCAGGCGACCCGTTCGCGTAGCCGACCGGCACCACGCGCGAGCCGCGGCATCCGATCCCAGGCCCGAACCACCACGCCAGGACGTCGTCCCGCCCGCTGAGCCACATGTCGTAAGGCGGCATGGATTGCGATGCGTCTTCCCGAAGGAGGGACGTGAGCGCTTTCACGTCGTAGCGCTCGAATGCCGCCACGTAACGCTCGAGCATCGCGCGGTCGCCGGCGCTCAATGCCGGCAGCGGGTCGTTGGAGCTGACGTTGCTCTTGCCGAGCGTCGCCCGCGCGCGCTGGAGCGAGCTGTTTACAGATTGAACGGACGAGTTGAGCAGCTCCGCTACCTCCGAGGCCTCCCATCGAAGGACTTCGCGAAGGATGAGCACCGCACGCTGCCGCGGTGGCAGCTGCTGCAGCGCGGCGACGAACGCGAGGCGGATCGACTCGCGCTCGACAACCTGGTCGGCCGGGTCTGCCTCAGGCGCGATCAGCTGGTCGGGGATCGGCTCGATCCACCGCTTGTCAGTCGGAACATTGAGGTTGGACTCGAGAGGCTCGAGTGCCGGCCCCAGTTCCATGGCCCGAAAGCGGCGGCCTGCGCCCTTGAGCATGTCGAGGCAGACGTTGGTCGCAATGCGGTATAGCCAGGTACGCATCGCCGCGCGCCCCTCGAAGCGGTCGCGGCTTCGCCAGGCGCGTACGAAGGCCTCTTGCACCGCGTCCTCGGCATCGAATGGCGAGCCGAGCATCCGGTAGCAATGAGCCGTCAGCTCTGCCCGGTGCCGCTCCATCTCCCCGAATTGAGGCGCGGCCGAAACAGCGGACTGCTGCACGAAAATGATTCTAGACGGGGGCTCTAGCGCAGCGCCTCGAACTCCGCGTCAGTCAGATCCACCTTCGAAGCGGCCAGGTTCTCCTTCAGGTGTTCGAGCGAAAGCGTGCCCGGGATGGGAAGCATCGCGGGCGATCGTCGGAGGAGCCAGGCGAGCGCGATCTGCCGCGGCGATGCCGCGTGGCGCTCGGCGATCTCGATGAGCTTCCCGCCACCATTCCCGCGCAGCGGAAAGAATGGAACGAAGACGATCCCTTCCGCAGCGCAGTAATCGACCACCGGGTCGTACATTCGCTCCGAGAGGTTGAACTGGTTCTGGACCGCGGCGATGGGCACGACCTGCCGGGCGCGCTCGATCTGGTCGATGACGACTTCCGAGATACCGACGTGCCGGATCTTGCCCTGGTCCCGGTACTCCTTGATCGCGCTGAGGCTCTCTTTGAGCGGCGTCTGCGGATCGACCCGGTGCAGGTAGTAGAGATAGATGCTTTGTGTGTTCAGCCGGCGAAGGCTCTGCTCGATTTCGGACGCCAGCACCTCAGGACGGCCGCGGCCGGCGCCACCGATCCCGCCTTTGGTCGCGACGATGATGCCCTCCGCGATGGGGGAGAGTGCCTCGCCGATCGTCTCCTCGCTCTGCCCGCCCGTGTACGAGTGGGCGGTGTCGATCATCTGCGCCCCGGTTGCAACCGCCGCCTTGATAAGCGCGATGTTGTCCCGTGTTTTCGTCAGCCGGTTTGTTCCGAGCCCTATCCGCGCGACATCGAGATCCCCAAGCTTCACGTCGTTGGCCGGCTAGGTGCGCTTGGTTCCCGGCCGAGCTGCGCTCGAGTAGACCAGGACCGTCCTCTCGAACTCGATGACGGTCTCGTCGCGCTGATTGAAGCCACGTGTCCGGACTCTCACGATCCCCTGGCCCGCCCGCGATTTGGACGGCCGCACCTCGAGGACTTCGCTGGATGCATAAAGAGTGTCGCCCGCGAAGACCGGGGCGACGAGGCGCACGTTGTCCCAGCCGAGGTTGGCGACCGCGTTCTGGCTGATGTCGGGAACGCTCAGACCAGTGATGATCGCGAGCGTCAGCGTGCTCACGACGAGCGGGCGGCCAAACTCGGTCTTCGCGGCGTAGTCCGCATTGATGTGGATCTGGTGGCTGTTGTTGGTGAGCAGCGTGAACCACGTGTTGTCGGTCTCGTTGACCGTGCGTCCATGCGCATGCCGGTAGACGTCGCCGACGGCGAAGTCTTCGAGGAAGCGCCCGTCCCAGGTCTCTTTCGTCACGCGTCGCTCTCGATCCGGATGCGCATTCCGCCGGAACCCTACCGCAATATTGTCGGCAATGGAGTTCCTGGTTCATATCGATGTTCTCTGGCCGGCCGATGGCGACCGTGCGGAACGCGACCGTCTGGTCGCCGCCGAAAGCGTTCGCGCGCGCGAGCTCGCCGAAGCAGGGATCATCCACCGCCTCTGGCGTATACCCGGGCGCTGGGCGAACTGGGGCCTATGGGTCGCGCCCGACGCGACCGCGCTCCATGCGGCCATCGCCTCCCTTCCTTTATATCCCTGGTTGTCAGTGGACGTTCACCCACTCGCGAAACATCCATCAGATCCGCAACGTCAACCTGGGAGCAGTCAATGAAGTCGATCACCCAGGCGGGCTAGAGCTGTGCGGAGGCTTCCTCCAGCAGCTCGACCAGTGCGGCCGGCGCGTCGGCCCGGCGCACAGTGGCCAGCAGCACCGGCCGGCCGGCATCTCGCATCGCGAAGAGTGTGCCCAGCGCCTGTGCATGCAAGAACCGCCCGCTGTATTCACCGGCTGCCACCGGCTCCGGGTCGCGGACCAGGACCCTCAGCGAGAGTAGCTCCGGCGGACCCGCGGTCTCGCTCTGCTCAGTCGAGTGGTAGTCGCGAGGCCCCGACCGAACCTTCGTCGGGCGCTCCAGGATGCGGTTTCCGAATTTCGTGCCGGCCTGGACGGCGGTGTCCCAAAGAGGGCCCGCGGATTCCCCATTCACCGTGAGGTCGAAGTAGCCCAACCGGCCCGTTCTCTTCAGCGAACGGACGACCGTCGCCAGGACCGCTCCTGCATCGCGGCGCTCGCCATCCAGGTCGGGCACCGGCGCGGCGCCAGAAAAAAGCTCGAGCCGTCCAGAGTCGGTTCGGGCGAGATCATTGGCGGGATACGGCAGGGCGCCGTCGGCGTCGCGGAGCTGCCGCGCGTACGACTTGTAGTGCTCGACGGCCGGCTGGCCGGCGAACGTGATGCCCTGGAGGTAGCCGACGAGGGCCACCGCCAGGTTCCAGCCCGAAAAACTGCGGGCGCAGGCCGCCGCGCGTGACGTGAGGTCTGGTGCAGAGTCGAGGTGTAGAACCGCAAGCGGCCGGTCGGGCAGCTCACCGCCCGAGCCCTCGTCGACCCGCAGGATGCAGAACCGGTCCGGCCATGCCGACGCCGACGCCATGTCCTGATCATGGAAGACGAGCAATCCGCGTTCTTCCTTGCCCAGGCTCTCCTCGACCACCTGCTCGACCCAGGGAGCGATCGGCGCCCATCGCGGTGGCAGGTCGAGCACCAGCATGTCGCGCCCGTGATCGATCTGGACTGAAAGCCATGCCGCCAGCGTGACGAAGGGGTCGGTCTCGACCAGCGTGCGGCGTTCGGACTGTGACATGCCCGGCCGCAACCCGGTCTCGGCCTGGCACCTGCGCAGCATTTCCTGCAGCCTACCCGGCAAGCCGAGCGCCGCCGGGAGCAGGAACACCTTTGTCGATGGCGCGCTCATCCTGCCTGGGGTGTGGCTTTCGCCGTCGAGCTGAACGTCTACCCGCAGCGCGCCTCTTTCCTCAGCGAATTGGTCGAGGAACGAACCAGGCAGCGTCATCACCATCATGTGCGCCGCCGGTTGATCCACGCCTTGCGCGCCCAGGAGCTCCTCGAACCAGCGCAAGTGCGTGATGGGCTCTTCCGAGGTCATGCCCATGCTCACGCCGACCATGACAGTGTGGGCGAGGGTAGAAGCCAGCTCACCGTCGGGGGCCAGCTCGCGCAGCAAGCGGTTCAATGCGGCCGGATCGCTGGTGTCAAGCGTATGCACCAACGGGCCGTCGGGTCCGAAGAGATCGATTCCCTTCAACGTGCGCACGGCCTGGACGGAGCCGCCCATACCCGACCAGACGACGTGAGTAAAACGCAACCGGATGGACGCGGCGAGCTTCTCGACGTCGCCGATCGATGCCGGATGGCCGAGGGCCCAGGCAACCTGGTCGACCCAGTCGAGCTTGACGTCGCCGGATTCGGTTGCGAGCTCCGCCATCCGCCCGCGGCGCTCGAGCAGCTGGCCGATGGCATCCTCCCGGACCAGGCGGTCGAGGACGGCGGCGAGCTCGGAGGACTCGAGGTCCAGCGATGCGATCGCCACGCTCAGCCGACTGCCAGCGGCAGCGCCACGTCGCGGCCGGTGCGAGCAGATTGATACACGGCGAGGATGATCTCGAGCGGCTTCCGCGCTTCTCTGCCGTCGATGGCGGGCGTGCCTCCCGACTCGATCGCCCGAAGTACGTCCCGCAATTGCTCGCGGTGGCCGATATAGGAGATGTCAGCGGGGTTGGCAGCCGCCGCCGGACTCGTGCTGCCGTCGCCCGTGGCTTGGATCTTTCCGCCATATGGTGACGTTTCGCCTTTTTCGTCCTTTAGCTCGCGGACCTTGATCTCGCCGGCCTCCACGATCACGGTCCCTCCCGTCCCGGTCACCTCGAGGCGTTCGCTCAGCCCCGGATAGACCGCGGTCGAGGACTCTAGAACTCCCACCGCGCCGCTTGCGAAGCTGAGGACGGCGATGGCGATGTCCTCGACTTCGATGCCTTCGTGCGCAGAGGTTCTGGCGCGAGCGAATACGTGCTCGACGGGTCCCATCACCCACTGCAGAAGATCGACGTAATGCACGCCTTGATTCATCAAAGCGCCGCCGCCATCGAGCTTCACCGTGCCGCGCCAATTGCCGCTTTCGTAGTACTGCTGCGTCCGATACCACTTGACGATCGCGTCGCCGAGCACCAACCGGCCGAGACGGCGCGAGTCGACCAGCTCTTTCAAGTCTCTGACGCCCTGGTCCCACCGGTGCTGCGATATGACTGACAGCGTCACCCCGTGCTCATCGCAGGCCGCGATCAAACGATCCGCGGCTTCGAGCGTGACCTCGATCGGTTTCTCGACCACGACATGCTTGCCCGCCGCTGCGGCTCGCGCCCCGATCTCCGCGTGTGCGCCGCTGGGGACGCAGACGCAGACGACGTCGATGTCCGGCCGCGCGAGAAGCGCGTCCACCTCGAGCTGGTCGATATCGAAGGCGGAGGCGAGCTCGCGAGCCCGCTCGACCTCATTATCCGCGACCGCAACGAGGCGGGCATCGGGCAGGTCGGCGATCGCCCTCACATGAAAGGGTGCGATCACACCGCAGCCGATGATTCCAAATCCAAATTGGCGTTTCGTCATGCCCGCGCGTCCCAGCCCTTCAATATCTCCGCGAATCGTGGAAGGGCGACCTCGGGCTCTGCGAGCTCGGGATGCCAGCGCTTTTCCCATTCGACCGAAAGCCAGCCCGAATAGTCGGCGTCTCGGAGTGCGTCGACGCAGGATTCGACGGGCACCTCGCCCTCGCCAAGAAGGGTCAGCTGCCAATCGCTGGATCCGGGTTTGCGGCGGCAGTCCTTGATATGGACGTGCGCGATTCGCGCTGACAGCAGTGAGAGCACCTTTTCCGGCCCATCGCCGAGCCTGTAAGGATGGCCGACATCCCACAGAGCCGCTGCCGCGGGCGGCAGATCTTTCAGAACCTCGGCGACAAGGACGGCGCTCGAAAAGCGATCGTGTGTCTCCAGCGCGATCGACACCCCGAGGGTATTGGCCATCGCCGCGCTTTCGCCCAGAACCGACCGCGCTTGTTCGATTGCCTGCTCGCGGGTACGCCCGGCGTCCCACTCGCCGCCGAACACGCGCACGATCGGCGATTCCCATTCGTTCGCAAGCTCGAGGAACGGCCCGAGCTCATCGAGCGCCGTTTTCGCGTCAGGTGCGGCGGCGACTCGCACCGAGCTGTCGACGGCGACGATCGGAAGCCCAGCGCGAGCGAATGTCCGTCGAACGCGCTCGCGGTCCGCGGCCGGCATCGCGCCATCGATGAGCTCACCGTCGATCAACCGCAGCTCGACTCCGTGGTAGCCGTAGGCGTGGGC
>DATNOD010000062.1:0-2034 GCA_035601515.1 Candidatus Eiseniibacteriota bacterium | reverse complement strand
CACCGTGTCGATGAGCTTGACGTCGGTGCCCGAGATCGACAGCACGCCGATCGACTTGTCCTCGCGGTTCGCGACGAGCGCGAGGTCGCCCTTCGGGTTGATGGAGAGCCCCGACGGTTGCTTGCCGATGTGCAGCGTGTCGATGAGCTTGGGTGGGTCCGCCTTCAGATCGATGACTTAGCCCGGATTATTCACCGGACGACGTAAGATATTGAGTGGCGGACGCTCAAACCTGGGGTAGCTTGCGGTTTGCGAAGACCTGCAGGCACCGAGGAGAGAGCGCCGCCATGACAGACTGTAACTCGACTTCTGCCCAAGCCGCCTTCACTTTCTTTCGTCCGCAGCAGGTGACCGTCACGTTCGACGACGGTCACATCAGCAACGACGCCGGCGTGCTGTTGCTGCGGCAACTCGACGACAAGCTGGGCTTGACGAGAGCGCTGGCGCACTCGCTCGTCGAGTGGCGCAATCCCCTGCTCGTCGAGCATTCGCTCCTTGACCTGGTGCGTGAGCGGGTCTTCGCGATCGGCCAGGGCTACGAGGACTGCAATGACGCTGCATCGCTGCGCGAGGAGCCGCTCTTCAAGGCCGCATGCGATCGGGGGACGGACGGCGCCGCACTCGCCAGCCAGCCGTCGCTCTCGCGTTTCGAGAATCGCGCCGGCAAAGGCGGGCTGGCGGGGTCCAAGCGGGTTCTGATCGATCACTTCATTCGCCGCTACAAGCTCCGCTTCACGCGGCCGCGCCGTCTCACCCTTGACCTCGACACCACCGACGATCCGACGCACGGTCAGCAGGAGCTTGCGCTCTTCAATGGTTACTACGACACGCATTGCTATCAACATCTATTGATTCACGACGCCGAGGGCGATCTGCTCTACTGCGCCTTGCTCCCCGGCAAAGGCGACGTGCGGGAAGCGGCGCTGGCTGCTCTGCGGGGAGTGGTGGAGCGGCTGCGCGCAGCCTTTCCCAAACTCGAATTGCGCCTGCGCGCCGACAACGGTTTCGCCTGTCCGGAGCTGTACGACTATTGCGAGGACAATCGCATTGAATACTTCGTGAACGTCGGCACGCACAAGAAGATGGTCGATCATACCGAGGAGATGCAGCGGCGCGCGGTTGCGCTCTTCGACGCCGCCGAGAAGAGCGCTCCGGTGCAGGTCTTCGGGGAGTTTGAGTATCAGGCGAAGAGCTGGCGGCAGGTGCGGCGCATCGTGGCCAAGGCGGCGCATACGCTGGTCGGCCCCGACGAGCGGCTGCTGGTCACCAATTCCAGCTGGGCGCCGGTCGAGGTGTACGGCTTCTACGCTGGGCGCGGCCAAGAGGAGAACTGGATCAAGGACCTCAAGCGCGGTCTCAAGAGCGACCGCCTCTCCTGCAGCGCATTCGCGGCCAACGAGCTGCGGCTCGTGCTCTTCTGCGTCGCGTACCAACTGTTGCACGAGCTGCGACGCCGCGCTCGCGCTCCATTGCGCTCGGTGCGCCTCGACACGTTGCGGCTTCGTTTTCTGCGCGTCGCGGCGAGGGTCAAGACCACCGCACGACGCATCTGGGTCCGGGTGAGCACGACGTATGCATGGCGTGACGACTGGCTCCGCCTCGCTCGGACCGTCGGCGCCGCAGCGGGCTGACCGAACTCGCTCCTGAGAAATGCCAGCGGCCGAGGGCCGCGATGGAAGCCGTGTCAGCAAATTCTGGCAGCGGCCTCATTTCCGTCCGCCGCCGGCTCTTTGGGCAACGACAACCCTCGTCCGCCGCGCCGGACGCGACCGAACGAGTAGTCAACCGGTCGTGCTAGCTTACTGGCCGCGATGCGGTGAATAATCCGGGTTAGATCGGCACGGGGCATCGATGAGTGACCGCCGCGGCCGTGGGCGGTGACCCGGTAGCTCTGGTACGTCTTCTGTCCAAGGCCGATGTCGACCTCGACGATATGGGAGAGGTCATCCGCGACCGTCAGGCCTCCGCCGCTGCCCTCGTTCAGCCCGAGCTCGGCGTCGAGAAGCTCGGGATGGTGCTCGACGAGCCAGCCGA
>DATNOD010000061.1:0-30246 GCA_035601515.1 Candidatus Eiseniibacteriota bacterium | reverse complement strand
GCCAGGTCAGATGTGAACGTAGGTTCGGGTCGACGTGAAACTCGAACATTTTGGCCTTGGGGTTCACACCGAAAAGCGCAACGTTGCGACCTATTCCTCGATCGACGTTCTGAACTGGGGGTGATTTGGGAGGCGGTGGCGGATTTGACGCTTGGCTCGCGGGAATCCATTCAGTCCCGTTCCAGAACCACTGACTGTCGTCGCTCCACCGGGTTTCAGATCCATTCGGACCTTGTGACATCTGGCCGCTCCTCCTATCCGCTCTTCGGCCCCACCCTTAGCCCGAGCCGCCCAGAGCATAGTCCGTGCTCGGTGATTCGGAGCACGCCCCGTCGCCAAACTAGAAGTTGGTACGAATGAAAGCGGGCTTGAGTCGTTATGGGTTCTGCAGCCGGCTTGTAGCTTCTACCCAAAAGCTCCTATACGAGGAGTACATTGCGCCGGCACCAACGCTCCCTTCCGTAAGATCTGCTTCAGCGGCACTATTGACAGCAGCTAGCGTGCGCAGGGATCCGCCCACGTTCACTGGAGTCCGCGGCTGTGGCTGTCGTCTTGGCGCCAAAGTGGCGGGGATGGATGGGAATCGAACCCACCCAGGACGCCTCAGCAGCGCCCCGCAAACGGTTTTGAAGACCGCGGGAGGCACCAGCCCCCGAACATCCCCAGCGCGAAGATGCTAGTCCGTCAGCGGAATGCCGATGCCCTCGACGCCGAGCGGCTCCGCGTGCCTGGTAAGCAGGCCGACGAGGAAGCTCAGCACCCTGTCAAGCTGCGAAGGCCCGGCGATCGTGGCGACCAGCGTTGGCTCAGGTGAACGAAAGGCGCCCAGCTTCCCATCCCGAGCTACACGCGCGAAGCTCCGCGTACCGGACGGGAAGAATGTGACGCGCACGCCCGCGTAGCGGTCGCCCGAATGGACCAGGGTCAACGGGCTTTTCCGCCGAACCTCCCAGGCCCGAATCTCCTGCCGCCCGATCCGGCGCTGCAGGGTGCTCAGGAAGCGCTTCCCACCCGGATCCTTACGGGTGTAGATCGCAACCTGCACGAATAGAACAATAAGCTTTGCGCCCGCCGCGCAGACCGCGACTAAATCAGCGCTTCGAGCTTGGCCTTCAGGTCGCCTTTCATGTTCGGCCGGTAGCCGACCGTCCGCTCCGCAGGCTTCCCGTCCTTGAAGATGATCACAGTCGGGATCGACATGATCCCCAGCGACATGGGAGTCGCCGGGTTCTCGTCGATGTCCATCTTCAGGACCGACACCTTGTCGCCGAGCTCACCATGGAGCTGCTCGACGATCGGCGCGATCATTCGGCACGGCCCGCACCACGCGGCCCAGAAGTCGACCAACACCGGCCGGTCAGCCTTCAGCACGACAGACTCGAACTCGCCGTCGGTAACCGCTTGTATATCTGCCATCTAAGACGCCTTTTTCTCCGTTTTGGAATCCGATTTCGAGACTGACGGCTGGTCCGGTTTCGACTCCGACTTCGACTCGGGCTTGGACTCAGACTTGCTCTCCGAACCGCCACCCGCTTTGGCGGCGACGTCGCCGGACGACCCGTCGGAGCTCTTTCCCGAACCTTTGTAGTCAGTCGTGTAGAACCCGCTGCCCTTGAAGCTGATTCCCACCGGGTAGAGAATCTTGGCGAGCTTGCCCTGGCACATGGGGCAGGCCTTGAGTGGCTGGTCGGTGATCTTTTGCTGGATCTCGAATTCGTGGCCGCAGTTGCTGCAGCGATATCCGTATGTAGGCATCTTCGTTTTCTGGGGTTGGGGTTCCTAACTATAGCCGCCGGTTCGGGTCGAGCCGGAGGAATACCATCCCGGATGGCGGCTTGGGGTAAAAGTAAGTGCTCTTCTGAGGAAGTGTCTTCCCCTCCTGGGCCAGATTCAAAACCTGCCTCAGGTCGGGTGCGTCGAGAAAGAAGGCGCCACTACCCGCCCCCTCGTCCACCCAGCGCACTGCCTGGGCGGCGTCGCGGGTGTACATCAGAAACTCCTCCGGGTTTCGCTTGCCGAGGATGTTGTCGATCACCTGGTTGTGCAACTCCACCAACGCCATCTCCCCTTCCAGGGGCAGCACCTGGAACCGATGGTCGTGGTAGGCGCCGGCGGCCACGCGCCCGCGAATCGCCGCCAGCGTCGCCTCCAGTGATGGCATCTCCTCGCCACCGGTGACGGTGACACCTGCCTTCAGGACCCGGTGGGTAGGCAGCACCTCCAGGCCCTGGTCGCCGATGTCTGTCAGCAGGGCAAGCGTGAAACGAGAGGCGGCGTCCGGGGGGCCGCCGACCTCCTCGGCATAAGACAGTGCCGTCTCGTAACGGTGGTGCCCGTCGGCGATGAGCACGGGCATCGACTCGAAAGCCGCGTGCACGGCAGCATGAATGACGCGGTCGGTGATCGTCCACAGCCGGTGTTCCGTCCCCTCTGGACCCGTAAAGGCGACAGCAGGCGACCGTTTGCTGACCACTTCGTTGATTTGCGGCGGACCGCTGGCGCGGCCCTCGTAAACGAACCAGAGAGGCTCGAGGCTCACATGTGTCGCGCGCATCAGCGCGAGCCTGTCTTCCTTGGGGCCGCGGTGCGTGCGCTCGTGAGGCAGCACAACCCGGTCTTCGTAGGGCTGCAGCCGCAATGCCGCGATCAGGTCAAGGCGACGCCGTCCGTTGAACGTCACTTCGTGGACGTACATGGACGGCTCGTCGGCCTGGAGGATTCGGTCGCGCTCCCATTCCTCGAAAGTCTTACCTGCTCTTTCGTAGTCGGCGCCCGGCCGCGTGACGTGAACGACGTTGAACGGGGACATGGCCTCGTATCGACGCAGGTCGGCATCCGGGATGACGTCGTATGGTGGCGCGACCAGCGCGCTCAGGTTGCCGGCGCTTGCGAGTCGGTATCGGATTCCGGGGAGCGCTCGTACGTCAGCTATCGGACGCGCCCCCAAGCTCGACGTATCGAAGGTCGGACATGCCGGCCACGTCGCGCAAGCGCGCAAGCACGTCGGGGCTGACCGGATCGTCGACGGCGAGGATCATCATCGCGTTGCCCCTCGGCGCATCGCGACCCACCTGCATGCTCGCGATGTTGACGTCGTGCTGGCCCAGGATCGTGCCAAAGCTGCCGACCACCCCCGGCCTGTCATCGTGCCGGCTGACCAGGAATCGCCCCTCTGGCATCAGGTCGACTCGGAACGAGTCGATTCGAACCGCACGCGGCTCCCCCATGAGCACCGTGCCCGCGAGCTCGTGGCCCTGCATACGAAGCGTGACGAGACTGGCGTAGCTTCCGTGCGCCGGGCTACGGCGCTCGACCAGCTTGACGCCCCGGCTCGACGCGATGAGGCGCGCGTTGACGGCGTTGATGCGGTCTTCCGTGAAAGGCTGCAGAACGCCGCGAATCGCCGCCGCAACCAGCAGGTTCACGTCGTGCTCAGCCACCTCACCCTCGAACTCGAGCTCGATCGCGCCCACCCTGCCGCCGAAGAGCTGGCTGTGCAGCGATGCCAGGCGCTCGGTGAGCAAGGCGAATGGGCGCAGGTAAACGAGCTCTTCGGGCGGGAGCGCGGGGGCGTTGACCGCATAGCGGGGCAGATCGCCGGCGAGCACCGCGGCGACTTCCTCGGCCACGTCGAACGCGACCGACGCCTGAGCCTCGACCGTGGACGCAGCGATGTGCGGAGTGGCGATGAAGTTGGGCAACCGGAAGAGGGGGCTGTCACCAGCAGGCTCGTGCTCGAACACGTCCGCCGCCGCTGCCGCCAGGCGCCCCGACTCGAGCGCGGCGTAGAGAGCCGCTTCATCGACGATGCCGCCGCGCGCGGTATTGATCAGTCGTGCGGTGGGTTTGACCAGAGCCAGCTCGGGCGCGCCGATGAGATGCCTGTTGGCATCCACCAGGGGCACGTGGACGGTGATGAAGTCGGACCGTCCGAGAAGGTCGTTCAGCGAGACCAGCTGCACGTTGAAAAGCTCGGCGCGCTCGACCGAGACAACGGGGTCGTAAGCCAATACCTCCATCTCGAGTCCGTGCGCGCGCTTGGCGACTTCCGAGCCGACGTTGCCCAGGCCGATGACGCCGAGTATCTTGCCTCGGATCTCGGTGCCTATGAAGAGCGATCGAGTCCACTCACCACGTTTCACCGATGCATCCGCCTGCGGCACCGAGCGGGCGAGTGCGAACAGGAGCGCAATCGTGTGTTCGGCGGCCGCGACAATGTTTCCTCGCGGCGCGTTGACGACCAGAATGCCTTTGCGCGTCGCGGCGGGCACGTCGATGTTGTCGACCCCGACCCCCGCGCGCCCCACGACCCGCAGTCGCCGACCCGCTTCGAGAACTGGCGCGGTCACCTTGGTTTCGCTCCGTACGACCAGGGCGTCGAAGTCTGGGATTCGCTTGATCAGCTCAGCCTCGGGCAGCTTGTTGACCACGGTGACCTCGCCAGCGCGGCGCAGCCGCTCCAGGCCGTCCTCGGCGAGCGGGTCCGCGACGAGGATCCGGGGCAACTCGCTCGTTACGCTGGGACGCTCTGCAGCGAAGCGGTGGCCGCGGCCACCGCGCGCCCCTCGGCGGGGGCCACGTCCAGCTCTTCGAGCGCTTGCTCCATCGCCCACAGCACCTGGACCACATCGCCTTCGGCCACCGCGCCGAGGTGGCCGACTCGGATCAGCTTGCCGGTCATCTTTCCCTGCCCTCCGGCGATGACCACTCCGTACTTCTGGTCGAGAAGCATCCGCAGCGCGCCAACGTCAACGCCCGGGGGAGTAACGGCCGAAGTCACGGTATTCGAGCGGTAGCCCTCCTGCGCGAAGAGCTGGAAGCCGAGCGCCTGCAGCCCTGATTGGGTCGCGCGCGCGAGCCTCGCATGGCGCTCATAAACGTGGTCGAGACCTTCCTCTTCGAGCATGCGCAGCCCTTCTTGAAGCGCAAAGGCGACGCTCACCGCCGGTGTGAAAGGCGTCATCCCCTTCTCGCCCCAGGCCTTGGCTTCCTTCCAGTCAAAGTAGAAGCGGGGTGAGCGGGCCTTGGCCTGCTGGGCCCAGGCGCGTTCGCTGACACTCACGAGCGAAAATCCCGGCGGCGCCATCCAGCCTTTCTGTGAGCCACTCACGGCGACGTCGATACCCCACGCGTCGGCCTCGATCGCGATCGAGCTGATGGAGCTGACGCCGTCGACCACAACCAGCCGCCCCGCATCGCGGGCGACGCGGGCCAGCTCGTGTAGCGGGTTGGTGAGCCCGGTCGACGTTTCGTTGTGCGTGAGCAGCACGACCTTGGCGCTCGGGTGGTGCTCGACGACCTTCGCGAGGTCATCCGGATCGACAGGCTGGCCCCACTCGAATTCGAGCCGCACGACGTCGGCGCCGTACGCGGAGGCGAGGGCGGCAAAGCGCTCGCCGAAGTTACCGCACAGGGCGACGATGACTTCGTCGCCCGGTGAGACGAGGTTGGCGACGGCGGATTCGAGCCCGCCGGTGCCAGACGAGGTGAGCAACAGCAGGTCGTTCGAAGTCTTGAAGACACGCTTCGCCCCGGCGGTGATCTCGGCAAGGATCGCGGCGAACTCCGGCCCGCGGTGGTCGATCATGGGCCGGCTCATGCTGCGGACGACCCGCTCCGGGAGAGGGGTCGGGCCAGGGATGCGAAGCTGAGTCGAGAAGGTCATGGGCGCGCTCCAGTACCGGGCTGCGGCGGCGCCTTGAATTCTACTGGCCTAATGCGACTCCGTCGTGTATGGAAGAAGGGCGATAGCCCGTGCGCGCTCGAGCGCCGTCGTGAGCGGACGCTGGTGGCGGGCGCAAGTGCCCGTCACGCGCCGGGGCAGGATCTTTCCACGGTCACTGACGAACCGGCGAAGCCGCGAGATCTCCTTGTAGTCGATGTATGCGACCTTCTCGACGCAGAAGCTGCACACCTTGCGGTGCTGGCGCTTCGGCCCTCTAGAGCCGCCGCCACCGCCACTGGATTCACGTGGTGGACGATTGACTGCCATTGATGTCTCCTAAAAGGGAATTTCGTCCGGGTCGACGTCGCGTGGCGCGTCGTCCGGAGCGGGAATGTCGTCACGAGTCGCGGCGCCCGTACGCGCGGGCGCGGCACTGCCGCCGCCGCCGGCGGATCCTCGCGGCTCGAGGAACTGCACGTCGTTGGCGATGATCTCGGTCACACGTCTTTTCTGCCCATCCTGGCCTTCCCACGAACGTGTCTGGATGCGGCCCTCGACGAAAACGAGCGCGCCCTTGCGTGTGTATTGCGCGACCGTCTCGGCCAGGTTCCGCTTGCCGATCGGGTACGCGACGATGTTGTGGTAGTCGGTGAACTCCTTGCGCTCGCCGTCCGGCCCGGTCGACCAGCGGTTGGTGGCGATGCTGAAGTTCGTGACCGCGGTGCCGCTGGGCGTGTACCGCATCTCCGGGTCCTTGGTCAGCCGGCCGATGAGCATCGCTTTGTTGAGATTCGACATCTAGGACTTCTCCTCCTCTCGGTCGCCACGCGACCTGCCGCCAACGACCTCCGGCTCCACTGCGACTGGCTCGAGGACGACCTCCGCCGGGGGTGGCGATACGACGGGGGCCGGCGCGGCTTTCTCCGGCTTGCGCACGATCAAGTGCCGGAGCACCTCCTCGGTGATCTTGAGCGCCGCCTCGAGCTCAGGTATGCGATCCGGTGCGATGCTGAAATCCTGGAGGACGTAAGAGCCCTCTTTCTGGTGCTTGACCTCGTAGGCGAGCTTGCGCTTCCCCCAGAGGTTCGTGCGCTCAGCTGTGCCGCCAGATCGCTCGATCAGAGTGTTCACGCGCTTGACCACGTCTTGCACCTTGTCGTCATCGAGGTCGGCGCGAACGATGTACAGAACTTCGTAATCCCGCAACGGGGACCTCCTTCCTATGGGTTCAGGCCGCGGTCAAAACGGGGGCGGATGCCACCCGGCCGAGGCCAGAAAGGGTAGGTCGGTATTCTATCAAGGCATGGCCTCTTCAACGCGTGCGAAGACGCCCCAGCGGGGGACCAAGTCGAAGTCCGGGCGCCGCTTACCGCCCAAGGTCAAATCCGGACCGGACATTCCGTGGCTTGCAGTCGCCGTGTTGGGAATCCTGGTCGCGCTGGCCATCGGGCTCGGCATCTATGCGTACGCCAATAACCGGCCGACGCCAACACCGACCGCGGCCGGCGTTCCGTGTGACCGGCTGGAACAGACGCAGGTCCACTACCACGCCGCCCTCCAGATCGTCCACGAAGGCGTCCTCACCCACCTCCCCGCGAACCTCGGCATCGTCACCGACTCGACTGGGGCAGCGAGCTGTTACTACTGGCTTCACGTGCACGCGGCCAACCCCGACGTGATCCACATCGAGTCGCCCGCGAACGATAAGTTCAACCTCGGCCAGTTCTTCGCGGTCTGGACCGCCTGGAACAAGAACTCGGGTTTGCCCAGCGAGCCGCTCGACATAACCCACGTTTCGACGTTCACGCTCACGCCAAGCGAGAAGCTCTACGTCTACGTCGACGCCAGTGACGGAAAAGGCCCGCAGCTGTTCACCGGCGACCCCACGAAGATCGTGTTGGCAAAGCACGAGGTCATCAGCCTTGTGATCTCGTCCGAAACGACAGCGCCCACACCGCCGACATTCAACTGGAGCTCGCCTGCGAACTCGCAGCTGTAACGGCTAGACCTCCAGCAGGACGCGAGCGGCCCGGTAGTGTTCCAGCGCATCTGCGCCTCTGGCCGCGCGCAGGGCCCGGTCAGCCAGCCGGAGATGGACGCGAACGGCGGCGTCGGTGTCCCCACGACCAACCGAAAAAGGACGGCCACGCTCCAACGCATGCAGGCGGTCGAGGCGATGCGCATCGCGATGGGCGGTGATGACTCTCCTCTCCTCGGCGATGATCGCGTCGGCTTCTTCTGAGCTTCCGATCGCCCGCAGGGCCTCCGCCTGGCACAGGCGCACATCGGCGCGCAGCTGCCAATCGGTCGCATCGACGGCTTCGGCCAGGGCTGACAGCGCGCGTCGCGCCTGGCCGCGCGCGACCAGGATGCGAGCCCGTTCGAGCGCCAGCTCCCGATCGAGGTTCGGCGGCCTGCCCTCGAGCAGGTAGTCGACCTCAGTCCCCAGCCGGCCCGCGATAACACGCAGCACCCTTGTCGAAGGCTGGCTGCGACCCATCTCGACCTGGTTGAGGAACGCGCGGCTGAAATCCTCGCCACTGACCTTCGCCAGGCTGAGTCCCCGCTGCTGCCGCAGCCTGCGAATGCGTTCTCCGAGAGTTTCCTGTCTGGGCACGGACGAAGCTTACGGGATGTAAAGTCCGGGTTTACAGGCCTGGCTAACGGGGCGCGACCGGAGCGAGCGCACGACGGAGCCGTCGATCCTGGCAGGCGATGTGATCGGCGAGGCGAAGGAACGCCTCACGCAGCGGCCCTGCCTGCGCCTCTTTGCTGGTCAGCTGCCAGCTGACGACCTCTAGCTCTTCCCAGGTCGAACCGGCGCGATCGCTGAAGGCCATCTGGACCCGGTCGCCGACCGCCCAGGCCTCGATTGCGGCAGAGCAGCGGTCCGCACGATCGGTCCCGTCGCTCCAGTCGCCGACCGCGATCGAGAGCACAACCCGGGGGTCCGGTTCGCGGTGAAAGTGGTCGAAGATGTCGGCCCGATAGATCGCGATCGGGTCGTCATCTTCATACATCACCCCGATGACGCTCTCGAACGGGGCCCCGCAGTGTGTGCACGTGCCGGATGACAGCTGGTCGTCATGCTCGATGCGCAGCTCGCCCATTTACAAGTAGTCCATGGGGTCGAGGCTGCGCGTGATGGTCGTGAAGTTCTGGAATCCGTGGTCAGTTACCATCCCGGTGTCTTCGACGCGGACGCCCCCGAGCCCGAGCTTGTAGAGCCCGGGCTCCACCGTGACGACATCGCCTTCTCGCAGCGGGTCTTCAGACGTCTCCCGGAGCGCGGGCTCTTCATGAACATCAAGCCCAACGCCGTGGCCGGTGCTGTGGTTCATCCTGGCCACGCCTTCGGGGCCCTCGTAGCCTTTCGAGGTGGTGCCAAATCCACGGTCGACGAGGACCTGGCACACCGCGAGATGAATATCGTTCGCCGGCACACCCGAGCGGATCGATTCCTCGCCGGCTTCGAGCGCCTGCACAGTGGCTGCGTGCATGCGCCGAAACTCGTCGGGCACCTCGCCCACGACCACCGTCCTGGTGAGATCGCCGTGGTAGTGACTGGTCCGCCCGACCGGGGAGATGTCGATGATCACCGGGGCGCCGGCGCGAATCGGTCCCTCGCCCTGGAAATGGGGCAGGGCATTTTCGGGTGAGCCGGCGATGATCATGTCCGGGCACGTGAAGCCCATCTCACCGAGCAGCAGCTGGGCCCGCGCGTAAAGCCGCTCGGAGGTCACGGGTTTCCCGTCCGACCAGAGCACTCCCTCTCTGATCTCGGCAGTGGCAAGCTGGCGGACGACCTCGACGACAGCCGCCTCCGCCGCGCGCTGGCTGGCACGAATGGCTTCAGCCTCGACGGCCGACTTGCGCCGCCGCTCGGCCGCAAACAGGCCGCGATCGACCTCCACCGTGATCCCGCCGGCGCGCAAATCCTCCAGCTGCACAGCGTGCAGTCGCGGTGAGACGCGTGCCTTGTCGATGCCCCTCTCGTGCAGCATCTTCGCCGCCAGACGAGCCCACGACTTGTACAGGTAGGCTTCGCGGTCCTGGAGCACGTTGGTCACCTTGCTCTGGGCGCGCGCGCGATCGATCTCGAGCGCGCTGACCACGAGCACGTCGTCGCGGTGCCCAAAATGGATGTACAGGCCGGTCTCGACCGCGAATCCCGTCGCGTAGATGAAGTCGGCGTCGGCGTCTCCGGTCGGGATCAGCACGATCGGCCAGGTCTGAGTGCTCGGTGGTTTGGAGCTCTTGGTTCGGCTTCGTACGCGAACCGACGCGCTCGCAGTCCCGTCCCCTCCGAGGCCGGCGCTGCCGACCGCCTGGGCGACCGCCTGCAACAGCTCCAGCTGCTGCTCGTACGCGCTCTTCGGCTTGCGGGCCCGCGCCCGTCCATCGAGGTTCAGCTTTTCCTGGACTTCATATCCGCTCGTGAACGTGACTTCGTACCCGAGCTCGCGCAACTGGGTCAGGTCGCGCCGCAGCGTCCGCTCGGAAACCCCCGCACGTGCAGCAAGCTCGAGGGGGTTTAGCCCGGGCTCGGCGATGATCGCGGCGAGGATGCTGAGGAGACGGGCGAGCCGGCGGGCGCGATTCACGCCGCCCGGATCATAGGAGGCTGTTTAGCCGATCTCTTCCCAGGAGGTGGCGTTGCCCTCAAACGGATCGGCTTCAGCCTCTTCCTGGTTCCCCACCTTCTGGTGGAATCTACTGGCGATCATCTGGTAGGCCATCGCCTTGGGGATGCCGAGCTTCGTGAGCGACTTGACCTCATCGGCCATGACCTTGTCGCGGGCGGTCTCGATGGCTGCCAGGACCTCTTCGATGGACGCGGTCTTCTTAACCATTGGGAATCAGATCATACCCAAGCCAACCGTCCCTTAATCGAGCTTTGGCCATGCGGCCAGAGATGCCAGCCGGATCTTTGGAGCCCATGCGTCCCGATCCGTGCGTTAGGGGGCCCGTCCCGTCGTCGTCGCGCACTTCCAGTGCGCTCCTAGCCGGGCCACCCCTGCCTTCGGCTCGGGCCACCTGGATCTCCAAATCTCTCGGCCGGCCCTCCGGCCGCATGTCCTTAGACTTAGCCTTCCTGCCCGTTGGCATAGCGAGCTTATAGCTGGGGGTTGGATGGCAGCTGACTACGCGCCTGACAAGATTCGGAACGTCGTCCTGCTGGGTCACTCGCATGACGGCAAGACCACGCTGTCGGAGGCCATGCTGTTCGCTTCGGGTGCCATCCCGAGATTGGGCTCGCCCGACCAGCAGACCGCGACCATGGACTTCGAGCCCGAGGAGCAGCGCCGGAAGATCTCGATCAACCTGGGCGTGGGCTTCGTGGAGCACAACGGTTTCAAGATCAACATCCTCGACGCCCCTGGTTTCTTCGACTTCACGGGGCAGGTTCTCAGCGGGCTGCGCGCGGCCGAAGGAGCGGTCGTGGTCGTCGGTCCGAACGACCACCTGGCCGTTGGCACCGAGATCGCGTGGGAGCTCTGCAACCGCACCAGCAAACCCCGGATCGTGGTCGTCAACAAGCTCGACAAGGAACATTCCGATTTCTACGGCGCGGTCACCGCGATGCGCGAGCACCTGTCGCCCAGACCGTTTCCGCTCCACCTTCCCATCGGCAGCGAGCAGGATTTCCGCGGCATAGTCGACCTGCTGCACCTCAAGGCTTTTGTAACGACGAGCGACGGCAAGGGGACGGAGGCACCAATTCCCGACGACCTGGCGAAGGTCGTCGACGAGTACCGCGGCCAGCTGATCGAGGCTGCAGCCGAGAGCGACGACTCGCTCCTGGAAAAGTACCTCGACGCGGGGACGCTCAACGAGGAGGAGATCCAGCGCGGCTTGCGCGAAGGGATCCTCGCCGGCAAGGTGGCGCCGGTCGTCTGCTGCTCGGCGACCAAGCTGCTCGGCGTACGGACGTTGATGTCGACGATCGCTGAGCTGCTACCGCCCGCCGAAGGCGATACGGCCAAGCCATCTAAGGCGTTCGTATTCAGCACAGGCGGTGACCAGTTCGGCAGGGTCAGTTACTTCAAGGTCGTCGCCGGCTCGATCAAGGCGGACCAGCACCTGACCAACCTGAACCGCGGCACCGACGAGCGGCTGGCGCAGATCTTCTTCCCGCGCGGCAAGGAACACGTTTCCGCCGCGGAGATCAAGGCCGGCGACATCGGGGCAGTCACCAAGCTCACGCACACGCTCACGGGAGACACGCTTGGCTCCAAAGACGGTGGTCCGCTGCCGCTGCTCGACCTACCGGCGCCGGCCTACGGCCTCGCCATAACCCCCAAGGCCCGCGGCGACGAGGAGAAGATCTCGAGCGGATTGGCGCGCCTCGCCGAGGAGGATCCGACGCTGCACGTCGAGCGGATGGAGGAGACCCATCAGCTGATCATCGCGGGGCTGGGCGACGTCCACCTCGACGTGATCCTGGAAAAGCTGAAGCGAAAGTACGGCGTGGAGGCCACGACCGCCTTGCCGCGCGTCGCCTACCGTGAGACCGTCTCCGGCCACAGCCGGGCCGAAGGCCGCCACGTCAAGCAGTCCGGCGGGCACGGCCAGTACGGGATCTGCGTCATCGAGGTGGCACCCACCAAGCGCGGCGAGGGATTCGTGTGGGAGGACAAGATCTTCGGCGGCGCGATACCGCAGAACTTCCGCGCCTCGGTTCAAAAGGGAATCGTCGACAACATGGCGAAGGGCGTCGTGGCGGGTTACCCGATGGTGGACGTCAAAGTAACCCTCATCGACGGCAAGTTCCACCAGGTCGACTCCAACGACATGGCCTTCCAGATCGCGGGATCTGTGGCGATCCGAAAGGGTGCGCTGGATGCGGGTCCGGTTCTGCTCGAGCCGATCGTCGAGGCGACGATCAAGGTGCCCGAGAAGAACCTCGGCGACATCATGTCGGACATCAACGGCCGCCGGGGCAAGATCATGGGCACGGAGCCCGACGACGGCTACCAGCTGGTCCGCGTCACCGTGCCCGAGTCGGAAATGCTGCGTTTTGCGCTTGACCTTCGCTCCATCACGCAGGGGCGGGGCAGCTACACGAAGAAGTTCTCGCACTACGACGAGATGCCCGCACATCTCGCCAAGGCGATCATCGAAGAGTTCCAGAAGCAGCACGAAGCCGCCAGCTAAGCTTCGGCCGTGAGCTTCGCTTGAGCGCGCCGAGCGCGCACGACGTCTGCGTCATCGGCGGCGGCGTGACCGGGGCGGGCATCGCGCGCGACCTCTCGCTACGCGGACTGTCGGTGCTCCTGCTCGAGAAAGGCGATTGGGGCGGCGGCACGACCGGCAGCTCGAGCTGGATGATCCACGGCGGTCCGCGCTACCTCGAGTTCGACTGGGACACCACGCGCCTATCGACTCAGGACGCGGGCTACATCGTGTCCATTGCCAAGAACATGGTCTACAGGGTCGTCTTCATCATTCCGGTCCTGCCGCATGACAAGAACAACATCGAACGCATGGAGACGGCGATGGAGGTCTACGACCGATTTCAGCCGCTGAAGCACGCTCATCCGCATGTCCGGTTGACGGCGGATGAAGCGCGGCAGGCCGAGCCGGGCCTCTCGGCCGACATCATCGGCGCGGTGACCATGGAGGAGTGGGGCGTCGACCCCCACCGCCTGGTCTTCGCCAACGTCCAGGACGCTGTGGAGCACGGTGCGCGCGCCCTCAATCACACCCGCGTTGTGGACCTGCTGCGCGACGGCGGCAAGGTGATCGGAGTCCGCTATCACGGGCCGGACGGCTCGATGTCCGAGGCGCGCGCCAGGGTCGTGGTCAATGCTGCCGGTCCATGGGTGCCGGAGGTTAGCCGCATGGCCGGCGCTACAGTCCATCTGCGCCCGGCGAAGGGAATTCACATCGTGTACCCGCACCGGATCTCCAACTTCTCGATCAGCGCCGAATCGATCGACGGCCGCGACCTGCTGCTGGTGTCGCATGCGGGCTTTACGCTGCTCGGCACTACCGACGACGACTTCTACGGCGACCTCGACTCGGTCGATGTGCTCGAGGACGAGGTCGACTACTTGCTGCAAGCCTTTGAGCGCGTGTTTCCGTCGATACGTGACTACCGGCCGGTCCGCACGACGACGGGCGTGCGGCCGACGCTCTTCAAGTGGCGGCGATATGAGGACGAGCTGTCGCGGCGATATGAGGTCATCGACCACGCGCCTGACGGCGCGGAAGGATTCGTGACCATCGCCGGCGGCAAGCTGTCCATGTATCGCTTGATGGCCGAAGAGACCACGGATGTGGTGTGCCGCAAGCTCGGCCACCAGGCGCCGAGCGTGACCGCGACGCGCCCGCTACCGGGCAATGAGTCGGATATCGAGCCGCCGGACGAGCTGGGACGCAGGTTCGGGATCAATGCGCTGGCGGCGATGAAATTGCAGATGCGACACGGATCGAACGCGGCCGCAGTGCTGAGCGAGGCGCGCTCCGGACGGATGGTGTGCAGGTGCGAGCCGATCACCGAAGCCGAGTTGGTGCACGCGGCTCGGCACGAGCAGGTGCGCACAATTGCCGATGCATTCCGTCGCGTCGGCCTGGCGGCCGGACCATGCGCCGGCGCTGCTTGCGTGCTGCGAGCTGCGGGCGTCATCGGCACTGAGCTTGGCTGGAGCGCCTCTCAACGATTCGATGCAGCGCACGAATTCATCCGCGGTGCGTGGTTGGGACGCGCGCCGGCTCTCGGCCACTCGGGTTGGGCGCAAGAAGAGCTCGCCATCGGCTCGTTGCGGGGGCTGCGCAACAGGGTGTATCGAAACTGATGGCACGCGCGGATTCGCTTGCGAAGCTTGCGTTTGCATATGGCGTGCACCTGACACGCAGAAAGCTGACGCGCCCGCGCTCACAGCTGGCGAAGCTTCTCGACACATACGCGCACGACGGCGTCCGGCCGCTTCTCCCAGAGGAGCGCGCGCGCCATCCGCGCATGATCGGCTGTATCAACTGCGGGCTATGCGCGCTGGCCGCCGGACGCATTGGCACCGTGCCCCTGCCCGAACTCGCGACCTCATATATGCGGCTCTATGCGCGGTTGGGTGCGGCGGCCTCCGATGTGGGTGGCGAATCGCCAGATCTCGCGGCTGCGGCAGCGGCGTGCCCGGTGGGGGTTCCGCTCGATGAGGTGGCGGCGATCGTGCGCCGGCTCGCCGCCGGCTGAGGTCGAGGACCGACCCGCCAGGCGCTCACTCCGATCCTGATCACCTGCGGCGGACCCGCAGGCGGGAACGCCATGACGATCTTTCGCTGCGAGTTCGCCCGCATCCACGGCAACATTCAGCGCCCCCCGGCAAACGCCTCCGGCGGCACGCCCCAGAACGTAAGTGGTTGCGAGTTACCCACATTCTGTATACAGTCTGTGGAAATAACACAACATCTAGCGCCAATGGTCAATACCTTATTGCGCCTATTTCGCCGCTGGCCAGCCATCGAGGCCGCGCTCGCCCGCCTTGCGGGGCGATTTACGACGTGGCCGTCAGACGAGTTCGACCGCTTCGTGACGACCTCGATGCTGGGTACCGCACTGGGAGGCCCGGCGGCCATGCCTCCCGTCGCCGAGCCGATGCGGCCGCCTCCGCCAGTGTCGATCGCGCCCGCTACCTTCGAGATGCGGTTCATGAGACTTCAGGCGGAGGGCAGATTCGACGAGATGTGGGGGATGCTCGCCGAGGATGCGCAGCGCGCATGGGGTGGACGAGAAGCGTTCATCAGGGACATGCCGCGCCTCGGCGATGACGCTGAGCTCCTCGATATGCAGGTGATCAGCGTGACTGTGCTCGAGGGATGGACCGATCGGATGCATCACCGTACCTATGAGAACGTCGCGCAGATGGTCATGCGCTATCGCGTTCGACAGCATTGGAGGGAGTGGACCTTCGACCGGCAGGTCCATCTGATACCGGCCGCGGGCGGCTGGCGAACGTTGTGCTATCCGACGGCGTCCAAAGCCGGCAGCAGCGCGGCGACCCGCTGATATAGTGGGTTGCGGGCCATGCTCGAGCAGACGATCGAGGAGCAGGAGCGTTACCTCCGCTGGCATCGCAGGCGGCGGAGAGTGATGACACCTCGCCGTTTGCTGCAAGAATCCGATGAGCTGCTCTTCTGGGTTGAAGAGTGTCTGGTCAAAGAGGTTCGCATCGTCCCCGGATGGCTGGTTGCTCGATTGATGGTCGTCCTGCGACAAGCGCATGCCGATCTGCCCGGTCGCCTTGGACGTGAGCGCCGACCCGAGCAGGTTATGGAGATTCTTTACGACGCGCAGGCGGCGTTGATGGAACAAGCATGCAAGAGCCGCGGACCCGCTGAGGTGATTCCACTCTTCGCAAGGGCGCGCGAGCGCCAGCTCGCAGAAGCCGCTCTTTAAGCGGGTCGAGACCGGCCGAGTGCGGGTCGACCTCCACCTTCACTCGCGTTACTCGCACGACAGCAGGACAACGCTCGATGAGCTGATCGAACGCAGCGGCGAATGCGGGCTCGAGCGCATCGCGCTGACCGATCACAACACGGTCGAAGGCGCCCTCGAGCTGGCGCGCATTGCCCCTGAGCTTGCGATCGTCGGCGAAGAAGCCAAGACCCTCGAGGGCGAAGTCATCGGCCTGTTCATCACGCGACGCCTTCCTCCGTACCAAAGACCCGAGCAAGTGATGGACCTGGTGCACGAGATGGGCGGCCTGACTTACATACCGCATCCGTTCGACCGCAACCGATCTCACTTTCGCGCCGAGCGCATCGTCGAGCTGGCAGACCGCATCGACATCATCGAGGTCCACAATCCGTGGTGCGACCATGCGGCCAACGCGGCGGCAGCGACGCTCGCCGCTGAGCTCGGCAAAGTCACGTCGACCGGGTCAGACGCCCACTCCGCTCACGAGCTGGGAAGAAGCTGGATGGAGATGGAGGAGTATGTGGACGTCGCGGATTTCCTGGAAAAGCTGAGAGACGCGCGGCACGTGATTTCTGCTCACAGCGGCACCGGGCGCCGTGCCTGACCCTCTCCCGCAGCTCCTCGTCGCCGGCTCGGTCGCCTTGGATACACGCGATGGCCCTTTTGGAAGGGTTGAAGAAACGCTCGGAGGCTCGGCCGTGTATTTCGCGCTGGCGGCGAGCCTGATACTTCCGGTCAAAGTTGTGGCACCCGTCGGCACTGACGGGGCCAAGCGTGTGGCTCAGACCTTCAGCGGCCACCCCATCGACACCGAGCTACTTCAGATCCTCAAAGCTCCGACATATCGGTGGCGGGCCCGGCAGGAGCATGGCCGAAACGTCGACCTGGGCAACCGCGACAACATCTATGACACTTGGACGCCGGCTCTGACCGCAGGCTTTACGGGCTGGGCCTTCGTGGGCTCGATGCGACCGGATCGCCAGTCGCAGCTGATGGCAACGCTGGGCGGCGCGCAGCTCCTGGCCGCCGACGCGATGCTCTCGTACGTGCACGCCCAGCCTCCCGAGGCAAGAGACGTTTTGCGGAGAGCGAGCTGGTACTTCTGCAACCAGGAGGAGTTCGCGGCGCTGGGCGGCAAAGACCCCGAAGAATTCCGACGGCAATGGTGGCTGCAAGGCCTGGTCCTCAAGGCGGGAGCGGAAGGTCTCGCCGCCTATATCGACGACGGGGTTGTGCGAGTACCCGCTCTCACCGACCGGCCCGTCGTTGATACGACAGGCGCCGGCGATGCGCTGGCTGGCGGAATGCTCGCGCGGTGGTTGAGCACGGGCGGCCAGCGTGGAGGCCTGCAGGATGCCCTCGTGTGGGGCGTGGCATGCGCATCGATCACCATCTCGTCGATTGGTGTGAAAGGAATCGCCAAGGCAACTCCTGAAGAGTTGGGCGATCGCGTGGCCGAGGTCGAGGAATGCCTGCGACGCGAATCGTGATCACTGCGGGCGACCTGACGGAGCAGCGAGTCGATGCGATCGTCAACGCCGCCAACAACCAGCTCGTATTAGGTGGAGGAGTGGCGGGCGCGATCCGCATGCGCGGCGGGTCGGCGATTCAACGCGAGTGCGATGCTCACGGAGCCGTGAAAGTTGGACAAGCCGCGATCACGGGAGCGGGCGAGCTGCCATGTCGTCATGTCATTCATGCCGCGAGCATGCATCTCGGTGGACGCACCACCGCCGACTCGTTGCGGTCGTCGATGGACGATGCGTTTCGTCTCGCCCAGGAATATGGAGTGCGCACCATCGCAGTGCCGGCGGTTGGCACCGGCATCGCCGGCTTTCCAATGGACGAATGCGCGCGCGTCATGGCCGGATGCGTGACGCGCGCACTCACTGGTGAATGGCAGCCGGAGGAAATTCGTTTCGTGCTCTTTGGGGACGCTGCACGTAGCACTTTCGAAGAAACGTTTCATGCAGCGCAAAGGTCGGACGAATAGGCGGTTTTTCACCCATTTTGTTGCGCTTCGCGCACGATCAGGCTGAATTCAGTTTGAATTGGGGTTGAATCGGGGCAAGACCGACCCCTAGAATGGGCGAGTCTCGCCCCAGAAACGGATTTCTACCGAGGATGGTGAATATTGGAAGGCTACTGTTTGAAGGACAAACGAAAGGTCGAAATGAAGGACCCGCAGGCGATCACGATGAAGAACGGAAAGCCGGCGACAGTGGGCACGTGCCCGAACTGCGGCACGAAAATTTACAAAATTGGGAAGGCGGTTGCATAAATGGAAGGCTACTGTTTGAAGGACAAGCGCAAGGTTGAGATGAAAGATCCTCAACCGATCACGATGAAAAATGGCAAGCCCGCAACTGTCGGCACATGCCCGATCTGCGGCACCAAGATCTACAGGATCGGAAAGTCTTCGTAGTCGGACTACTCTTTGAGGACCGCTTGAAGTGAGCGGTCCTTAGCTTTCTTCTCTTATCTGGTGATCGGAGGCTCGAGCGCTCCGAGCAGCACCTCGGTCGCGGAGACCGCCTCGTCGACGCCGAGCGCTTTGAAGATCTCGACGTTGGACGGGTTGTTCACGCGAGCGACCGTCTTCTTGACGTTGAAGTGTCGTTTGGCCACCTGCAGCGCGACAAGGTTGTCCTCATCGTCAGCGGTAACGGCGACGATTGCGTCTGCGCGCTCGATTCCCGTCTGCGACAGAAACTTCACCTCGCAGCCGTCGCCACGCATGACGATGCTTCCGAGCTGAGTTTCGAGCCAATCGGCTCGGCGCTGGTCTCTTTCAATGAGCGTCACCTCATGTCCGCGCTCGAGAAGGTCGCGCGACATGTAGTAGCCCACCGTACCCCCACCGACGACGATGACATACATACGCGCTTATTTCTCCATCAGAGTTTTCTCGATGTGCTTCGCGCCCTCGAGTGTCGGACAGATCGTATGAATTCCAAGCTTCTCGTAAGCGTCGGCCCGGTCTGGGTCGTAGATTCGGCACACGACACGCGGGACCTTGAAGATGTGCTTGGCGATTTGGGCTGCCATGATGTTGCGGTTGTCGCCTTCCGTGACGGCTACGAAGCCGTCTGCATCCTCGACTCCAGCGCGACGCAGGACGTCGGCGTCGGTGCCGTTCCCGACGACCTGGTTGCCCTTGAAGTCGTTGGTGAGGACGCCGCGGACAGAGGCTCGAGAGAACTGGTTGGGGTCGCGGTCGATGATGACCACATCGTGGCCCGACTTGTCCATGTCCGCCGCGACTTGGGATCCGACGCGGCCGCAGCCAACGATGAGGACCTTCAAAGCCCGTTGATTATAGGGAGGCCACGGAGGCGCTCCGGTATGGCTCTTGTTAGGATGTGGGCCCGTGCGCTTTCCCTTCACTTTCATGGGTGTGATGGCGCTTGGAGTCGGGTTGTGGGTGGGGTTTTATCTCGCCGGCCATCCTGGTCTGGACGCCTTCTCTAAGGGCGTGGCGTTGCTGACTGCTGTTCTTTTGTTTGCCTTCGGAGCTTATGTGTTGATCAGGCGCGTGCGGCGCGGACCGCAGCACTGATGGCCGACCATTCACACCCGCCGACATCGAAGAAGGTGCTGGTGGCGGTTGGAGGGCAGGGCATCGATACTGAGACTGTCCGGCTGGCCTGCCGGATGACGGATCCGACGGGTGGTCGCCTGTATGGCGTGCACATCATCGAGGTGAACCGAGCGCTGCCCTTGGGCGCAGTCCTGGACGACGTGGTCGAGCGGGGCGAGAAGATCCTGGATGAGGTCGAGCAGCTCGCCTCCGAGGCTTCGCTGCCGGTGGAGACGGAGCTGGTGCAGGCGCGCGACACGGGGCCGGCGCTGGTCGATGAGGCGGTGGAGTGGGGGGCGGACCTGATCGTGATGGGGCTGCCTTATAAGCGCCGCTTCGGTGAGTTCAACCTGGGGAAGACGGTGCCGTATGTTTTGAAGAACGCCACCTGCCGAGTGATGCTGTTCCGCGAGCATCGCGAGCACAGCAGCTGACGTTCGCAGCCGACACCCCGGCTGGGCGCAAGCCGGTCCTAAGAACCCCGCTCGCGGGCCCTCCTGAGTGGCATTCTGGGTAGGCCTGGCGGTTGGCTCTGGCCCTCCCCGCGCACGGTGGTGTCGCTTTGGATTGGACTTGCCGCTGCCAGTGAAGAAGAAGACCGGCCTGCGTGGCTTGATAGGAGATTGGCTTCCCCCAACTCAGGCGTGTCCGCCGACCGGTCATGGCCCCCCTGAAAAAGGAGACGAGACTATGGTGACATTGGGCGCCGACGCGCACAAGCGGAGCCATTCGGTGGTAGCTGTAGACGAGGCCGGGCGGCAGTTGGGTGCGCACACCGTGGCAGCAACATCTTCTGGCCACCTCGATGTCCTGCGCTGGGCGCAACGTTGGCCGGAGCGGCGTTGGGCCGTTGAGGACTGTCGTCACGTGACTCGAGGTCTTGAGAAAGACCTTCTCGGCGTGGGCGAGGTCGTCGTGCGAGTACCACCTCATATGGCTGCAGAAGGCCGGCGCAGCATGCGCGAGCGGGGCAAGTCGGACGCCATTGATGCATTGGCTGTCGCACGCGCTGCGCTCCGCGAAGCCAACCTGCCGGAGGCGCATTTGGAGGAGCACTCTCGCGAAGTGAGGTTGCTTCTCGACCATCGCGAGGATCTCGTCGGCGAGCGAACTCGAATGCAGAATCGACTGCAGTGGCTGCTTCACGAACTGGAGCCTGGGTTCCAGGTCGCCTCTGGGGCGCTGAGTCGGCGGCCGGCTATTAAGAGAGTCGAAGCCCTTCTCAATGGACGTTCGGGCTTGGTGGCTGAGCTGGCCAGGGAGCTGACTGCCAGAACCATGCAGCTGAACCTTCGAGTCGATGAGCTCGAGCGGCAGCTGGCAACCATGATGCCCACGTTGGCGCCGAGCCTGTTGGCACTTCCCGGGTGTGGGGTTTTGACCGCCGCCAAGCTCGTAGGCGAGACCGCTGATGCCTGTCGCTTTCGCTCCCGCGCCGCTTTTGCCATGCATAACGGCACCGCGCCCATACCAGCCTCTTCCGGCAACCAGCAAAGGCACCGACTCAACCGCGGGGGCAATCGCCAAATCAACGCCGCCCTTCATCGCATCGCAGTCAGCCAAGTCCGTCGCCCTGGTCGCAGCCATGACTACTTCCTGCGGCGTCTCGCCGGCGGCAACACTAAGCGCGAGGCCTACCGCGCTCTCCGTCGTCGCTTGTCCGACGAGGTCTTCCGACTCATGCTCATCGACCAGCGTCAGGCCAGGAGCGCCAAGAGTGCTGCGGCTTGACATAGGAGAGTCCTTCCCGCTCGGCTCCCTCCCCCAGCCGACCAACCGTACCGCACGTTACGTCGATCTCAGGCCGAATCAAACCCAGCTTGTTAAGGTCACCCGAGATGGCTCACGCACCGACGAGGGAGCGACCTCATTACCTCGCCCGCCTCTGGGCCGAGTTTGGCCGGATGGGTGGCGAGCATGACGCCTTCATCAAGGTCATCATCGTCGAGCGGATCGCGAAATCCCTCGTTCTCATCGCGGGAGCCATAGGCCTGCTGACCGCCGGACGCAGCGGCTTGCTCACCCAGTGGGCCGATTACGCCCAGGACCAGCTCAACCTCAACGCCGGCAATAACGTCCTCCTGCAGCTCGCGTTGAGGCTGCTCGCCTACCTCGGCAACTTTCCCCACCTCACCGCCCTGGCCATCGTCGCCATCGTGTACGCGACGCTCGAGGGTACTGAAGGCGTCGGTCTGGCCATGCGCCGACGCTGGGCGGAATACTTGACTGTGATCGCGACGGGCTTCCTGATCCCCTACGAGGCGTACGAGGTCGTCCGCCACATCACACTTCTTAAGGTCGGCGCTCTGCTACTGAACGTTGCCGTGGTGGGCTACCTGGCCTATCGCAAGCGCTTGTTTGTCGGCATCTGACGACGGCGTGAGCCACGGGCTGGGAAAGCCGGCGCGATGGATGACGTATCGAATCAGAGCCGCCAGAGTTTCCAGTCCGTAAACCGTCGACGTGACAAAGCTCGTCGAGCTGGCGTCGGCGTGATACTTGCCGATCGCAGGCACCTCTCCGATCTTGAAACCGAAAGTCGCCGCCTGGATGAGCACCTGCGTGTCAAACACGAAGTCGTTGCTGTTCTCCAGGAACGGAATCGCCTCCAGAAATCTGCGCGAGTAAGCGCGGTATCCCGTGTGATATTCGGAGAGGTGCAAGCCTAGAACACGGTTCTCGGCGCCGGTCAGGAACCGGTTGCCAATTCGCTTCCACCAGGGCATTCCCGCTTTGGCCGGATCCAGGCCGAGCCACCGGGAACCGAGCACGATGTCGGCCTCGCCTTCCTCGATCACTCGACAGAGGTTGGGAATGATCGCGGGATCGTATTGGCCATCCGGATGCAGCATCACCACAACATCCGCTCCCATATCGAGCGCGTGGCGGTAGCACGTCTTCTGGTTGCCGCCGTAGCCAAGGTTTCGCTGGTGTCTGATGACATCGAGATGCAACGCTGTCGCCACACTCACCGTCGCATCGGCGCTGGCATCGTCGACGAGTAGGATCCGATCTGCGTGGCCGGCGGGGATGTCACCGACCACTTCGCCCAGCGTTTTTGCGGCGCGGTAGGCGGGCAGGACGATGACCCGGCGCGGCTTCGGTCCGCTCCACCGCAGCTCACCGAGCGGGATGGGATCCGGTCGCACTGCCATCCTCTCAACGGTCAGGTATGCAGCAATCGCGAAAGCGCCGGCAGCAGCCGACCAGAGGTCGAGTGCAAGTGTGAGATTGATCGCGGCGTACGCGAGGACGAGGATGAGAGCTGCTGCTCGTGGCCACCGCAGCTGGCCGACCAAGGCGAGGTCCGCGAGCGCGAACCCGGGGATCACCAGGAGCGCCAGGTCGTGCACGTTCTGATGCGGGCTCAAAACCAAAGAAGCTGCGATTGCGAGTGCGAAATCGAGGCGCGGCTTGTCGGGCCGCCAGCTCAAGGACAACGCTACGAGTGCCAGTAGCAGGATGAGAATCGCCAGGGCCACTCCCTTGCCGCCGCCGGGCACCGCCTCGAGAACGTTGCGAAGCGAGTAGACGGCGGTGTCCGTGTAGACGATCTGGCCGTTGGTCGGCAGGGTTCCGCCGATGGCCCATCGGCCGACCGCATTCACATAGCCCAGCACCGGTCCAAGTCCGAATCCAGTGATTGACACAATTCCCAACCCAGCGATGACAACGCCAAATCCGGCAAGCGCGCGCCAGGCACGGCGGGTTATGAAAAGAACTGGCACGAGGAGAAGGAGTTGCGGCTTGGCCAGTGCGAGACCGGTGAAGATGCCGGCCCACCCGATCCGTCCGCGGGCCCATGCCGTGTACGCGGCAGCAAGCGGAACAAGGACGACGAGATCGGATTGGCCCTGCAGAATGGTGACGAAGACCGGAAAGAAGCCGGCTATCAGCGGCGCTGCGACCAACGCGGCGCGGCCGTGTATGCGCTCGCTACCTCGTACGAGCAACACGATCAGCGCGGCCGCCAGCACCAGGTTCAGGGCGGCCATCGCGTAGTAGGCGGCGCGGTAATCGAGGAAGGCGAGCGGCGCTATCAGCAGCGTGTAGTAGGGCGGATGGAAATACGGCAGCACGACGAACTCCCCCGGTGGATGTGGAATGACCTGGAGCTCGAATTGCTTTTGCAACACCAGGTCGTAAACGGCGCTGCCGCCCTTGAGCACGAACAACCTCGCTCCGGAATAAAAGGAGAAGAAATCAGGGCCTTGAAGGTTGCCCCGAACAAAGGTGAACCAATAACCCACCCAGAAGAGAAGAGACCCGAGTCCGGCGCCGGTGGCTGCCGCGTAGCCCATTCGGCTCCAGTGCAGTGAAGCCCAGCGGCTCATCGCCCCGTTTCGAGTCGAAGCGCGAATCGTTCCGGTAGCTTCGCCTTCCGGATCGCGCGCTGTGCCCCCTTGATGTCGTACCGGACACGCCGAAACTCGAATGTGTTGCTATCGACGTCCCAAACTCCGTAACTGGCCATCGGGCTCCCGTCACGAGGCTGGCCGACGCTGCCCGGGTTGACCAAGGCGGGACCCTTGAGCGAGAACGTGTCGACGCTGTACTCGTGACTCACCTGCCTGTCGGACAACCCGAATATGCCGGGAACGTGCGTGTGTCCGTGGAAACACACGCCGCCATTGAGAAGTTCGAGGTTCGCGAACGCGACTGCGGTATCGAGGACGTATTCGTAAATGTGGTCGCGAGGGCTGGCGTGGACGAGCAGCACGTCACGTTCAACGTGGCTGTCAGGCAATCCTCGCAACCATGCGATTCGATCGTCGCCGATTGTGTCGACCGTCCATCGCACCACTGCGGCGGCGTCGTCGTTGAACCATTCGAGGATCTCCGCGTCCGTGCAGGCTCGGTCGTGGTTACCAACAAGGGTGAGCCAGCCCCGCCGAGTGACCTCATCGATGCAGCGCTTGGGGTCGCCCCCATATCCGACCACATCGCCGAGGCACAAGGTCTTATCGGTCGGCGGGCAGTCGCGTAAGACCGCCTCCAGCGCCTGCCAGTTGGCGTGGATGTCCGAGAAAATCGCGATCTTCAAGCGGGCTTCCCGTACAGCCGCGGATAGATATGATCGAAAAGGATGCGCAGCGTGGCAGCGAGGGGAACGGCGACGAACATGCCGAGGATGCCGGCCCAGCTGAATCCCGCGATGAAGGCGACGATGACGAGGATCGGTGGCAGCCGGACTGCATCGCCCATGACCTTGGGATAGACGAAGTTGAGGATGACGTTCGAGATGACGAAGTACGCAATCGCGATCAGCACGGCCTTGATTGGGGCCGCCGCCAGACCAACGAGGATCGCCGGCACTGCGCCAACGAAGGGCCCGATATATGGGACCAGTGCGGTGATGCCGGCGATGAGGCCGAGAGCCACAGGATCTGCCAATCCCAATATCGCGCACGCAATGCCACACAAGATTCCGATCATTCCGGCGATGATCAACTGGCCCCGCACGTACGCGTAGAGCATCTTCCGAATGCGTCGCCAAATCTGATCGAAGTCGGTGCGATAGTCGCTGGGAACGAATCGGCGCAACACACGCTTGATGGACGCTGCATCGAGCGCAAGCAAGAAGGCGACGATGAATGTGAGGACCAGCTGCAGAAGGGTGGTCAGCGCGGTCAGGCCGATGCTCACTGCGTTGCCAAATTGGCCCAGGAGATATTCCCTTAAGTGCGCATTGATGGTCTCGGCCGTGCCCCTGAGGTCGACCTTGAAGCCGAAGATCTCGATGGGTGAGCCCTGGAGGCTGTTGATGCGGTCCTGTGCGGCAGCTGCTAGGCCGGGAGCCTGAACTTGGAGCTGCGCCACCTCACTTACTCCGAGCGGGACCACCAGGAGGACGAGGCCCGCGAGGGCGAGGATGATGACAACGAACATCACCCCGATGGCGGCCAAACGTGGGAAGCCGAAATGCTCGAGGCGAACGATGCCAGGCTGGATCAGGAACGCGATCGCAGCCCCCAACACGAACGCGCCGATGAAGTCGCGGAGGAGGTAGAGAACGACGATAGCGACGATCAGGGCGGCGAAACCGAATGCGATCTGGAGGTAGCGGCGCCGCCGTTGAGGATCGAGCGACCAAGCGGAGCCACCGGCTCCGCTTAATGGCGTCGGCGCCTCGGGATCGCTTTCAGGGGCGCTCTCTCTCGAGTGGCTCGCAGGTCGAACGTTGCGCAATCAGCGCAGTATGACGAGGAAAACCGGCATCAGAGGAGCTTTACTACCGCGTTAAGTTACCCGGCCGGGGCGCGCCGCGGAGGCTTTGAGCTGGGCTTCTTCATAGGCGGCGCCGTGAAGGGGGTTGACGGTGCTACGACCCGCTGCGAGGGCGTACAGGGCTAGCAGGATGAGGCCAACGCCCAGGACTCCGTAGGCGGCAAACGGGCCCCAGGCGGATGTGATGAGGCCTCCGGCCGCAGAACCGGCTATGAAAGCTGTTTGCACCAAGCCGAACCTTGTGGCCATTACGCTGCCCCGGTTTGAGGCGTCTGCGGCCTCGATGAGGGCGGTCTGATTGGCAACTGCGTAGATAGGATTGCCAATCGATGCCACGAAGAGGAATATCGTTAGCCCGACTAGTGACGGTCTCATATAGATGGCAACCGAAAACACGCCGGTGACGAAGAGTCCGGCACCAACGGTACGCATGCTTCCAATCGCAGCAAACCGACCAACGGCCACGGAGCCAACGAATACTCCGATCGACAAAATCACCTCTAGCATCGAATATGTCTGAGCACCCGTGCCTGAGATTCCGTAGGCCACCGCGATCAATGCCGGAAACGAAATAGCAGTGAGAAACGCGGCTAGTGCGCCTATGACCAGATGTGGGCGGGCAGAAACGATTGCCCACGTACGCTTCAGGGCGCCTGAGACACGCGCCGATTGCGCACCGCCGCCGAGGCTTGGAATGCCAAGCATGATTGCCGCTGCTAAAGCAAAAGTGGCGGCGTCGGCGAAAAACAAGTACATCAGTGATGCGGAGATGCTCAATATGGCGCTCGCCAAAGCAAAACCAACAGCGCCAGCCAGCATCGTGGTGGCAACCATGAGGGCATTCGCCTTTCCAACTTGGCCAGCGGGCACGAGGCCAGGAATTGCGGCTTGACGAGCTGGCTGAACCACAGCGTTGATGGACGCCAATACGAACATCACTGGGATGATGACCCACCAGCGTGCTCCTATCGGACCGACCGCCTTGTCGACTTGTGTCAACGCTGGAGTAGCTACGAGGATCGCCGCCCGCAGCAGCTCAAGCGAAACGATGAGAGGCTTGCGAGGCAGCTTGTCTGCCACCCCGCCGAGAATGCTGCTCATCAAGATCGTGGCCAATGCCTGCGCGATAAACCCGAGAGCCACGAACCTTGCATCGTGATTCGTGGCGGAATAAATCAGGACTAGCGTCGCAACCTGCGTGAGCGGATCGCCGATAGACGATATTCCGATCGCGGTTAGCAAGCTGCTGAACCACGGATTTGCACGTAGCACGCGCAGGCTTGTGACGCGCCTCGGAACCTCTGAGCGGTTAGCGAGGTCAAGTGGCTTGAGACCGTGCAGCTCGCGTAAAGCGTCAACGACGTTCGGGTCATACCAGTGGTCGGCTCGGCGGCTGATATCTTCGACGCCCTCGATCGGAGTCATCAAGGACTGCCGGTAGAGACGCGGTCCGGTAATGGTGTCGAAGGAATCTGCCACAGAAAGTATTCGGGCCCCGAATGGAATCACGTCTCCTCGTAGGCCGGCCGGGTATCCGGAACCATCCCATCGTTCGTGGTGGTGTCGCACCAGCGGCGCGACCTCTGTTAGTGCAGAGTGCTGAGCGATCATGTCGGCCCCAATGTCGGGATGCCTGCGCATGATCTCCCACTCTTCCTCCGTTAATGGGCCTGGTTTGTTGAGGATGTCGTCGCGAACCCCAATCTTTCCTAGGTCGTGAAGCGATCCAGCAGTGCGTATGAGCTCGCAGTCATGATCGTCGAGTTCGAGCTGCTCTCCGAGCCGACCAGCAAGTTCTGATACGCGTATCGAGTGCGACTCTGTGTAGCGGTCGCGAGCGTCGAGAGCCTGAGCAGCCAGATCAAGCGTTTGGTCCTTGAGCTCACTCTGGCGTTGCGCGTCGGCGACATTGCCGCGAACCGCCAGTACAAACGCGAACATGCCCGGCGCCATGATGTAGCCCACCCCGTAGGGTGCGTAACGAAGTAAGAGGTACAGGATACCGCCCGAAAAACTTAGGGCTAACGTTCCCAAGGTGGTGGATGTGCCAACGTTTTGGGAGATCGTCGTCAGTAACGGCGTTCGCCGCACGTACGAGAAGAGCAACGCTGTGAGAAAGTAGTTGAGCCCCAGCGCGGCGATCACGTACAGGGCTGTCCGAACCGGAATCGCCCACCAGCTTCCCTCGCCAATTGGAGCGACTGCAAGCGACGTGACGACATGAACGGATGCTGTCATCGCTCGATTGAAGAGGAATACCCACCACGGAATAGTTCGACCTGGGACGCGGCCATCGAAAGTGGCAAGCCAAGCGACAGCTCCTACACCGGCACCTGGGCCATACAGCCCGGTGGCCACCAGCAATGGATCAAAGACTGTCTGGTAGCCAGATTTCCACAGAATCGGCCGAAGAGCGGCTATCTGCGTACCGATGGCAAGGTACAAGAGCGTTACGACCGCACTTCCCGGAATCGGATGGACGATCCAACCGAGCCCAATCGATCCTACCCCGACGGTAATTATCCCGGCGAGGTACAGTCGCGCCGACCAACCTAACGAGCGAAACGGTGGCAAGACGCTGGAATTCTAGACTGCCGGATTACAAGCTATGCCACCCTAGACGAGACCCCGCTGTGAATACATGACGAGTGGGCCCCGATCGGTGTCAGCTAGGCGATCCACCACCCGTATACATGGGTTTTGCTTCCGTTACGCAGCAGCCGCTTGAACATACGCACCATGACAGATACCCCTCCGTCCTTAGATTTTCGGAATCCGCAGCAACCAAGTCACTTCGACCCGAAGTCTCGCGATTCGGACGGACCCTGTGCATCGTCAATTACCCTTAGGTCCACTCATGGAGATCCATGAGGCCCCCTCATGGGAATCCATGAGTAAGAACTTAAAGATCAGCCAGTGTGATGAGCCCCAATTTCAATGCCGTGCTGACGGCTTCACCCCGATTCGAGGCGTTTAGTTTCCGGAACAAGTTGTGTAGATGCGTCTCCACCGAAGGCACTCTTAGGCCAAGCTGCTGAGCCAGCCTTTTGGTTGGCAAACCCTTGGCCACACCGCGAAGGATTTGCATTTCCCTCGAGGTCAAAGCGATTGTTTTTGTTGTGCGTGACAGGGGGCTCTGCTCGGCAACTCGGCGCAGAACGTCCGGAATCATCTTTCGTGGAACCGGGCTTTCGCTTCGAACGGCTGACCACAGCGCATGTTGCAACTCAGCCGGTCCGACGTCTTTAAGAACGTACCCTGAACAGCCGGCTCGCATCATTCGCAAGAGATCGTCACTTGACTCAGATACAGTCCACGCGATGACTTTCGCTTGCGGGTGCTGGGCCAGCAGCTCGGTAGTCGTAGCCGCTCCGTCCATTCCAGGCATGTGTACGTCCATGAGCACCAGGTCCGCCTTGACTCGAGCCATGGCGATCAGGGCTTCTTGTCCGGAGGACGCCTCTCCTACCAGGCGGAGGCCTGTCGCCGTGCCGAGCATCGTGCGAGCGGCGGCGCGAGGCAGCACACTGTCGTCGACGACGAGCACGCGGTATTCCTTACGGTCGGGTGCAGCGTTCGCGATGTGCCGCAGCTTAGCAAGAAGGCCATGAATCGATCCCGGTTGTTTTACGGCTACCTGTTGGCGGTCGCCTTGGTGGTGGTAGGGCTCAACCTGCTGGCCCGTTCGTACGACACAACCCATCCGGACCAAGTTCTCGAATTCACTTTCTTGTTCGCGGCAGGAATCGCACTGAACTTTGCGGATGTAAGGCTTGATCGAGGCCATCTGACGTTGGGTGGAATCGTTGTGGTCGCAGCTGCGATGTTGACTAATCCCCTAGACGCGACCCTGATTGGACTGAGTATTGCGTTAGGACAGGTTCCGCGCGGTCTAAGAGCCGGCGCGGCGAACGCCACCATCTATACCTGCATAGCGTCTCTATGCGCATGGATCGCGTCCGAATTCCACACGACTGGCGACATACCTCTCGTATATCGCTTGCTGGTTGTCCTGACCTTTGTTCTTTCAAACATCGTGTTGGTGGCTGCTGCGCTCTCCTTCAACTCAGGTGAGTCGGTCCGCAGCATTCTGCGGGTTAACCTGACGCCATCACTGTATGCGGCGTTCGCGTACATGGGTCTTGCGGGACTCCTAACTAGTTATGTTCTCGACGGCTCGCCGCGAGGCTACCTGTTGGCCACAATCGTGTTCGTGCTTGCGCTCGCGCTCACCGACACCATCGCCGGCAGGCGCGTTCGACGGGTGCTCGAGTCTGAGCTGTCCGACGCCGATCGCCACCTCTTCCACAGTCGCGCCGTCGAGGGTGTCGTCCACAACCTGAGGAACCACAT
>DATNOD010000060.1:0-30380 GCA_035601515.1 Candidatus Eiseniibacteriota bacterium | reverse complement strand
CGGAGGTGCTCACCCGAGAGCTGCTCGACAACATCAGCCGGGGCCTGGAGGGAGTGGTCGCCAAGCGACTCGATTCGCCGTACCAGGCGGGCGCGCGCAACTTCAACTGGGTCAAGCTGAAACGGAATACCAGCGGCCAGCTCACTGACACGATCGATGTGGTCCTGCTCGGCTACTACCGTGGCAAGGGCAAGCGGGCGGAGTTCGGCACTGGGGCTCTGCTCGCAGGCGTGTACGACACCGACAAGGACGAGTTCGTGACCATCAGCAAGCTCGGCACCGGCCTTTCCGACCAGGGCTGGCGCGACATTCATAAAAGGATGGCCAGCCTCGAGGTCGCCGAGAAGCCTGCGCGCGTGAACTCCAACTTCGTGCCCGATGTTTGGCTGGAGCCGGCGATCGTGGTCGAGGTGCTCGCCGATGAGATCACGCCAAGCCCGCGTCACACGGCAGGTATGAGCGGCGATCGGCCAGGCTTCGCGCTGCGCTTCCCGCGGATCGTCTCTCTACGAACTGCGGATAAGAAGGCGGAGGATGCTACGAGCGTTCGCGAGATACGAGAGATGTTCGAGCAGCAGCGCCAGCCACGCAGCAGGGCCGGCACGACCCGGTAAAGGCCGCCACGGTGACCGATCACGAGAAGTTGCGAAGCTTCCCCCAGAACTCTGAGACCGGGGCTTTGAGCTGGCAGAAGGTGACCGGAGCTCCCTGCTCCAGGCCCTTGACGCCGTATGGCACCGTGAGGTGCGTGACGAGCGTTGGCGATGTGCACATCCATGCCACGTCGGACGGCGTGTAATCGACCATCAACGCGTTGGTCGCCGTGAGATTGCTCGGCAGCCAGTACCAGTCGCTCAGGTGTGGACTGATGACAACGGGTAGGGCGTTCGGGTTGCCATATATATCGAGCGCGCCTGGAACGCCGTAGTAGGCCGAAATGATCACCGTGTCGCTGCGTTCCGACGGCGGTAGATCGCCATAGATCGTGCTCACCTGGTTCGCGATGTCTTTCCAGCCGACGCTGTCCGCAAATACCTCATTCACGGTGTCCAGCTTCGTGGCATGAATCCGATCGGGGGGTGTGACCGGGACGACGAGGAAAAAGAACGTAGCGAATTCGAGCACGCTTGCAACCGCGACAGCGATCTCGAGGCCGCCACGAAGCCTTCGACGCTCGATCCTTGAGATCGCCAGAAGCCCTGCGGCCATTGCGATCGGAATCGTGCCCGCTGCGTAGTAGGACTTGCCGACGAAGAGGAAGAGCAGCAGCGGGACGGCGGAAGCGACTCCGATCGGGCGCAGCCGCGGCGAACGGAACAGAGAGATCATCCCCGCCAGCCACAGGGGGATCAGAAAGGAGAAGTAGACGCCGAACTCGATGAGGTAGACGAGGGGGCCGTTTGCCCCACCTCGATGGTTGGTGATGTAGATCAGCGATGGGAAGCCCTCGGCGACCTGCCAGGCGAGATTCGGCGCCCAGATGAGGAGTGCGAGACCGGCGGCGATCCAGGGGTATTTCGTCCGCAGCTCCATCCGCAGCGAGGGTGTGAGCAGGACGGCGATGGCGACGCCCAGGATGAGACCGACGATGGTGAACTTCACCTCGAGCCCGATGCCGAGCGTGATGCCAAGGAGGATCCAGTGGCGAGGCCGCCCGTCGAGGACGAGGCAGAGAAACCAGTAAAGGCCGACCATCCAGGTCACCTGATCGAAGGTCACGGTCTGGAAGACCCAGTTCGTACCGAGCAGGAAGGGCGCCGCGATCGCACCTAGCAGCGCAAGTCCCTGGAGCAGCAGCGAGCCGCCAAGCCGGCGGACGTAGAGGGCGGAGAGTACCGTGAGGAAACCGCCGAGCAACGAGGGGAGCAGGCGAAGCGTCCAGGGACTGACTCCGAGGAGTCCGGTCTCTAGTCGGGCAAGGAGAGGGACGATCGGCGGGAAGTCGACATAGCCAAGCGCTGGATGGCGGCCGCAGGCAAGGTAGTAGAGCTCATCGGTATGAAAACCGAGCGTGCTGGTGGTTGCCAGGTGAATGGCGATGACGCCAAGCGCTGCGCCCCCAAAGAGAACTACGGCTGAATAGAGGGGATGTCGCGGGCTGGACAAAGTGCTCAAGCCGATTGACCATGATCAGCCTTCGTGCGCAGCGCTGCAGCGGACTAACTACCTCTCAGTTATGGCAAAGGATCGCCACCACGGTCCCGGTCCCTGGATCGCCGGGATCGTTGAGATAGCCGGGATCGGTGCTGACCACGACGATCTCTGAAACGGTTCCGGAAGCGACCGAGCCCGCTTGCGAAACCGAGCTCGTGACCACGACCGCGACGAAGGACGGCACGGTGGCCGGCGGTCCTGAGCTGTTTCCTGTATCAGTCGACCATGTCGAGCCGCAGGTTGCCGGCGTTGCTCCGAGACTGTCCGCGAACCCCTTGAAGCTGTTAGGCGCCGGGCCACCACTCAAAGAGTTGCCGGCAGCCCACCGGGCGCCCCAGAAATTGACCGGTGATCCAACAGTCGCGCTGTCGTCCCCGATGACAAAGGCGCCGGTTGACAGGCTCTCGTATACGAGGGCACTCGCCTCCGCCGAGGCGGACTGATAGAAACCGTCAGAAGCGAAGTTGGCCGCGATATTCCCAGGTCCGAGTGGCTGGGCGATGTCGATCGTGCACGCAGCTGTTCCCAAAGAATTTGTGATGCCGGTGCAGCTCTGGGCTGCAGCGCCGCTTCCCAGGATGAAGTCGATGGAGCGGCCTGTAATCGGGGTTGTGCCATCCTCCGGCAGGGTGCCGGACAACATGGCCGAATTTCCGTTGGCCATATTGACGGCGCCGGTGTAGGTGAGGCTGGCTTCTTCCAGCATGACGACAAAGGGAGCGGAGGCGCTGCTCGCCTGGAACGTTGCGTCTCCGGCGAAGCTCGCCGAGACCGAATAGTTACCGACCGCACCGTTCGGATTCACGGTGCACGCAGCGACGCCCGTCACGTCAGTTGTACCGGTGCAGCTCTGTGCGCCCAGGTTCAGGGTCACCGGCTCATTCGAGAGGGGGGCGGCTGGACTCACCGAATTGTCCTGCAGGGTCGCGGACAGGTTCGCCGGATCGTTGAAGTCCGCTGAAAGGTCACCGGTATAAGTGATCGCGGTCGCGTGCGTGGAGGGCGGAGCCGGCGGCACGATTGCCCCGTTGAAACTGAACGTGAGCGATAGGAAGCCGCCACAGCACTCTGTGTAGTCGAGCTCCAGCGGGTATGTTCCCGCGACCGGGAAGTTGATCGTGATGTCATTCGGAATAGGCGCCGTACCGTGATTGAGCGCACCCATCACGGGATAGCCCTTCACGAAGCTGAGTCCACTGGCCGGTGGGTTCTCCATCGGGGTGCCGGAGACGCGCATTGGCTGGTTGGCTCCTTGCGGACCGATGCCGAGCACGAATCCGTCGTCTGAAGACACATCTAATGTGACCTGTCCAGCTGACGCGACGTTCAGATCAGCGGTGAAGACCGCTTGGAAGTTGGACAGCGTCCCCACCCCAGCCTGAAAACCGTTGGCCATGGCGGGTACGAGCGAACAGGTGCCATCCGGGTTGGGGACGACATCGGTTATCGGGACGGAGAAGGCATTGACATCGGCGCTGGTGATGTTCGAGCACGTCAAGGTGCCGGCCGGTGGGTTGAATCCAATCACAGGAAATTGCTGAGTGAAGGCGGGAGGGCTCGTGGGGACAGCATCGAAGGAGCCGCTGTTGGCGGGATTCGGATAGAACGTGCCCTGCACAATGCCGATAGTCACCGGCGGCGCGGCTGCTACCGAGGACTGTGTGACTGCGACTGCCCAGAGCATCACCGCTCCGGCCGTCGCGGCGCCGAGCTTCTGGAGCTGGAGTCGACTATTCATGATGTATCCCCCCTGCACTCCGTAACGGAATGCAGGTACATGCCTTGCTGTTAGTTCAATCTGAATAAATGGAACTGGCCCCGCCATTGAGCCGAAGGGCATCGGGTTGGATTGCGCTGCTCGTTCTCTTCGGGATCACGTCGACGGTCGAGGCATTCTCGGTTTCCCATGTGTTCCGCTTCTTGCCTCTCTACCTCGGGACCGTGCACGTGCCGCCACTGGAGGTGCCGGCGTGGACCGGATACCTCAACGCGGCGTTCTTCCTGTTCGGCCTGCCGTTGGTGCCTTTTTGGGGAGTCTGGGCCGAGCGATATGGACGCATCCCGATCATTGCTCGAAGCGCATTCGTCGAGATGGTGGTCTTCGGTGTGCTGTGGCTCGCGCAAAACCGCTGGCAGGCGGCGTTTGGGTTGCTCCTTGTCGGATTTCAGCTTGGGAACACCGGCGTGATGTTGACGGCCCTTCGCGCCGTCACCCCACATGGTCGGGTCGGGTTTGCGATCTCCCTTTTCGGCGTCACCCCATCGCTGGGCTTCGCCTTGGGACCGACATTTGGTGGCTGGCTCGTCGATCACGGCCTCCTGAACCTGCACACCCTGTTCGCCCTCGACGCCGTACTGTCGCTTGCCGCCGGCGTCATGCTCCTGGCTTTCGCTCGGGAGGGAACCCGCACGCCTGGGCCGACCGGATCGGCCACTCGGCTCGCCCTCGCGGCATTGCGACTTGCACTTACCGGGCGCGTGACCTTGATCGTATTCGGCGTCTTCGGCCTGGCCTATTTCGCTCAGCAGATCGCAAACCCTTTCCTTCCTCTTCTTGTGATCAGGCTCGTTGGTGGCACGTCCGGCGCGGCGGGCCAGATCGGCATCGTCTTCGGTGCATCGGCTCTGCTGGGTGCGCTCCTGTCGCCGCTTGCGGGCGCAGCTGGCGATCGATATGGATTTCGGCCTCTCCTCGCGGGAGCCTGCGTACTTGCCGCGGCGAGCCTGGCGGAGCTGGCGTTGGCACCCAATCTGGTCTGGCTCACAGCGGGCGCGGTCGCGCTTGGCGCCGCGAGCGCCACCGCGATCTCGATGGTGTTCGCGGTTCTGGCCACCGCCGTTCCCGAAGAGCGGCGCGCCACCACGCTCAACCTGGTCTTGCTGCCGATCTACTTCTCATCGATTGCGGGCGCCATCGTGGGAGCGTTTCTGGTTCGCGACGGCCTGAACACGGTCTTGTGGACCGCAGCTGTAGTCTCCCTGGTTGCCGCGCTGCTGACGACGAGATTGCCCTCAGCAGATCGAGCTTCGCTGACCTGAAGGTCAGGCCGGCGGAGCCACTGCAGAGGCGAGGAGAGTGCGCAGAGAGGTCAACTCTCGGCTGCTCAGCCGGCCCAATGGCCCGGATCGATTGGTCAGCCTTTCCCAAAACGCCTCCCGCAAACGCCGGCCTTCGGCCGTGAGCTCGACCCGCTTCACTCGCCTGTCCTGAGGATGAGACTGACGGCGAACAGCGCCCATCGCCTCGAGGCGATCGACCACGCCGGTCAGGTTCGAAGCGTCGTACTGCAGCTGGCCCGCGAGCGCTCGCATCGTCACCGCCCCGTCGGCCGGCAGCTGCAGCAGCACCTTGGCCTGCACAGCGGAGAGCCCATGCTGCGCGGCGAGTTCCGAGAAATGCGCTTCGAGACGGGCCTGCATCTGGAACCAAAGTCCAACCACCTGGCCCTCTAAACGCAGGTGCTCCTGCCCGCTCTTCTTGCGTTCGGCCATTGGCTCCGAAGCATAGTGGTTCTTTACCAGTACCTGGCGCGAGCCTCAGGTCTCGCCCATTGCCGCAGCCTCGGTCGGGCCTACCTCCCACTCCAGCGGATCTCCCGCCAGGTACCGCTTGAGCTCGCTGATTACGAGCCGCCCCAGACGCCGGCGCTCACGGCCCATGGCACCGGCGATGTGCGGGGTTAAAACGACGTTGTGCAATTGCCCCAACCTCGAATCGGCCGCCAATGGTTCGTGCTCGGTGACGTCGAGCACCGCCTGAAGGTCGGGACGCGCTTCGAGGGCCGCGACCAGCTCTCTCTCACGCACGATCGCGCCGCGCGCAGTATTGATGAACGTGCTCCCGAGCGGCATCGACTTGATCAATTCCCCTGTGACCAACCCTCGGGTCGACGTCACCAGGGGCGTGTGCACCGAGACAACATCTGATCCAGCGAACAGCTCTTCCAGACCAACCGCCTTCACATCCAGACGCAGTGCCTCGTCCGGACTCAGCGCCGGGTCGCAAGCCAGCACCGACAGGTCGAATGGCCGCAAGCGCTCTCGCACGAGCCTGCCCACGCAACCCAACGAAAGCAGCCCGATCGTCGAGCCATATCCACCCGGCATCAGTGCGGCCGGCGGATACGGATCTCGCGGCGTCCTTGCATGCCCCATCAAACGCCATCCGTTCTTGAGTGAGAAGAGGATCACGGCGAGCGTGTAATCGGCCACCGGAAGCGAGTTGGCTGCGCGCGCGGTGACGACCCGCACTCCGCGACTCCAGAGCTCCGGGGTCACGAAAGGCTGCGTGGAACCGCCTCCATAGAGAACCAGCCGCAACTGCGGTGCATGTTCGAGCAGGTCGGCGTCGAGGCGAGGCAGGCCCCAACCGGAGAGCAGAACCTCGACATCATGCAGGGGTGAGGGGTCGTTTCGAATCGACTCCGGCGATTGCGGTGGGTGACGCAGATCGAGGAGTGCCGCCACCTCCTCCCGCTCGTGCGGCCCATAGACCTCGTCCAGCGCATCCGGCCTCATCAAGTACAGGCCGACCGGCCGCGTCAACTGGAAGCGGGTCCGGTGCTCTGCCGGCGCACCAGCCGTGTCGGCAAATGCTCGACGCGCAGGTCCCCGTGTCGAGCATCCAGGGCCATCCGCAGCGCCAGAGCGCCCATTTCAGCCGCCGGAACTCTCACCGTCGTCAGCGCCGGCATGACATCGCGCGCAATCGGCACGTCGTCAAAGCCGGTGACAGAAATGTCTTCTGGAATCCGCAGGCCTCGATTGCGGGCCTCCGCCATCGCCCCGATCGCCATCAGGTCGTTGAATGCGATCAGCGCGGTAGGCGTGGCTCCTTGCCGGCCCAACAGCTCGTGTGCGGCAGCCATGCCTGAGTCACGTGTGTAATCGCCAGGCACCAGCATCTCGTCCGGCAGCTCGTGTCCGGCACGTTGAAGCGCATCCCGCACGCCCGCGAGACGCTCCCGCGTGGTCGTGACCGCGGGCGGTCCACTGATCACTCCGATCCGGCGATGACCAAGCCGCACCAGCTCCTCGGCGACCTCACGGCCGCCACCTACGTTGTCGGGCAACACCGCATCACCGTGGCCGTAATGCCGACCGACCAGGACCGCTCGGCCGCCCGCCGCCTCGAACGCCATCAGCTGGTTGGTGATCGCGGTCGCGAAATCTCGTGCTTCGATTCCGCTGCTTGCGATTACAAGAGCTTCGACACGGCGCGCGCGAAAATGGGCGATGGCGGCGAGCTCTCGCTGGAGGTCCCGATGGGCGGTGATGAATATCAGCGTCCGGTCGGCGGCATTCGCCACCTCGTCCATCCCCCGAACCAGCTCCGCGAAGAAAGGATTCTCTACGTCATGCAGCACAACGCCGACCGTGGCCTCCCCGGCCGAGGCCAGTGCGCGTGCATGCGGATTCGCTTCATAGCCGAGCTGCTCGGCGGCTTGCAAGACCTGGTCGCGGAGTGCGGGCCGGACGCGGACCGTGCCGCTCAGCGTCCGCGACGCAGTCGCCACGGACACCCTTGCCGAGCGGGCGACGTCGGCGATCGTCGGCGCCTTGAACACGGTGTCGATTGTAAGCGGTTTCTGACGATTGAATAAGACAATTGACGAACGAACCAAATCGGAATAGGCTGCGCGACAAGCCAAACGTGAAAGCGCTTTCATAACCGGGAGGGACGCCTGATGAGAGGTTGGAGCCGGCCCTTGGCGGCCGCGGTGTTGATGATCCTTTCGGCCGCCTGCACTGGTGGCGGCCAGCCGAGCGCCAGCTCGCCCGCCGCGCCGGTGACGCTCACCCTCCGCGACTTTTCGGTCGAGCAGACCGACTTCCACTCCCAGGTCGCCGCCGAGTATCAGCGCCTGAACCCCAACGTGACCATCAAGTGGGAGTCGGTCGCGCAGGCGCAGTACGAGCAGACGCTACCGCTTGCCTTCCAGAGCAGGCAGGCCCCCGACCTCTTCTACTGGCAGAAGCAGGGTTCCAACACCATGAACTGGCTGCTCTCCAACGGCTGGATCTCAACGGTCTCGCCGGATGGCAAGGTGCCCGCCGACTGGATGAAGCGCTGGCCGGCCGGGTCATTCCAGAACAGCATCAACATGAAGGACGGGAAGGTGTACGGCTTCCCGTGGCAGGACACGCATTACTGGGGCCCCGGCTACATGTATATGAACAAGGCGGTCTTCGCCCAGGCCGGGCTTGACCTGAACAACCCACCGACGACATGGAGCCAGCTGGCCGACACCTGCGCCACCATCAAGTCGAAAACCAAGGCCTACTGCATGGCGGTGCCGCTAAAGGGCACTGACTGGCAGCGAACCTGGTATGCGATGGCGGCGGGCAACATGACCGACCTCTTCTTCGACTACAAGAACGGTAGGTTCTCACTCGACAACCCGGCCATGCTGGAGACGTTCAGCTACTTGCAAGGTCTCTACAAGAAGGGTTACTTCGCCCCCGGGGTGCAGGACAAGTCCTTCTCCCGCCAGCAGTTCGCCGCCGGACAGGCCGCCATATATATGGACGGGCCCTGGATGATCAGCGTGTGGGATCAGCTTGGCTTCCACAGCGACGCCTACGTGGTGGCCGCGCATCCCAATCCTGATGGCGGAGCGAAGGGCGCTCTCTCCTCTTTGAACTCGCAGAACGCCTACTGGGTGAGCTCACAAACACAGCACGCTGCCGAGGCCTGGAAGTTCGTCCAGTGGATGACCAACCCGACCGGCTTTTTCGCGCAGAACTTTCTCAGCCACCAGTTTGCGACGCTCGCCTTCTCCGACGACAAGAAGCTGCTGACCGACCCCGCCTGGAAGCAGATCTTCAAGATCGCCGACAACGCGGGGTTCCGAGTTCAATATCCCGACCCGCTGCTCAAGTGCCCCGCCCTTGCCCAGTCCAGCGCGTACACGAACGCATCCGCGCTGCACCCGAACTGGGAACACCAGGTGATGGTCGACGCCATCACCAGCAACAAGGACCTCAAACCCGCCGCGCAACTCGTTGTCTCGACACGCCAGCAGATGCTGGAGTCGGAGCTGCAGAAGGAGGCAGCCACCGGCTTGAAGGTATCGACGAGCTGCTACGAGTTCGCCACCAACGGCTGGGACTACACACAGAACTTCAACGCGGCCAACTATTCCAGGCCATAAGCTCCGGGAGCATTGAATGAGCTGAGCCGGACGGCGCCCATCGTTGAAGGGCGCCTGAGCCGGTCATTCGTGCGTGCCTTGGCAGCGCGTGGCGCCGGTCCCGATGGCAGCCGGTTCTGGATCCCCATCTTCCTCCTCCCCTTCTTGCTCCTCTACGGGGGCTTCACGCTCTGGCCTCTTGTCGCGACCGCCTATTACTCGCTGTTCAACTGGGACGGCATCCGGCCGCTAACCGACTTCGTCGGGCTTGTGAACTACCAGAAGATCGCCTCAGATCCGATTTTCTGGCTCGCTTTCAAGAACACGCTCGTGTTCGCGACAGTGGAAACGGCCCTCAAGCTGCCGCTGTCTCTGCTCGTCGCCATCCTGCTCACGCGCCGGTGGCTGCTGTTCAAGACATTTTTCCGGACCGTTTTCTTCCTGCCCATCATCCTGCCCGTCGCTCTGGCCGGACTCGTCTTCACCTATCTGCTGAACCCGTCGAACGGCGCTGTAGACAGCTTTCTGGTCGATCGCGGGTGGATACACACGCCCATCGACCTGCTCGGTCACGGGAGCACCGCCCTCATCGCGATCATCCTGGTCGCTATCTGGCAGATCTTCGGTCAGTACCTGATCTACTGGATGGCCGCGCTACAGAACGTTCCGGAAGAGGTCTACGAGGCAGCCGACCTCGACGGTGCCAACGAGCTGCAGAAGCTGATCCACATCACGCTTCCTCTGATCCGGCCAGTGGCGCTGATCATCACCCTGCTCGCCCTCGTCAATGCGCTCCATGTGTTTGGCGTGGTGGTAACCCTGACCGCGGGCGGTCCCGGGCAGGCGAGCTACACGGTCTCCTACTTCATCTACAACGAAGCGTTCAGCGAGGCTCCGTTCCGCTATGGGTATGGATCCGCGGCGGCCCTTCTCTTCGCGGTTCTGGCATTCGTATTCGTGACCGGGCAGGCCGCGATCGCGCGCGGCGCCGAGCGCGTGCGCCGGGAGTACCGCGTCTGATGGCGGTCATTGCGCGCCGTCCTGCCATCCTGAGCCGCCGCCCGCGACTGCGACGCAACGTGTATCTCAACCTGATCGCGCTGCCCGGGCTTCTGATCGTCAGCCTGGTCTGGGCCTATCCGTTCCTCTGGACCGTATCGACGGCTTTCAAGACGCAGCTGGGAGCGTTCACCGCCGGCGCCGGGCTGCTGCCACAGCCGCTCGACCTCGACAACTTCAAACGCGCGTGGGTGACGGCGGGCTTCAGCAGCTACTTCATCAACACGATGCTCTACGCGAGCGGATCGACGCTCATCGAGCTCACGAAATCCGCCCTTTGCGGTTACGTTCTCGCGCGCTACCGGTTCCCGGGCCGAGATCTCCTCTATCGCGTGATCGTCCTCACGCTCTTCGTGCCGGTGATATCGATCCTCATCCCGCAGTTCGTACTGATCGAGCATCTCGGCTTGCTCAACACCAGGCTCGGAGTGATCCTGGCGCAGTCGGGCGGCGCCGGCGCCCTCTACGTCCTTCTGTTCACTGGCTTCTTCGAGAACCTGCCTCAGGACCTGTTCGACGCGGCCCGGGTCGACGGGGCGGGTTTCTTGGAGACGTTCTGGCTGATGCTACCGCTCGCACGGCCGATCATCGCCGTGGTCGTGATCTTTCAGTTCGTCTACAACTGGAACGACTTCACCGTCCCGCTGGTGTTCACCTTGGGCCAGCCGGACCTCCAGAACCTGGCCGTGGGCATGCTGCATTTCCAGGGCACGCACAGCTTCGACTTGACCGGCTTTGCGGCGGGGATGTTGATCTCGTTTGTGCCGGTGCTGGTCGTCTTTCTGGCCTTCCAGCGCTACTTCGTGCGTGGACTGGCGGGCGCTGTCAAGGAATGAAATGAGCGCAATTCCAAGGCGCGCAGATAATGAGCGTCTGGGCACCGCGGCCTGGATCACCTACCTGCATCAAGGAGGAAGCAATGGCTGGGGACATTGGGCTGGGCAACATCCACCACATACGCCTGACGGTCACCGACATCGAGCGGAGTCGTGAGTTCTACGCGACATTCCTGGGATTCAACGTCGCGGCCGAGGCGCCCGCCTCTGACGACCCCAAGTCCGACCCCAGCTACCCGGTGCTCTGGGGCGGATGCGTGATGGCAAAAGGCAACTATTTGCTCGGACTCCGACCGGTTGCCAAAAAGGGCGACCGCTTCGACGAGGATCGTGTGGGATTGGACCATCTGAGCTTCAGCGTCGAGAGCCGGGCGGCACTCAACGAGGCGATCAGATTGCTGGACGAGCGCGGCGTGTCTCGGGGAGAAGTCCGTGAGCTCACTTCCTTCGGGATCTGCGTGCTGCCGTTTCGAGATCCCGACAACATTCAGTTGGAGTTGACCTCTCCACTCTGATTCCGACTTAAGCGGAGTCCGCTGTAACTGTCGGCAGCGCCTCGCAAAGAGCCGTGTCGAACGTCACATCCCAGGTGTGACGCGTGGCATAGGCGCCCAAGCCAACCCTCCCTACTCTCACCTCGTTCCCGACAGACCGATTACCGCGAGGAAATGAGATGGAAGCGAGAAGGACCTTTCAGGGAGGAGTGACGAGCTCGAAGCCGAATTGGATGGTGGTCGCAGCGCTGCTCGCAGCTTTGCTGCTCGCAGCCGTGAGCGTCTATCTGGCCAAGGGCATGAGCTCGGTGAGCGCGCCGGCGGCGACACACGTCGTGACCAGTTTCCAGGCGCCCGACGCACTGGACCGCAACGCCGAGATCCTGGCTGCAAGCCAGGTCCCGACCGAGCAGCAAGTCATCGACAGCACCCTGGCCGGCATCAAGCCGTTCCGCGAGAGCCACGGCCACTAACGGCGAAACGATTTCTCAGCGTGTGGAGCGGCGAACCACCCCTTAGCCGCTCCACACCACCAATATCAGGATCAGTAAGGACGAAAGCAGTGAGTGAGAACAACCAGTTCTACGCCGCGAAGATGGCGGAGCTCCGCGCGGATCGCGTTGCCAACCGGCCATTGCAAAGCCAGATCGATGACCTGATGGCCTTTGTGAGGAGCTGCGAGGAGCGGTGGAATATTGACATCGCGGACATTGACCGCTCGCTGACCGACAACTGACCATTCGCCGGCCGCGCGCATAGAATGGGCGCGCGCCGGCAAGGTGAAGAACTCCGAAACGATCGCCCTCTTGAGTCGCACCCGACTCTTTCATGGCCTAAGCGCCACAGATCTCGAACCTCTGCTTCGGGCAGTACGCTTCCGACAATTCGCTGCTCAGTCATACATATTTCGCGAGGGAGATTCGGCCGACCAGCTTCACCTCATCGCAAACGGTGAGGTCAAGATCGGCCACGTAACAGAATCTGGGAGCGAAGTCGCCTTCGCGATCCTGCACGCCGGTGACGTTTTTGGCGAGCTCGGTGTCTTGGAAGAGAACGGAACGCGCAGCGCCGACGCGCAGGCGCTGGCGCAAACAGAATGCCTGATTCTCGACCGAAGAGCCCTGGTGGAATTTCTGAAGACCCACCCGGCGGCGATGTGGCAAATCGTCACGACGCTGAGCGCATATGTGCGCGCCAAAGATGAAGCCTTTGCCGAGCTTGCTTTCCACGACATTCCCAGCCGCGTCGCCCGGAAGCTGCTGGATCTGGCGACCGCGCAGGGCAACACGATGAAGCTCTCGCAAAGAGACCTTGCCGGCCTCGTGGGAGGAAGTCGTGAAAACGTCAACCGCGCGCTGAGTCGCTTCGCGACGCTCGGGTACATCAGGCTCGAGCGGGGTCGCGTCACCTTGCTACGCCCCGACCAGCTTCGCTCTCGAGCAGGCTGAAACAGGCGATTTGTAACCGGCGACAGGCCGGGTATAGGGTCGATTCAGTAAGGGCTGTGGGGCCTCACTCGGGGCACTCGGATTCAGGAACCCAAGGAGGACACCTGCCGCCGAGAACGCGTAGCCCTTCTTTCAGGCGGCAGACGGCTGGTAGGTCGCGATCACCACGCCGGTGCCGGTCGGCTTCGAATCAATCAGGCGAAGGGCGACGAAGTGACCGCCCTCGGGAAAGAGACGCTGCCCAGATCCGAGAACGAGTGGATGGATGAGCAGCACGTACTCGTCGATGAGATTGCGGGGCATCAACGACCGGATCAGCTCGCCGCTGCCCAGGATCACCAGGTCCTTGCCCGCTCCTTCTTTTAGCCTGGCCACAGCGTCCGCGGCATCGCCTTTGAGCAGCGTCGAGTTGGCCCATGGCAGCGGCTCTTTCAGCGTTGTCGATGCGACGTACTTATCGGTTTTGTTGAGCACTTCCGTGAAAGGGTTGTCGGTTCGGTTCGGCCAGATCTTGTAGAAGTCCTCATAAGTCCGCCGGCCGAACAGCAGGCCGCCGGTGGTGGCCATGCTCTCCCCCACCGCCTTGCCCACGGCCGGATCGGAATAGGGCAGCGCCCAGCCGCCATGTTCGAAGCCGCCGCGGCGGTCTTCGTCCGGCCGGCCAGGCGCCTGCATGACCCCGTCGAGACTGAGACTGTTGAACACGATGATTCTTCTCATCTCAAGTCCTCCTTGACGTTACGCGCGGCAGCGTTCCGCATGGACACGGGAGCTGGCGCCGAAGCTACCCCACCAAGCCCTGACGGAGACAAGGTATATACGCCTGGGGCGAGTATGGTGGTCGAACGAAAATGACCGGCACCTGATGGGTCAACGATCTAGGTTCGCCCTGGCCAGCCTCATTGGGCTCACGTTCATTTCAGTTCTGATCGGGATCCATTCTCAGCCGACTGGCTCGCATCCCGAAGATTTTGCTGGAGTCGAGCGAGACCAACTCAAATCGAACCTTGCGTCGTCGACCGGTTCGTGTGGGGTAGAGCGTTGGTCCGTGAAGACAGGCACGGACGCCGATGCGAACCTCGTCAACCTTGGTGCAACCACGCCCACCAGCATCGTAACAATGAGCAGCTACCCGCAGCCCGCCACGCTACCCGCCAACAATCGCATCCAGCCACAGGAGACGACCGTCTATTCAATAGACGCAAACCTAACCGAGTACAAACTGGAGACCGATAGCGACTATCACCTGGTAATCCAAGACGGTGCCGGCAACACCATGATCACGGAGATCCCTGACCCAGCTTGCGCCGCCGGCAGCTTGTTCCTGTCATCTATTCAGAGCGCTCGCAACGAATTCGATTCGAAATTCTTGGCTACAGGAAGTTTCAAGACCGCCAATGTGCCGGTTCGCGTGCGTGGCATCGGTTTCTTTGACTATCTACACGGTCAAACGGGGGTTGCTCCGAACGGGATTGAGCTCCATCCCGTTCTTGATGTTCAGTTCAATCCTTCCGCCGCATTGCCCGGTGTGAGTTCAGTCATCCCGAATACCGGTCCGAGCTCTGGCGGGACGTCGGTGACAATTACCGGCACAAACTACACGGGGGCGACAACGGTCAAGTTCGGTGGAACAGCCACTATGTTCACGGTCGTCGGGCCGACCCAGATCAACGCGACAAGTCCATCAGGATTCGGCGTAGTTGACGTGACCGTAACGAACGTTGGCGGTACGAGTCCAGTCAGCTCCGCAGACGAGTTCACCTATCCTCCTGCATCGCCTGGTGTGTATACAGCGATGACCCCGGTTCGGGTGCTCGACACCAGGCTTAGCGGCGGTCCGCTTGGGCCAGGCGCCAGCGTCAATCTAGGGGTTGGCGGAACTGGAAGCGTTCCAGTGAACGCCACCGCCGCGATCCTCAATGTGACCGCAGTTGACTCATCAACCGCAGGCTTCTTCACCGTTTTCCCGACAGGAGCTCCCTTGCCAACTGCTTCCAATCTCAACTGGTTGGCAGGCGAGACTGTGCCCAACCTGGTGTCGGTTGAGCTGGGTACGGGTGGCAGCGTGACCATCTACAACGGTCTTGGCACGGCCGACGCAGTCGTCGACCTGCAGGGTTACTTCACACCCTCGAGTGGTGGTACGGGAGGCCAATTCGTACCACTTGTCCCAGCTCGTATCACGGACACGCGGGCGGCCAGCGGCCAGCCTAATGCTGGATTGATACTGGGGTCCGACACCACCCTGGATGTCCAGATCAGCGGCGCGGGCGGTGTTCCCGCTACCGGCGTGACCGCCGTAGTCCTAAACGTTACGGTCACCGACACAACTTCCGCAGGCTTCCTCACTGTGTTCCCGAAGGGCGCGACGCGGCCTTTGGCTTCTAATCTCAACTGGGCGGCGGAAGTGACCGTTCCGAACCGGGTCATGGTGCCCGTTGGAACGGGCGGCATGGTGTCGTTCTTTAACGGACTCGGCTCGGCCGACCTAGTGGTCGATGTGAATGGATACTTCACCGACAGCACAACCGCAGGAGCATCGTTCATGCCGCTCGTCCCCTATCGAATCGTTGACACCCGCAATGGCACCGGTGCTCCGATCGCTCCATTGACTGGCGGGACGCCTCTAGTCGTTACAGTAGCCGGCTTTGGCAACGTCCCGGCGATGACGTCAACGACGCCGCCTCAGTCGGTCGTCCTTAACGTCACGGTCGCCAATCCGACTGCCGCGAGCGACCTGGTCGTCTGGCCCGACGGAGTGACAAAGCCGGTAGCTTCAGATCTCAACTTCGTGCCCGCACAAACGGTGCCCAATCTCGTGGTTGTCAAACTTTCCTCAACCGGGCAGATCGACATCTTCAACCCGTTTGGCACAACGAACGTCATTGTCGACGTCGTCGGCTGGTACGGATAGCCGCGAGATCTTCGGCCTCGTAATCAGTTGCTCAGGCCGAACAGCGGAGACGGAGAGCGTGCGATTTCACCCTCCGTCCCGATAATTGCGGCCTAGATCGCGATGAAAATCGTGAATCCGTGACCCTCGTCGGTGTAATTGTTACTGACACCCCCACCAAGGATCAGATGGATGCCCTCGCCCACGCTCGGCGGAGGTTCGCCGATTATGCAGAAGATCGTCAGAACCCCGGTCTGGCCATTGCCCAGGCTCACGCGGAGCGTCGCCTTCCCGCCGGTAGCTGGGGGAGGCGGTAGTGTGGAGCCGGGCAAACGCATTCCGTAGCTCACGAAGCCGTCGACGGCTGTTGCGGTCCACGTCCCGGTCGGGCCTCCGTTGATCGAGAAGGTGCCGCCACCGGTTACTGCGCCGCCCGGTCCGGCCTGCAGGGTGCCAATGCCTTTGAAGAAGATGGTCGAGCCGTCGGGGGCCAGTGCCGTATCACCCGCGACGACCCATTTGTAGGCCTCGTGGTTGCCGTTGGCGTCGGTCGCCACGACTGGTGCGGTGGACAGCCGATCGCCGCAAGGGAAATGGCGAACGCACATGACGTCTTCATTCAGTCCTCCTGTCGATCCCCCAGGGACCCATCCGTCCGTTGGATGGGCTGCCTCCCTTGCGCTGACGGCCAAAGGGCGCCGCGCGGCCGCCGCGGCTTTGCCGCTGTGGGAGAAAGCTCAAGCACAGATACTCGACAGCCTGGGCTAGAAGCGCTGGGCGGCACTGCTCGACGAGCTGGAGGGGGTTAAGTCGTCGATCCAGCCTCGATCTAGCGGCTAGGTAGTGGAGAGGAAGACGTTCTTCAGCTCTGTGTAGTGGTCGAGCGCATCCGGACCCAGCTCCCTCCCGACGCCCGATTGCTTGAAGCCCCCGAAGGGCGTCGTCACTCGCACAGAGCTGTTCGAGTTGACGGAGATGGTCCCGGTTTCAAGCGCCCGCGCGACGCGCATCGCGCGGCCCGCGTTGCTGGTCCAGATTGATCCTGAGAGCCCATAAATGGTGTCGTTTGCGATTCGTATCGCTTCGTCCTCGTCAGCGAATGGGATGACCGCGGCGATAGGGCCGAAGATCTCTTCGCGCGCGACGCGGTCCGTATTCGAAACCGGCGAGAGCACAGTCGGAGGGAACCAGAAACCCGCGCCTTCAGGCGCCGAGCCCCGAAATGCCACCCTGGCGCCGTCGTCGAGAAACGACGCGACCTTGGCACGGTGGTCGGCGGAGATCAGCGGTCCCATCTCGGTGGTCTCGTCGAGCGGGTCGCCGACCCGAAGCGCCTTGATCGACTTTTCGAGCGCTTGCATGAATCGATCCAGGCCCGACCGCTCGACCAGAATCCGCGACCGGGCGCAGCAATCCTGCCCGGCGTTGCCGAACACCGCCAGCGGCGCCGATGCCGCCGCCTTCTCCAGGTCCGCATCGGCGAACACGATGTTGGCGGACTTGCCGCCCAACTCCAGCGTCACCCGCTTGATCGACTCCGCGGCCAGCGCGCCGATCCGCCTGCCCACCTCAGTCGAGCCGGTGAACGCGACTTTGGCCACGTCGGGATGCTGCACGAGCCTCTCCCCCACGACCCGACCGGCTCCGACCACTACGTTGAGCACGCCTTCGGGTAGGCCGGCCTCGAGCGCGATGCGCCCGAGCTCGATCGCCGTCAGCGGCGTCAGCCCCGCGGGCTTGAGGATGACGGTGTTGCCTGCCGCGAGAGCCGGCGCGACCTTCCATGAGGAGATCGCGATCGGGAAGTTCCAGGGGACGATGAGTGCCACCACTCCGAGCGGCTCTCGAAAGGTCATGTCGACGCCGCCGGCGACCGGGATGGTCTTGCCGAAGAGCCGCTCTGGCGCTCCGGCGTAGTAATTGAAAACGTCGACGACCATCCCGACCTCGCCGCGCGCGTCGCTGATCGGCTTGCCGACGTTGCGCGCCTCGATTCGCGCCAGCTCTTCGGAGTGCGCGGCGATCGCCTCCGCGATGCGGCGCATCAGGTTGGCCCGGTCCTTAGGGGTCACCGCTCTCCACACCGGGTAGGCGGCTTTGGCCCGAGCGACGGCCATGTCCGCATCCTCGACCGTGGCTTCCTGAAGCTCGGCCAGCACCTGTTCGGTTGCCGGCTCGATCACCCTCACGCCATCAATCCTCTGACGGAAATGGTTCGATGTGAAGCTGCTCGACCTGGGCTTCGGCCGTGGCGTGATCGTCGTAGGGCCCATCGAGTCGAACGCCTCGGGCTGTCCCCGAATCGTCGATGTCGGCGCTCAACACATACCAGCGCTTGCCCAGGTGCAGCACACCGTGATGACGCTGCCCCGTCCAGCTCTTGGGTGTTATCCCGACGCGTTCCTTCTCAGACATAAAGACCCTCTCTCAGCCAGGCTACAGAAAGATGAATGATATGGCGAGGGGGTGGTCCAATCCGAGGGGGCCCATTCGTCGATGAGATGAAGTCCATCTAAGGAGTTTCAAATGTTCCGAGGCACCAAGGCATTCAGCGGTTTTTCGGTCGACGACCTGGCTGCGGCGAAGGTGTTTTACGGCCAGACGCTCGGACTCGAAGTCGAGGAAGCGTCCGGCGCCCTACAACTGAAGATCGCCGGCGGAAACTCCATCTACGTCTACCCCAAGCCCAATCACGTTCCCGCGACCTACACGATCCTCAATTTCCCAGTCGACGACATCGACAAAGCCGTTGACGACTTAACCGCCAAGGGCATCAAGTTCGAGCACTACGACAACATGACCGATGAAAAAGGCATCGCTCGAGGCAGGTCACAGAACATGGGTCCAGACATCGCCTGGTTCACCGACCCGGCCGGCAACATCCTCTCAGTGCTGAACGAAGGCTAACCGCGCCGGCTCTAGTCATGAGCGCCGCAGTACGCATATAGCGCGTCGCACACAACGGTGCCCCGCTCGAGCCTCTGCTCGTCGGAGGCCGATGCGTCCCTGATGCCGTCGAAGATGGCCAGCAAACCCGCCGACTCGGGAGGCGGAACCTCCTCGATCGAGCAAGCAGCGAGCAGGATCGTTCAGGCCGGACCGCTCGGGAAGGCGGCTCCTGTTACGAAGCGCGTAAGACCGCCACCGCGAACTGGTCGCGGGTCTCTCCGCCGCTGATCCTCACGCGCGTCCAGATATAGCGGTCGGCCAGTGTGTGCCGAAAACCGAATACCGTGGTGGTCGCGCTGTCGTACCCGACGTCGGCCACCTGCCACGCCACCATTGAGTTGACCTTGCCGCTCGGGTAGCAGAACGACGTCACCGGGTGTCCCAGCAAATTCTCGAGGGACCGTTTCGAGTCGATGAGCTGTGAGCGCACGGAAACGAAAGACAGGTTGGTGAGGTTGGGGTGGTTGACCGTATGCGACCCGATCTCGATACCTGATCTGTCGGCCTCGACGACCTGCGCTGCAGTCATGTAGTTGGGCCATCCCACAAAGCCCGACACGACGTATGCCGTGGCCCGAAAGTCGTGGGCGCGAAGGATTGGAAGCGCGGTCGTATAGAAGTCGGCGTATCCGTCGTCGAACGTGAGGATGACGGGCTTGCTGGGCAGGCCTCGCGCCCCTCTGAGGTAGGCGTGAAGGTCTCCGGCCGTGATCGGGTGATAGCCGCTGTCCCTGAGCCAATCCATCTGCGCGGCGAAATCGGCTGGGGTCACCGAGAGGGCGAATCCCAAGCCATCGAAGCTGACCGGGTTGATGCGGATGTAGTGGTAGGTGAGAATCGGCACGTTGATCCAGCCGGCGCCGGGGGCCAGGACGTTGGCCGGCCCCGACACAGTGGTGAAGGTCCAGTGCCTCCGTCCGGACAGCGGCACGCCCCGAGTCGAGCGCCCGGCCACGCCCACGTCATACGTGGTTGCGTAAGCAAGCCGAAACGGCTCGAAACCGAGGGTGACGTCGTCCCGCCAAGCGAGCCGGCCTTCGACGCTCGGTCGCATCGCAAATGTCACCTCGACGCTGCTGCGCTCCATGGGCTGGCTGAAAGCCATGACGATGGGTGCGAAGACGGGAATTGCGGAGGTCGTTGGGTCGACCGCCTCGAGGTGAGGCGCGACGCGGGCGAGCCCGAATGGGACCTTGTCTGAGGCCGCCAATGCCTCGGGCGAGGTGAGGACGACCGTCGGCGTCGCGGTTGGCGGCGCCACGGGCACCGGCGTTGCGGGCCTGGCCGCCACCACTGGCTGTGAAACCGCTCGGGCCGCGGATCCCGACGCGCCCAGTTGGTCGAACCAGGTGTAGCCCGCGCTGCCGGTCAGGAGGACGCCAACCAGCACCGCCATTCCGATGCGGTGGGCCTGGTCGAAGACGCGGCTGATCACCGCGACTTCAATGCGGAAAGACGCAACGGAATCCCCAACTCCCTCCCAAAAGACCGCGGCGGCGACGTAACTGTAACGTGCAACGGCGCGTCGGTCGGAACATTTTTCCGACCTTTGTGTGCGCTTCTACTCGCCGACCGGTGTTGGGACGCGGATCGGCGTCAGCGTGGCGTCGAGCTGGGCGCGAAGGTGCTCGAACTTCGGCGGCAGAACGAGGCGCTCGCCGAGGTGGGCCAGGTCCTCGTCAACCGTGAAGCCAGGGCCCATGGTGGCAATCTCGAACAGCACGCCGCTGGGCTCGCGAAAGTACACGGATCGGAACCAGAAACGGTCGATGACAGGCGTCGGGTTGGCGCCGGCCGCGATCACACGATCGCGCCACACCACCTGCTGGTCGTCCAGCGAAGCCCACGCAACGTGGTGGACGGTTCCTGCACCGGGAATTCCGCGCTCGGCCGGCGTCGGGTCATAGACGTAGCGTCCGCCGCGGTTCTTGCCCCGAGCCTCCCACGTCATGCCGCCGGCACGCTCGAACTCGAGCGCGCCCTCGAGCAGCTCCCGGCTCGACTCGGGGTGATTGGTGTAAGCGCGGACCTCCTCGAATCCCTGGATCGCAAGCTCGGCGGGAATCTCGGGGTGTGATGCTGTCAGCGGGGCGTCAGGCGTGGTGACGACTCGAAGCTCCAGACCAAGACCCTCCGGGTCGGAGAACAGCAGCGACCGCGGCGAGCGCTCGCCCGTCCCGAGACGGCGCTCCCAGAAGTCGAGAGCTTCCTCGGAGGCCACACGCAACACGATGCGATGGACCATGCCGTCGCCCGCGCGGCCCGGCCTCGCGCCTGGATATTCGAAGAATGTGAGATCGAACCCGGGGCTGGCATTGTCATCCCCATAGAAGAGGTGGTAGACGGCCGGGTTGTCCTGGTTGACGGTCTTCTTCACCAGCCGCAGCCCGAGCACACCGGCGTAGAAGTCGACGTTCGCCTGCGCGTCTCCCGTGATCGAGCTGACGTGGTGGATGCCTTCGAGCTTCATTTCGGTTCTTTGATTGCCCGCGACCGAGTGGTTTGAAACGAGGGGTTAGTAAGGCACCCAGGTTGGCAGGACGACCGTGAAGCACTTCTTCTGGTTCGTCTCGGTGGCGGTGTAGTCGGTCGTGGCGAGCGCCAGATAGTTCCTGAAGCCCCTGACGCCGGACTGGACGGTGTACTTGTTGTTGTCCGGGAAGCCCGACAGGGCCGACACGAGCTGGTCATTCATGCCCTTCACGTCGGCCTGCAGCTTCGCCGTCCCAACGCCGATACACGATGGGATGTCGGCCTTGGCGATCACCGCCACCACATTCTTGACCTGTGTCTCGGTCGCCGTGAGGGCGTCGAAACAAGTACTGGACAGGTTACCGGTGGTGCAGTAACGATCCACTCCAGGAAGGGTCTCGTCGAAAACGACAAACGCGGGCCTGAGCTGGCCGTTGAGGAATCGGTCGGCACGGGTCGCGTCCGGTCCAGACGTGTCCGGCGTGGGCGATGGGCTGACGACGGCGGCGTTCGGGCTCGACTTGGACCCCGCGCTGATGAACGGGAGCGAAACGAGACTCATCGAGCTGAGAACGATCAGCACGATCACGAACAGCGCGATCGCCGCGACGAAATACAGATATCGGCCATAGCCGCCACCCTTGGTTTGCTGCCACAAGGGTGTGAGGTCTGGCTGTGAGCCGCCGTACGAGTAGTCCGGGGTGGGCACCGGCAAGGGGTACTGCTGCTCGTACTGCACCGCCGGCGGGGCTGCCTCGATGGTCGGGGCTACCGGCTCGACGACGATCGCGTCGTAGGCCTTGAAGACGCCTGCGTGCGCAGGCGCCGCCCCGGCGCCCGCCACCGGCTGCCATTGACTCCCGTCCCAGACCCAGTTCCCGTCCGGCGACAGCTGGGGCGGTTGGGCTGGAGGACCCGCGTCGATGCTCACGAGTGGTCAGCCTAGGGCTCGTATTCGCCGCCGCCTCAGAATAAACCCGTTAAGAGTTGTTAAGCACGAGTCGGCGGCTGATCGGCGTCGCCCGCCGCGCCGTCGAGTACGACCTCGATCAGGGGGCTCTGCAGGACCATTCTGTCGATGTCCGTACGCCGCCAGTTCCTCGCCACCCCGGCCAGGACCCGGCGCCGCTCATCCTCGTCGTCGATGATGCGGGCGGTGGCGGCCAGATCGGCACGCACCGCTCCTTTCAGGTGGAACGTGAACCGAGGGTTGGCTGCTAGGTTCGCCAGCCAGCTCCGACGCGTGGGCGATGGCTGGCCGCTGATGTAGACACGGCCATCGATGTTGTGAAAGACGATTTCGAGGCGCCTGGGCCTCCCGCTCTTCCGTCCGATCGTCGTTATGTCGATGGTCCCGCCGCGGGCGAGCGCAGTTTTGATCCGCCCATCGAGCTCCTGCCTCTCTTGGGTACTCATGACCACTACAACCGCCGCCGACCTCAAGTCCATCCAAGCCGTTACTGCCGGCAGCTCCAGTGGCCCGTCATTTGGAGGCCGTCCTTGCCGGTGGTGGCGTTGGTCAGCGTCGCATCGACCGTCCCCGTGACCTGGCTGCGATCCAACGTGAAGGTGACCTTGTCGTTGCTGCTGTTCTGCCACACCTTGGTCGCGTCCAGGCTGTGGACTTCGATGGTCACAGCGGAGTTCTGGTAGGCGCCGGGACCGCGAAAGTTGTTGATCTCGTACACCACCCCCCATACCACTCCATCGGTGTCAACAGTTCCGTAGAAGAAGTCGGTCCATGTCTCTCCGTTGTGCGTGCGCCCGCCGGTGCACTGGCTCCTCTGGTCGCCGATGTCGGGCACGATCGCCGCCATGTGTCCTGTGAGCTCACCGGAGAAGGTCAGGTTCTGCGTCCAGCTACCCTGCGCCACGATCGGCGTCGGTGACGTTACGTGGGTCCCAGACGTGCCGCTGCAGGCGGCCAGGACGATGAGGGCGACCACGCCCGCTGCCCGAAGCATGTGGTCGAATGTTACCCATGGCGCCCGGCCCGGAGCGAATGACGCTGGCGATGCGATCTCTCGAAGCATCGTTCTTGATCGGGGTCGAAGGTGTCACCGAGATATGGCTCGTGCGCCACGGCGATTGCTACGAGGGCATGTCCGATGGCGCCGATCCACCTTTGAGCGCTCTGGGGCGCAAGCAGGCGGAGCTGCTCGCCAAGCGCGTGGCCCGGCTCAAACCCACGGCCGTGTACTCGAGTCCATATCGGCGCGCGCTTGAGACAGCGCGGACCATCTCGGACGACGTCCACGTCGATGAGCGGCTCATCGAGATGGACATGGAGCTCGGCACGCTCGGCGAGCTAGATTTCAAGGAGCTCCCCGCCAGCGTCATCGATCGGATGAGCGCCGCCATAGACGACATCGCGCAGGCGCACCCTGGCGGTCGCGTGATCGTTGTCGCTCACGGTGCGGCGATGATCATGTTTCTCACGCACATACTCCGACTCGAGCCCGGGCAGCTGCGCTTCCTGCCCTACTTCACGTCGGTGAACGTGGTGAGGGTGCTCGCCGACCGGCAGATCGTCGGCACGCTGGGCGATACCTCACACCTCGAGTGAACGACCAGATCCGATCAGACCTCGAGAGGGAGATAGGCCAACTTCTTTCCAAGCGGCCCGAGTTCCGCATCAATTCGATTGAGCCCATTCCCGAAGGACATTCCGGCTTCACATATTTCGTGTCGGTCGAGGACAACGAAGGGCCGACGCGCTACGTGCTTCGCCTCCCGCCCCCTGGCGCGCGCATCGCGGGGCCGGCCGACGTCGTGCGGCAGGGCCGAATCATGTCGTCCCTGCATCATGCCGGCATACCAACGCCGGCGATCCCGCTCATGAGCTCGGACCCCGCCGTCGATGGAAGGCCGTTCATCCTGATGGAAGCGGTCGATGGGACGAGAATCGAGAAGGCCGGCGCGGAGCAGCGACCACTCGACATCTCAGCATCCGCGGTGGAGGTTCTGAAGCGCATCCAGGCGCTGCCGCTGGATCGGACTGGGATCGGCGCCGAGGAGCCAATGACGCTGCAGGCGGAGATGATGAGATGGGCGTGGCTCATGCAGCGAGCGCCTGATGAGCTGACGACTCGGGCGGGTGAGCTCGGCGGCCTTTTGGCACGCTACGTCCCGCCCGAGCGATCGCCCACCCTGGTGCACGGCGACTATCACTACGGAAACATGCTGTTCCGCGGCTTCCAGGTATGCGCCGTCCTCGATTGGGAGATCGCAGAGATCGGCCAGCCGCTGATTGACCTCGGCTGCCTTTGCATCGTCTCGGTCCGGCGCCAGTACGTGGGCGCTCCGAATCCTGGCGGCGCGATCGACGTCAGCGTGGAGGATCTGTATCGACTTTACGGCGCCGACCCCGCTGAGATGCGCTGGTATCTCGCGCTGAGCCTCTACAAATATGCGTCGATCTTTGGCTACAACTTGATGCTGCACCGGCGTGGCAAGAGGCCGGATGCCATGTACGAGGGGCTGACGGATACGATCACGGGCATGATCGAAGAAGGCATCGCCGTGTTCGAACCCGGAACGTAGGAGACGAAGGATGGCCTGGGACTTCTCGACCGAGCCGGAATTTGAAAAGAAGCTCGAGTGGATGCGCGCTTTCGTGCGTGAGGAGGTCTACCCCCTCGAGGTGCTGGATGTGGACGAGGCCGGCTTCATGCGCGCGATCGGTCCCTTGCAGGCGGAGGTGAAGAGGCAGAAGCTGTGGGCCACGCACCTACCTCCGGACCTGGGCGGTCAAGGCTACGGACAGGTGAAGCTCGGATTGATGCACGAGATCGAGGGCGCGACCGTGTGGGCGCCAATCGTCTTCGGCAACCAGGCACCCGACTCAGGCAACTCGGAGGTCCTCGCCCATTTCGGCACCGACGACCAGAAGAAGCGCTGGCTGTACCCGCTGCTCGACGGCAAGATCCGCTCCGCTTTCTCGATGACGGAACCTGACACTGCCGGCTCGGACCCGACGCTGTTGTCTACGACCGCGGTGCTCGACGGCGACGAGTGGGTGATCAACGGCCACAAATGGTTCACGTCGAACGGCATGATCGCCGACTTCCTCATCGCGATGGTCGTGACCGAGCCGCATGCCGATGCGTACGAGCGAGCGTCGATGATCATAGTGCCCGGCGACGCCCGCGGCTTGAAGAAGCTGCGCAACATCCCGACCATGGCGGGAGAGCACGAGCGGTTCGGCTACGGACATTCGGAGATCCTTTACGAGGACGTGCGCGTCCCGAAGGACAACCTTCTGGGCGAGCGCGGCCAGGGTTTCCTCATCGCGCAAGCACGGCTGGGGCCGGGTCGCATCCATCACTGCATGCGCTGGCTCGGCCAGGCGCGCCGCGCATTCGACATGCTTTGCGAGCGCTCGCTGCAGCGAGAGGCTTTCGGCAAGAAGCTCGCCGGCCACGAAACGGTCCAGAACTGGATCGCCGATTCCACGGCCGAGATGCAGGCCGCTCGCCTGATGACGCTGCATGCCGCCTGGGTCATCGACACGCAAGGCGCGTCCGCCGCGCGCAAGGAGATCTCGCTGATCAAGTTCTTCGGCGCCAAAGTCCTGCACGACGTGATCGACCGCGCCATCCAGGTCCACGGATCGCTTGGGTACTCGGCCGATATGCCGCTGGAGGAGATGTATCGGCACGCGCGTGCGGCGCGCATGTACGACGGACCCGACGAGGTTCACCGGGTATCGGTGGCGCGCCAGGTCCTGGCCGGCTACCAGCCGCCGAAGGGCACGTGGCCACGGGAGCACGTGCCCACGCGCAGAGCAGCCGCGCAGCGCAAGTTCGCGGCCCTGCTGGAAGCCGCTACAACTGATGCCTAGCCAAAGGACATCGGGGCTGTCGTCAGCACCACCCAGATCGTGACCACCGCGACCACGACGGCGCCGCCGTAGAAGACGACCTGCGCGGGCACGGATTTCGCCGCGGGCACGCCGAAATCGACTATTAGGTAGCGGAGCCGGTGCGCAAAGTGGAAGAACGGCAGCGCGATGAGAACCAACAGGTAGAGCTTCACCAGCGGGTTGCTGAGAACCCGCACCCAGGTGTCGTAATGGCGATCGACCACGGGCACGATCCCCAACGGGCCGAGGATGCCCTGGACCAGGACGTGGACCGGGATCAGGATGGCCGCGATCACTCCACCCTGGGCGAAAAGAAACCACCAGACCAGGTGTGCGAACGCCGGCTTCTGTTGACGCGTTGCCTCGTGGTTCATCTTGCAAACCCGATCAGGACGGCCGCGATCACTACCGAAGCGCCCAACCATAAGGCGAACTGCGACAGCACGATCAGGCGGGACGGCACGCCCTTGATGTGGATGATCACGCCGGCCAGGCTGAGGAATGTGTAGCTGTGATACAGGGCAAAGCCCAGGACGATCACGCTGAAAACGACAAACCCGATTGAGCTGTGCGGGTAGTAGCCCTTCGACCCGTTCGACGCCCTCTGGACCTCGACCAGGAACCACAGCAGCCACAGCGCGAGGGGAAGCGCCGTGAACTCACGCACGATATAGAGGAAGTAGTGGCGCTTCGCGAGCCACCACCCGCGTCCCATCTCTGGCACGTAGACGCGGGGGGTGGCCGACGTTGGCGTTTCGGCGCTCGCGGGTGGCTCCTTCACTCTTCGCGGTTTCCGTACGGGAGCACGAAACGCATCGTCGTGTCGAGCTTCGTCTGCTGAATGGCCTTGGCCGGGTCGACGCCCTTCGGGCAAACGACCGAGCACTCGCCGACGAAGCTGCATTCCCAGATGCCCTCGGCGTTCGCGATCACCGGCAGGCGCTCCTTGATGCCCTGGTCGCGCGAATCCAGGTTGTAGCGTCGCGCGAGCGCGGTCGCGGCCGGGCCGAGGAATTCATTGTTCAAGCCGTACACCGGGCAGGCCGCGTAGCAGAGCATGCAGTTGATGCACTCGCTGAACTGGCGGAACTCGTCGATTTGCTCCATCGTCTGGCGGTGCTCGCCTGCGCCCAGCGGGTAATCCTGCTTGCGGATGATCCATGGCTTGATCGACTTCAGCTTGTGCATGAAGCTTTCCATGTCGATGACCAGGTCGCGGACGATCGGGAAGTTTTGCAGTGGCTCGACGGTGATCGACCGCGGCCAGTAGTCGCGGAGGAACGCGTTGCAGGTGAGCTTCGGGGTCCCGTTGACCATCATCCCGCAGCTTCCGCAAATGCCCATGCGGCACGACCATCGGTAGCTGAGGCTGCCGTCGACGTGCGCCTTGATGTGGTTGAGCGCGTCGAGCACCACCATGCTCTCGTCAGAGAACGGAATGTCGTAAGACTGCAGGCGGGGCGCCGTGTCCTTGTCGGGGTCGAAGCGCGTGGCCCGGATCGTGATCCTCTTTTCAGCCATCAGTAAGTCCTCGCCTGTGGTTTGAAGTTGGTGATGCGGACGTCGTGATACTCGAGCCTGGGTGCGGGTTCGTCGGTGCGATAAGCGAGCGTGTGCTTCAGCCACTTCGCGTCATCGCGCTCCGGGAAATCGCGTCGGGCATGCGCGCCACGGGACTCCTCGCGCGCGAGGGCCGAGTAAGCGACCGACTCGGCCACCTCGAGCATGAAGTCGAGCTCCAGCGCGGCGGTCAGCTCTGTGTTGAAGGTGCGGCTCGAGTCCTCGATCTTGATCCTCTCGAACCGATCGCGAAGCGAGCCAAGCTGCCGCGTCAGCGTCTCGAGGCCTTCTTTGGTCCGGAACACGCCGGCGCCGGCATCCATGTCGTGCTGCATCTCCTCACGGATGGTTCCGATGCGCTCCTCGCCGCCTTTCTTGTCAAGGAAGGACGTTTCGATCCGCCTGGTCTCATCGGCGAGAAGGGCGTCGACAGGGTTCGCACCAACCGCCATGGCCACGCTCGCGTGCTCGGCCGCGGCGCGGCCGGCCGCGGCGCCGAACACCAGGCATTCCGAAAGCGAATTCGAGCCCAGCCGGTTGCCGCCGTTGAGGCCGACATTCGCGCATTCGCCCGCGGCATATAGCCCGGCGATCGGCGTGGCGCCAGCGATGTCCGCGTCGACGCCTCCCATCATGTAGTGCTGGACGGGTCGCACCGGGATCGGATCTTTGACGATGTCGATCCCGACGAACTCGCGCCCGAGCTCGCGCATGAAGGGCAGCTTGCGATCAATTACGTCTTCGCCGAGGTGCCTCACGTCGAGATGCATGTATTTGCCATGCGGCCCTTCGAATCCGCGGCCTTCCTCGAATTCCGTGATCATGGCGCGGGAGATGATGTCGCGCGGCCCGAGCTCCATCTTGTTGGGCACGTAGCGCTTCAGAAACCGCTCGCCATCCTTGTTGATCAAGTAGCCGCCCTCTCCGCGGACGGCTTCGGTGATCAGGATGCCGGTGAATGGCAGGCCGGTGGGATGGAACTGCACCATCTCCATGTCCTTCAGCCCGACACCGGCGCGATACGCGAGCGCCATGCCATCGCCGGTGCAGATGTTGCCGTTGGTCGTGAACGCATATAAGCGGCCAAGGCCGCCCGTCGCCAGGATGACCGACTTCGCGGTGATCGCCTGGAATCGGCCGCTTCGCATATCGATCGCGACCACGCCCACGCAACGCGAATCCTCGATGAGCAGCTTGGTCGCGAACGCCTCATCGTGCCGGTGGATCTGTTCGAACTGGAGCGAGGTCTGAAAGACGGTGTGCAGCATGTGAAAGCCGGTCTTGTCCGCCGCAAAGCAAGTGCGCCAGGTGGTCATGCCGCCGAATGGGCGAGCCGAGATCTTGCCGTCTGGCTCCCTACTCCATGAGCAGCCCCAGTGCTCCATCTGGATGATCTCGATGGGCGCCTCACGTACGAACGCCTCGACCACATCCTGGTCGGCCAGGTAATCCGAACCCTTGATCGTGTCGAAGGCGTGGGTCTCATAGCTGTCCTCGGGCCGCAGCACGGCCGCCGCTCCACCCTCGGCGGAGACGGTGTGGCTGCGCATCGGATAGACCTTCGAGACCATCCCGATCTTGAGGCGGGGATTGACGTCCACCGCCGCTATCGCCGCCCTGATGCCGGCCAGCCCGCCGCCGACCACCAGGACGTCGTAGCTCTCAAAATCCATGCCGAAGCTCAATGTTATTCGGTCCCCTGAACTGACTCCGTTCTGGCAGCGGCCACCCGAGCGCTACGGCGGCGGCCTGCCTGCTCGCACCGATGTCCTCGTCATCGGTGGCGGGATCACGGGTATGAGCCTCATGCATCACCTGCATGCACGCGGCACACAATCAGCACTCGTCGAGCGCGCGCACATCGCGGCGGGCGCGAGCGGCCGCAATGCGGGTTTCCTCCTTGCAGGCGTCGCCGACAGCTACGCAGATGCCATGCGCACCTATGGCCGCTCACGAGCGCGCGAGATCTGGCAGATGACGCTGGAAAACCACGACCTGATGATCGAAGCCATCGCGGCCCAGCCGGTTGGATATCGTCGCCTCGGGAGCGCAACGCTTGCGTCCGGCGAAAAGGAGGCGGCGCTCCTCGAGGAATCGGCGCAGCTGTTGCGCGAAGACGGCTTCGTCGCGACGTGGGACGGCAGGCGCCTGGTCAATCCGCGTGACGGAGAGGTTGATCCCGCAGCCTTGGTGGGAGCGCTCGCGCGACAGGCGCCGGTGGGTGCGATCCGCGAAGGAGTAAACGTGACGGCCATCGAGGCAAACGGAGCCGATGTGACAATGCGCGCGGGAACTTCCGAATGCCGCGCCGGCTGCGTGATCCTCGCCACGAACGCGTACACCCCTCTCTTGGTTTCGCAGGTGGCAATCCAACCGCGTCGCGCACAGATGCTCGCCAGCGCGCCGGACGCGGCGCGCCTCAGCGACCTCCCCACGTACTCACATTTCGGCTACCGCTACTGGAGGCAGCTGACCACCGGTCAAGTGCTGGTCGGTGGCTGGCGCGACACGGCTTATG
>DATNOD010000059.1:0-15292 GCA_035601515.1 Candidatus Eiseniibacteriota bacterium | reverse complement strand
AGGTTGGATCCATTCCGGCCGCAGTCCGTGCAGCCGGCCCCATGCTTCCAGGTTCTCGCGCAGGCCGATCACGTGGAGAAACGGCCGCTCGCGCCTCATCCCCCGGATCGTCGACCCGTGGTAGTGATCGAAGTTGCGGTGAATGGCGATGCCGCCCCCCTCCGCGAAAGCGATCGCCTCTTTGATCTGCCGGCGCTCGAAGTAGCGAACGTCGAGCCTCACTTCCGGGCGTCGGGGCAGATCGGCCGGTAGGCGCACATCGCGCACGGCCGCTGTGCATTCTCGGGACCCAGCGCGAAATCGCCTCGGGCGATGCGATCCGAGACTGCGGAAACGCGCGCCTCAACGGCAGCGTCGTCAGCAGCGATCTCGATCTCGCGTGAGCGCCGAAGGTCGAAAAGGATCAAGCGTGGGTCGGAGCCGCCCGGCAGCAGGCCGCGACCGGCCGCGAGCGCATAAAGGCGCAGTTGTACGGTGTAGGCCTCGATCAAGGCCGCGTCCATCGCGGCGTTGGTCTTGTAGTCGATCAAGACCGTGCGGCCATCCAGCTCGCAGATCCGATCCACGATGCCTCGAACCCGGGTCCCGCCAACGCGCAGGTTGAACTCGACCTCCACCCCAAGCGTCCGCGCCGCGGACAGTGGATGCGCCAGGTAGCCGCGCAGCATCTCGCGACCAGGCTCCGGTCCCTCGTAGAGCGCGAGCAAGTCGCCACGGCCCGAGTGCCATGCGGCCAGCGCTGCGTGCACCGTTGCGCCGAGCTCGGTCGAGCCGGCCGCGCGCGCGAATCGCGGCAGCAGGTCGTCGGGCGGCGCGGGCACCCGCCACACCTGGCTGAACCGGTACCGAATCGGGCAGACCTCGAAGTCGTGCAGCTGCGAGAAGCTGATCTGCACTTCCGGCGGTACGGCGGCGGCCGCCGGCGAGCGGCGCGGCTGGATCGCCTCCATGCGGTCGAGCACCGCCGCCACCACACCGGAGCCGTTCGCGGACTTGATGCTGGCCGGCCCAGGAAGAAGCTCGAGCTGTTCCGCTTCGACGACGTTCGCCGACTCCGGGTGCGCGAGCGCCCAGCTCAGGATCTCCGCGAAATGGTCCTGGTCGCCCATCTCGACGTCGCGCGCTGACTGCTCCTCTCTCGTCGCTGTAACGAACAGGGAATCCTTCGTGCGCGTCAGGCCCACATAGACGATTCGCCTGCGCTCGCCGATCGCCAGCTTCACGGCAGGTTCTCCTGGCGAGGTCGTCTGGTAGCGCGGGTGCTTCTCGCCGCGCCAGTTCTTCATGACGAATCCAAGGCGGTCGGGGTCGAAAAAGAACCGCTCCGTGTCGCGGGCCCGCGCTGGCCGCAGGTTGACGAGAAAGACGACGGGAAACTCCAGGCCTTTGGCCGCGTGAATCGTCAGCAGCGAGACCGCGTCGGCCGCGGCCGACTCTTCAGTTGCTTCGCCGACCGGCAGCTCGGCATCGATGACCTGGTCCAGGTGGCGTACGAAATCGCCAATCCCCGCGAGCGTGAGCTCGCGTTCGAAACGCGATGCGAGCTGAAAAACTTTGCGCAGGTTGAGCAGGGCGCGGGGGCTGCCATCTCGCTGCGCTCGCAGCTCGGCCCAACGCAGATACCCAGTCTCCTCGAGCAGGCGATTGAGGATGTCCGCGACCGTGAGCGCGTCGCGGAGGCGTCCTACGCGATCTGTAAGGTCCACGAGCGCCGCCGCGCGCTCCGCGACCTTCGGCTCCATCTCCGGGAAGCCCTCGGCACGCGCCGCCTCGAAGCAATCACGCAAGCGCATGCCATGACGGCCGAACCGTCTGGCTGCCATCTGGTACAGGCCGCGATCGGGCAAGCGGACGATCGGTCCCTGCAGAACACGCACCAGCGCGCCGTCGTCCATGGGGTTCTCCGTGAGGCGGAGCATCGCCAGCACGTCCTTGATCTCCTGGCGGTCGAAGAAGCCGGAGCCACCGCTGGTCAGGTAAGGAATGCCCTGGCGCCGCAGCTCGTCTTCGAAATCGCGTGGGAGCATGCGGATCGAGTGCGCGAGGATGGCTATGTCGGAGAACGGCCGGCCGCCGCGGTAGAGGCGCCGGATCGTTTCGGCCACCGATCGCGCCTCGGTCCGCGAGTCCGGCGCCATGACCACCGTCACCGGCCACTCCCCAGGACCACGCGTCGCGGTGAGGTCGGGTTCGTCAGCGAAATCAGGGTCGCGGCGGATGAACGCCGTCGCGCAATCCAGGATCTCCTGGTACGACCGGCGGTTATGCGTGAGCGGCAGCCGCTTGCCGCCGAAGCGGCTCCGTATGTTCTCGATCTCCGCGTCGCGCCAGCCGTAGATCGACTGCTTCGCGTCGCCGACGACGGCCACGTTCCCGAAGCCGTCCGCTGACAGGAGCCGGATGAGGTCGAGCTGGATCCGGTTGGTGTCCTGGAACTCGTCGACGAGCAGATATCGGAAACGTTCGCGGCAGCGCCTTCGGAACTCTGGCACGCGCTCGAGTGCATCGATCACGTCGAGGATGAGATCGTCGAAATCGCGCAGGCCATCCGCCGCCAGCGCGTCCTCGTAGGTTTGGTAGACGAGGTGGAGAACCTCGATCGCCTCCAGCTCCGCCTGGGCCGCCTGGCGCGCGTTGGCGTCGACGGGCGACTGCCAGTGGTTTGCGTGCAGCTCCAGGGCTCGTTTGTAGAAACGCTCCGGCGTGATGCCGCGACCTTTCAGCTTGAGCAGGAAGCGCAGGCCGGATCGAAGAAGATCGTCGAGATCGTCGACGCTGAGGCCCGTGAACGAGTCGGGGTCGAGGGGGGCTGCTTCGCCGCTGCGCAGGCGCGCCACCAAACGCTGCTCGAACAGCCGCTGACCGGTCTCGTCCAGCACACGAAGCTCGCGCGGCGCCCCAACCAGGTAGGCGAACTCGTCGAGCAGGCGCGAACAGATGCCGTGGAACGTCCCGATCCAGGCGCCATCGAGGACCTCGGGCCCAAGGTCGGGACGGCGGACCCTGAGCTCGGCCGTTATGCGCTCACGCAGCTCGTCGGCGGCACGATCGCTGAAGGTGACCGCCAGGATCTGTCCGGCCGGCACCCGATGCTCGACGAGCCAGCAGAAGCGCTCGACGGCGGTGGCGGTCTTGCCGGTGCCGGGCCCGGCTGCGATGAGAAACGCGCCCTCGGGACCGGCGTGCGCAGCCGCCGCCTGCTCGGGGCTGAGCTTCCGAGCTGATTCCGCGATCACTCGGCGGGAGCTCCACCGTAAGGACAGATGGCGGCATGCGGGCACGATGAGAAGCGGGTGATGCACGTGCCGGCAAGGTCGCGCGGCGCCGGCTCGAAATGGCCGGCCTTGATGCGGCTAATCGCCTGCACAACGATGTCGCGGCTGCGCTCGAGGTCGGCCGGCTCAAGCACCTTCTCCCGATATTCCTTGAGACCCGCAGGGCGGCCGACGGTGAAGATGTCCTGTCGCATCGAGCCCCAGACCCAGTCCTTCGGGTACCAGAGGGACAGGAACCGCGGCTGGAATCCGAGCGGCTTACCCTCGTCGTCGAATCCGTACTTGCACGCGAGGTAGTAGAGCGCGAGCTGCACGTCGTACATGTCGGGGCCGAAGTACATCTCGTACGCCCACCGCATCGCCTTGCCCGCGCCAGTCTTGTAGTCGATGACCTCGACCTCGCCATCGCCGACGTCGTTGACTCGGTCGATCTTGCCGACGATCTCCGCCCCGTCCAGCTGCAGGTGGAAGCGCTGCTCGAGCGCGAGCGTCCCGAGGCGGCGGATGTGCTGCATGCCGGTCACGAAGCGGATGTAGTTGCCGAGGAGCGTCCGCACCTGCTTCTCCTCGCGCTTGCGGTCGAGCACTCCTTCCATTCGTGATAGGTAGCCGTCAAGGTGTTTCTGCAAAACGGACTCGAGCCATTCCTTCTGGCCATCACTTTCCAGCGGCCGCCATCCGGCCTCCTGCATGTGGAAGTCCTCGAGCACCTCGTGGAGAAAACCTCCCCGCTCCATCGCCACCGACCTCGGCTCTTCCGCCAGGCCGGGGTGGTGGTTGTACCAGTAAAGTCGCGGGCACTTCAGGTAGTCGTTGAGCGTCGTGGGACTGAAGTGATCGATCAGGACTTGCTCGGGATTGCGATCGCCGCCATAGGGTTCGAACGGCTCGCCGGCGTCGCGGTCGGCGATGAAGCCGACGTCGAGACCGAGCGCCGCCGCGCGCATTGAAATTTCCGCAGTCAGGGTTTCCCGGTGCGCGGCGATCAACACCTCGGCCTCCCGTGAGAGCAAGACATCCGCGGGTTCGAGCCGAGCGGTGGCCCGCGTCAGCTCCTTCATCTCGGCGTCCGGCTCCGCCATACCGAGGAATACCGACGGCCCCGCCTGGCGGAGATACGCGTCGGCGTAGGTCAGATACACGCGCCGGCCACGGGTCATGGCGACAAAAGCGAGACGTGCTTCCTCCGCGAGGTGGCCGTCCGGGTCGGCCGGCCACGAGGGCATGAAGCCGACCTTGAAGCGTTCGAGCCACGACCTGTCTTCAGTGTCGAGGAGTGGATGCGGCCGCGCCTCCGATGGAAACAGGCCATGCGCGAAGCCGGCGGCGAAGACAAACTGAAACTCCAGGCCCTTGGCCTGGTGAACCGTCATCACCTGCACCGCGTCGCGCCGGGCGGACGCGGGTTCGGTGTCGTCTGCGGCGCCCGAAAGCAGCGTATCGAGCGACGACGTGATGTCCGACAGCAGCGGCTTCGACCCGTGGAGCCTCTCGTAAACATCCTCGAGGGCCTCGAGGCCGTCGATGGTCGCGCGCAGATCGGTCATCGCCTCGGTGCGGTCATCGGCCCCGAGCTCGAGGGCGAGCAGCTTGCCCATCGCGCCGTCTTCGATGAGGATCGAATATGCGAGGCTCGCCAGCGGTAGCTGTTTTGCGCGGTCGAGCAGCCGGTACCTGGCGACCATCGCGGCGTGCAGCGCGCCGAGCTCCGCCTCGGCGAGGTACTCGTAATAGTCGGGCGGGGTCGGCGGGTCGGCCGGTGCCTCGCCGACCCACGGCAGTGGATAGCGCTGCGGATCCTTGGCGGCGAGCACATACATCAGCCGTCGCATCACGCGCGTCAGCGGCCTCGCCTGCTCGAATGCATGCGCGCGAAGGCGACTCAATGTGCGGGAGCCGACGCCGCCGAGGCTCGACGCCAGCGCCCCCTCGAGAGCTTCAGGGTTGTCCGGTCGCCGCAGCGACTCGAGATACCCGACCAGGAACCTGACCACCTCGTTGCGGGCGGCGGCACCGGACCCGCGCACTTCATAAGGAAGGCCGAGCGCGCGCAGCGCCTCCTCGAACGGAGCCCCCATCGCTGTGGTGCTGCGAAGCAGGATCGCGAAATCGTCGTGCCGGAGCTCGGGGAACGCGGTGTGGATGCGCTTGATCTCCCGAGCGCAGAAGAACGCCTCGTCGAGGCCATCGCCTTCGTGGGCGACGACCACGGCCGGCTGCGTGATCTGCGCAACCGAGCGAAGGCTTCGGTGGACGCGCCCGGGCTGGGTCGCGCCAAGTAGCCGCTCACCCGCCTCTAGCACTTCCTGCGAGCATCGCCAGCATTCGTCGAGCCCCACAGTGGCGGCGCCATAGACGGCCGGGAAATCGACGCCGAGGAGCCGCGGAACGGTGCCGCGAAATCCATAGATGGACTGGTCCGGATCCCCGACGACCACGAGCCGCGGACGAGACTCGGGCGGCGCCAGCAGCTGCAGCAGCTGGAATTGAGCCGGGTCGACGTCCTGGAACTCGTCGACGAGGATCAGCCGGAATTTGGAGCGCAGCTGCTCGCGCAGCTCCAGCTTCGACTGCAGCAGCTCGATGGCCCCGACGATGAGGTCGCGGAAGTCGAAAAGACCCGCGCCGCGGAGCCGCTCCTGATAAACCTGGTAAGCGGCGGCAAGCGCGCGCAACCGGTCGCTGCCACCCGCCTCTGTCGCCAGCACCAGCGCAGCCGGGTGCACGAGGTTCTGCTTCATCAGGGCGACGAAACCGAGCAGGTCGCGGGCGAATGCGTCGGATCGCCGGACCCCGACGAGGGCGCCCAGCACCTCTGGATCGATCTCGGTGAGGACCTGTCTCATCACGATCGACTCCTGAAAGCTGTTGATCAGCATCCGGCGGGGATCCGGCGAGTGGTCGCGAAGCACGCGCCAGCAGAAGCTGTGGAACGTCGAGATCCAGGCTTCTGCGTAGTCGTCCTTCAGCCGCTCGTCGATGCGCCTGGCGATCTCGTCGGCGGCGCCGGTGGAAAAGGTGAGCGTCAGGATCTGGTCGCGCGTGGCCAGATGCGCGATCACGGCCTGCTCGTACAGGTCGACGAGCGCGCGAGTCTTCCCAGTCCCCGGCCCGGCGAGGACTCGGAGCGGGCCGTGGATGTCGTGTACGTCGAGTGGCAAAACGTTTCCTCCGATGAGGCGGGCTCTTGGATTATGCGGGGGCCCGTGACCTGAGGTCAGCCTTGCCTGTTAAGGCGGGTTCTCTCTCGCGCCCTGGCCGCCAGGCCTCGACCACGAGGGCCGCCAGCAACAAGAGCTCGACGAGAGGCCAGCGGTTCAATCCCAGGCTCAGCGGGCTCGACGCCACAAACGGGCTCGCGATGACCCACCCCGCGGCGATGGGGATTCGCCAGGTGAGCGGCGGCCGTTCCTCCCACACCATCCATGCCGCCACGCCGACCAGGGACAGATCGGAGCCGTGCAGGTACGGTGCGACGAGCAGCGACCCGAGGGTCCCGGCGGCAATGGCCAGCCCAGTGGAATGGCGCAACCGGAAGGCGGCCACGAGGGCGGCGACGTCGATGAGCAAACGCAATGCCAGGGCGACTGACCCGCTCACTCCGAGCGCGCCCTCGACAGTAAGCGAATTCGCGCCTGCGGGCAGCGGGCCCGTGAGCTGGCCGATGTAAGCGGAGACGCCGCTCGAGCCCATTGTCAGCCAGGCAATCGACGCGACGGCGACGCCGGCGCCGGCCCAGGCCGCGAACGTCCGGAAGCGACCGGCGACAAGTAGTGCGAACGGGACGAGGATCGCGGTGTTCGGCTTCAGGAAGACCACCGACAACGCGACGCCGGCCGCGATGTCGCGCCGATCGCGCGCGAGGCGCCAGGCGACCACGACACCTGCGGCCACGAGCGGGACGACCTGGCCTAGATGCACCGCGTGAAGCAGCCACCAAGGACCCAATGCCGCGCCGGCCGCCACCCAGCGCATCAGACCGCGATCGGTAGACGCCCAGATCAGCGCGAGCCCGAACGCGATCAAGGTGAACGCGGCCCATATGTAGTAGGACGGCCAGTACGGCAGAGGCGCGAGCAGAGCAGCGAGCCACGCGACCGGCGGCGGGCTCAGGAAGGGTTGGACCGTCTGACTCGGGACCAGGTTCGCCTGCTCGGCCGCGACCAGCGACTCGTCATAAATGTGTGACCATCCCTGGTGTAGACCCACGCGAGCAGCCGCTTCGTAGGTATGGAAGTCGATACCGATCGGCTCGCTTGGATTCCAGAGATCGAGTCCGAGCGCCACCAGCACGACTACCAGCGCGAATGGCGCTCCAAAACGGCTGACGGTGGTCACGCTCCGACCGTACAGCAATATAGGTAGGCCTTATGGCGACCGCCACGATGACGCGCAACGCCGGCAAGCCCGCGCTTTGGGTGGCGGTGGTGGCGGCTCCGGTCCTCATCGTGCACGCTCCTTCTTTCTTCCATCGCCTGCTCGACGGCGACGAAGCGATCTACGGATCGATCGCAGCGCTGATGAACCTCGGCGACCCGCTGTACGCGCAGGGCGGCGTGGACAACAAGCCGCCGGGCATCTTCTGGGTTTACGCCGTCACGTTCCGCCTGTTCGGCACGTACCAGATGACCGCAATCCATGCGATCGCATTGCTGACGATCGCCGCCACATGCGTCCTCATCTTCGTGGCCGGAAGGCAGCCGGCCGGCAACCGAGTGGGGATCCTCGCAGCGATCTTCTACGGCGTCATGACGGCGGCGGGCAATCCGCGACTCCTGGCAGCCAACACCGAAGCGTTCATGATGCTGCCGCTCACTGCGTCGCTCTTGTTGATGCTCCGCCGCCATTGGGTCTGGTCGGGATTGCTGCTCGCGGCCGCGGGCGCCTTCCGGCAATCAGCCGCGGTCGACGTGTTGCTGCTGCCGCTGGCAATCGTCTACTTCGAGCCACGCGAAAGTCGCGCGCGCGGGTCAGCTCTGTTCATCGGCGGCCTGGCCGCGGGGCTGCTGGCGGGCGCCGTGATGATCGCGCTAACCGGTTCCTTTTCCGGCTTCTGGCGGTGGACGATCGCGACCCTGACGGGATACGCGAGCGGCAACTGGGCTCCCGGACTGGTTTGGGCTCGGGCGAAGGACAGCGTCGTGCCATTCGTGGTCGACATGGCAGTCCTGTGGGTGGCCGCGATCGCGTGGGCTGTGCGCTGGAGACGACTGGATTCGGGGCAGCGGCTGATCGTCGCCTGGCTGGTCGTGTCGATGCTGGGATCGCTCGCAGGCGGCCATCTCTCGTGGCACTACTTCATTCAGGTGATGGGCCCCCTGGCTCTGCTCTCGGCGCTGGCGGTCGACGCGGCCCTCCGCACGCCGATGAGAAAGCAGGTTGCCTGGATCGTCGCCGTCGGCGTCGCCGTGCCCGCCTTCGGATGGGCTGCGTACAACGTTTTCGCCGACCCGCTGACCTACGACTTCAGCCCGCCCGTCCCGCAACACGAACAGGTCGCGACCTATATCCGGGCCCACGCCGGCCCTGGCGATCGCGTGTTCGTCTGGGGCGACTGGCCGGCGCTATACGTCGAGTCGGACCGGCTGATGGCGAGCCGGTTCCCCGGATTCCTCCGCGGATTTGCGCGGGGTTCGAACCTACCGCCGAACAACTGGGACACGTCCCCTGATGTGTGGCCGGAATTGAAGTCAGACCTCGAGCGCAACCCGCCGGTCCTGATCGTCGATACCGCCGCCGCCGGCTGGAGCGACTTTGCGATGTATCCGATGCGCAACTATCCGGTGCTCCAGGACCTGGTCGCAAGCCGATATCACCTGGTCGCGGTGGTCGACGGTGTCGGGATCTACGCCCTCAATAGCTAAGGCACTCGCCGAATTGGCAACGGCGTGGGGATGGGTGGTGGCGAGGGTATCGTCACGGGCAGTGTCACCGGCAAGTTGACCGCAGGCACGGTCGGAAGCGCCGGCACAGCGGGTGTTGGGATGGGCACCGAGCCGATCACCGGCGCGACCGGCGACGTCGAGACCTTGAGCGGCACACCGGGCGCCGGAGCGCTGAGCCGGCCCCTGTCGACCTGGGTCAGCTGAGCCGGCGACGGGGAGGAGGTGCTGAGGACCGAAGCGGTCACCACGCCGCAGGCCAGGACGACGGCCGCCTGCGCCACCTGATCGGTCGCCGGAAAGGGTATGCGCCGTAGAAAACCAATCGTCCAGCGAACCGCCGCCAACGCCGCAATCCCGTAGATGACCTTGCGACCCAATGCCGCCCCGGTCTCGACGTGCGCGCTCACAACCGCCAGCGCGTCCCGCAGTCGCTTGCGGACCACGCCTGTTCCGACGCCGAGGTGTTTGGCGATCGCCTCGTTCGTCATGCCGCCGAAGTAGGCGAGCTTGACCGCCTGCTTGTGGCCGGCAGGCAACGAGTTCAACGCCTCGTCTACCGCCTGGCGGACCATCGCGCCCGAGAAGTCGTTCCAGGGTTGAGCCGGATCTTCGGGAGAGCTGGTGCCATCGATCATCATTTTCTTGAGGCCTTTGTGGTCACCGCGAAGCCGGCGACGGTCGAAAGGCGCTCTACGAAGGCCCGTCATCAGCCACGTTCGCCACGAGTCGCTGGCCACGGCGGGCAGCACGATGAAATCGGCGTCCTTCACCGGCTGGACCTGCTCGCCCCCGCCGTTGCCGCCCGCGGGCGACCGATGACCGCCTCCCAACCAACGACTCAACAACGATTCCCCCGCAAGCCCATTACTCCGTAACAGGAAACTCCTGAGGCCATCCTGCTACCCGAGTGGGTAAAACGAAATTAACAGTTCTTAGTTGGGAGTGGGCTTGACGGGGCGCTTGATCTCGAGCACTCGCTGCTCGTCCGCGGCGATCGCGATCAAGCTGTCGAACATCTTCGTCGCGTCGTCCGCAACCGGCACCTCCGCGATCCGAATGTACGCTGAGGCGCCATTGGGAAACACGAACGTCGGCGTCCCGAAAACGCCGTGCACGGTAACCGCGTGAGTGTGGTCGCGCTCAAGCGCCGCGAGAATGGTCGGATCGGCAACGTCGCGACGAAAACGATCAAGCTCGAGGCCCGAATCCTCAGCCACTTGCTCGATCGCCTCGACCTCGTCGATGTTGATACGACCTTCGTGCCGCGCTCGCAGCAGCGTCGCGTGAAACGGCTCGAATCGATCCTGACGGCGGGCAGCCTCGGCCGCCATGAACGCGAGCCGCCCGCGCACTCTCTCGCCGGCGGGGGCGTCCCACACCGTCCAGCCCTCATCCTTGGAGTTCACCTGCGTCAGCGAGAAATAGCGCCACCTAACATCAAGAGCCCGCTCACCGGCCACGCCCGCGAGCAGCAATGAGGCGCGATAGACGAACGGGCATGTGTAGTCGTAGTAGACCTCGAACTCCATGACGACTTCAACGCGAGTCGCGCTCACGCGTATTCCCGACAGCTGGGGCTGGATGGCGCCGGATTTGCTCCGACGGCTCCTTCCCTTCGCGGTCGTCGTCGCGGTAGTCGAGATCGGCTGGCGGCCGGCATGGCTCGGCTTTTCTACCGGCCGACCGTCCGCGCAGATCATCTTTGCGGGCGCCGCCGCGCCGATCCTGTTCATCGCCGCCGCCGCGGTACAGCTCCTGCTCGCGCGGCGTCGCGGCGTGCTCAGCGTCCCGTCGGGTGGCGGCGACGCGTGGTTTCAGGCCGCGTTCTATGTGCTCAACGGTCCGATCGAAGAGGCGTTCTTCAGGGGTCTCGTGCAGGGCGGGCTCGGCCTGGCGTTCGGGGTCCCCGTGGGTTTCATCGCCGGCACCGCGACTTACGTCCTTTACCACCGCCTCGGCTGGCCGTGGGCCGAGACCCTGGCGACGGCGCTCGTGGGCGTCCCGCTGGGTCTCGCCTTCTGGCTACTGCCGGGACCTCCTTCGTTGCTTGGAGTCTCCATCGCGCACATCGCAGCCACCTGCGGCTTCCTTGGACCAGGGCCGTATCTGCTGAGGAGGCTCGGCTTTCTCTAAATGGTTGAGCTGGATGCGCTGCAACGCCGAACCCTGATTTGGGCGGGCCTCGCCGTGGTTCTCACCGCGTTCGACGGTTCAGTGCTCGTCCTCGCGCTGCCCGCGATCGCGGGGGACTTTCACGCCCGCGTTCCCGCGCTCTCGAACCTCGGCTCGGTGCTCGCCCTGGGCAGCATCGGGGCCTTGCCGCTCGCCACGCTTGCCGACCGCTTCGGCCGCCGACGGCTGATCGCGGTCGGGGTGGCCGGATTCTCGGTCGCCAATTTCGCCAGCGCGTTCGCTCCGTCGCTGGAAGCCCTCGCATTGCTTCGATTGGTCGCTGTGTGCTTCGAGGTCCTGGTGGGAGGAGTCGCCACCGCGCTGATCGTCGAGGAGGCTCCGCCCGGCCGCCGTGGCCAGGCCGTGAGCGTGCTCGCAGTGCTCAGCGGTATCGGCACCGGCATCACCGTCCTCGCCTACCCGGTCGTTGCGCCCCACTGGCGATACCTCTTTCTCGCGGGTGGAGTTGGGCTTCTCGCGGCGCCAATGATCTGGACGAGACTGCCTGAGGGACGTGTGTGGCTAGGAGTCCGGCTGTCGGGCTCGGCGCTGCGGCTACTGATCGCGCCTGCATGGCGCCGGCGTCTGATCGTGATCGCCGCCACGACCGCGCTGCTGGCCGTGCTGCTCGAGCCCGCCGGTCTCCTGTTCACACTGTTCGCGAGCCAGGTCCTCCACCTGAGCCCGGCCGCGATAAGCGAGCTGATCATCGCGTCGGGGGTTGCGGGCGCGGCTTCGTACGTGGCCGGCGGGTTCCTCAGCGACCGCTTTGGGCGACGTGTCCCAGGCACCGCCCTGACCGGCGCGACCGCGGTCGCGGCGAGCCTCAGCTTCGCGACCGGCACGCCAGGATTTGTGGCCGGCAACGTGCTCTGGAGCTCGTTCGCCAGCGCGGCCACCCCTGTTCTGGGCGCCTGGTCGGCCGAGCTGTTTCCGACGCGGGCGCGGGCGACCGCCGAAGCACTTTCGTCTCTCGCAGCAGCCGCCGGCAGCGTCGCCGGGCTCCAGGCGGTCGGGTTGCTCTCGCAATCGATGAGCCTGGGCACGACGCTCGGACTTACTGGAGTCGTCGCCTTCCTGGGCGCTCTGCTTCTGCTCCTCTTGCCTGAGACGAGAGGAGCGCCATTGCCGGACTAGCTCCCGATTTGACGGGTTCCCGGACCGGTGCTACCTTTGCCGCCGGTATATCGGTCGCATATTGGTGGATGGCCGATAGGGGAGGGTCGACGGGGGTGGCTTCGCAGGTTCGCGCGCTGCCGGGACGCCGCGCCCAGGGCTCGGCTCCAGAAGCCGGCCGCTCCCAGAGCGAGGAAGCCTACATCCGCATCCGTGATCGCATCGTCTGCCTGAACATGCCGCCGGGCTCCGTAGTCGAGGAGGGGCGGTTGCGTGATGAGCTCGAAATCGGGCGCACGCCGATCCGAGAAGCGCTGCAGCGTCTCGCCTGGGAAAACCTCGTCCGCAGCGTTCCGCATCGCGGGACTTTCGTCACTGACGTCAACATCACCGATCTGGCCCGCATCACCGAGGTCCGGGTGGTTCTCGAGGGCCATGCCGCGCGGCTGGCCGCGGAGCGCATCGGACCTCATGACCGGGACGCGATCAGCGACCTCCTCGAGCGCTTGGACGCGGTCGAGCGCATCAACCAGCGCGAGCTCATGCAGCTCGACCAGGAGGTCCACCGCCAGATTTATCGCTCGGCGCGCAACTCCTTTCTCGAAAACACGCTCGACAGGTACTTCAACCTCAGCCTCCGTCTCTGGTACCTGGTCATCGATCACGGTGTGCGGCTGCGCGAGGCGGTCGAGGAGCACATCGAGATGCTGCGCGCCGTCATCGCCGGCGATGGGCAGCGCGCGGAGGACTGCATGAAGCGTCACGTGGTCGGATTCGAGCGCGAGATTCGCAAAGTCCTGGTGGAGAGGTAAGTGGCCGACTCCAGGGGTCCGCTGCATATTCGCGGCATCGGCGGCCGGTGCCAAGGAGACGACGAGCACGCGAGGGAGCGCATCGCACAGATGCGTGACCGAGCGCGCGCAGGAGACGACGCCGGCATCAGCGGAGCCCGGCCGCCTAGGCCGATGAAGATGCAAGGACATTCTGGAGGCGGCCCCTGATGCCAAAGATTTTTTTCGCCACCGACTTGCACGGCTCCGAGATGTGCTGGCGCAAATTCCTGAACGCCGCGAAGTTCTATGAAGCCGACATTCTGATCTGCGGAGGCGACATGACGGGCAAGGCCATGATCCCGATCGTCGAGGAGAACGGCCACTATACGGTCACCATCGCGGCCGACCGTCAAGTTGTCGGTGCGGAGATGGTGGGCGAAATCGAAAACCAGATCCGGCGGCGGGGCTACTACCCGCTTCACGTGACGCCCGAGCGCCTGCAGGAGCTGGACGAGAACGCCGACGTTCGAAAGGAGACTTTCCAGCAAATCATGCTGGACGGCGTCCGGCGCTGGATGAACATGGCTGCGGACAAGCTGCGCGGGTCCGGCGTGCGCATATTCGTGTGCCCGGGGAACGACGACGAGATGGAGGTTGACGACGTCGTCCGGGAATCCGATGTGGTCGAGCTCGGTGAAGGACGGATGGTTGAGATCGAAGGCTTCACGATGATCTCCACCGGCTGGTCCAACCACACGCCGTGGAACACGCACCGCGAGGAGACCGAAGAGAAGCTCGGCGAGCGGATCGAGGCGATGGCCAAGAACATCCCCGACCCTTCACGCGCGATCTTCAACCTCCACTGCCCGCCGTTTCGCTCGGGCCTCGACGAGGCGCCGGCGATCGACGCGGACCTCAAGCTCATGCACGGCGGCCGCGCGCTGCGCCCCGTCGGTTCGACAGCGGTGCGCCAGGCGATCGACAAGCACCAGCCCATGCTGTCCCTGCACGGTCACATTCACGAGAGCAAGGGCGCGGTCAAGCTCGGGAAGACGCTCTCGATCAACCCCGGCAGCTCCTATGAGGAAGGAATCCTCATGTCGGCGATCATCAGTCTCGACGCGAAGAAGGGGATCAAGAGCTACCAGCTGGTCAACGGATAACGGGATAGGGAGAAGGAGAGAAACACATGGCTGAAACGACGATGGGGTCGGCCGGGGCGCGGCCGACGCTGTTCCTGCGCAACGCCACCGGACTGGTCAAATCCTGGTCGACGTTCGATGCCTTCGTTTATTCGTTCTGGTCAGTTAACCTGATCACGCTCGGCCTCTACGGCATGTCCTACGTCTACACCGTCCCGGATGGACAGCTGCTCGCCGCGATTCTGGTGTTCGGCTTGCTGACAACTTTCCTCGTCATCACGTACTCGATGTTGGTGAGCGTTATGCCGCGTACAGGTGGCGACTACGCCTGGCAGAGCCGCGTGCTAGGCGGCGGGCTTGGCTTCGTACTGTCCATGACCGGCTGGTGGTTCACGCTGTTCCTTTGGGCGCCGATCTACGCGAACATCCTGGTCGTCCAGTTCTTCTCCCCCCTCGCCTATACGCTTGGCTGGACCGGCGTCGCCACGTTCTTCACTAGTCAGACCGGCATCTTCGTGTCGTGCTTGATCGTGCTCGCGTTCGTGAGCATCGTAGTCACGCTGGGCATGGAAACCTACGCGCGAATCCAGAAGGTCTGCTTCTGGATCGGCATCGTAGGTCTGGCGGTTGTCTGCGCCCTGCTCCTGTTCGCGAGTCCCCAGGACTTCCAGAACGCCTTCAACCGCGAGGCGACTAGCCTCTTCGGCGCGCCGGCCAATGCGTACCAGGGGACGATCGACGCAGCAAGCAAAACCTTCGCAGGGTCGAGCTTCAGCACGTTGACGTTCGGTCCGCTGCTTCTTCTGCTCCCCTGGCTGGCTTTCTACCTGCTGTGGCCCAACTGGGGAGCGACCCTTTACGGCGAGGTCCGTGGAGCCAAAGACATCCGCAAGCCCTTCTGGAGTATGTTCGCGGGCCTGTGGGTCACG